>NZ_JBFTJF010000005.1:0-379117 GCF_056395305.1 Variovorax sp. 10L426 | reverse complement strand
CTTCGGCGGCTTCCTTCTCCTCGGCGGTCTCGTAGGGCACGTCGATGAACTTGCCGCCCAGGGACTCGATCTGTTCCTTGACGCTGGGACGTACATCGGAAGCCTCGATGACGGCGCCCAGGCGCTTGGCGGTGGCAATCGCCTGCAATCCCGCGACGCCGACGCCCAGGATCACGACGCGCGCCGCCTTCACGGTGCCGGCGGCGGTCATCAGCATCGGGAAGAAGCGCTGGTACTTGTCTGCGGCCATCATGACGGCCTTGTAGCCGGCGATGTTGGCCTGGGAGGAGAGCACGTCCATGCTCTGGGCGCGGGTGGTGCGCGGAGCAGCCTCCAGCGCGAAGGCGGTCAGGCCGGCTGCGGCCAGGCGCTGCAGGCCGTCGGCATCGAAGGGATTGAGCATGCCCACGAGGACCGTGCCCGGTTTCATCAGCGCCGTCTCGCGATCGTCAGGACTGCGCACCTTCAGCACGATCTCGCAGCCGAAGGCCCCCGCGGCATCGGTGATCTGCGCACCAGCGGCCTCGTAGGCGCCATCGGTGAGGCTGGCCGCAATGCCCGCGCCCGATTGCACTCGCACGGTGTGGCCCTGCGCAACCAGCTTCTTCGCCGTCTCCGCAGTCACGGCCACTCTTGTCTCGCCTGGCGCAGTTTCGGCCGGCACGCCTATCAGCATGTCATCGTTCCTTTCAGTGGTGCCGTGGACAAACGCCATGGCCAAGTGTTTGTGTCCCTCGCCGGCTGCATGTCAACGCTTGTCCTTGTCCTTGACCTTCTCCTGGACGCCGGACGCTTTCACGATCGGGCCCAGGCGGTCCATCTCGGACTTGATGTACGCGTCGAACTCCTGAAGCATGAGAAACCTCGGGGTGATGCCTTGATCGGCAAACTTTTGCCTGAGGGTTGGATCGTCGAGGACGGCCTTCATCGTGCGCGCAAGCTGGCTCACGATCTGTGGCGGCACCTTGCTGGGGGCCACGAAGCCGAACCAGGTGGCGAACTGATACGCCGGCAGGCCGGCTTCGGTCGTGGTGGGTACATCGCGAAGCAGGCTCAGTCGCTCGGGCCCGGTAACGGCCAAGGCCTGAAGCTTGCCTTCGCGAATCTGCCCGAGCACGAATGCGGGAGGCGTGAACACCGACTGGATCCGATTGGTGATCAGGTCGGCCGTCACTTCCGACGAAGACCGATAGGGGACATGCGTCATCGCCACCCCGGCCTGGGTTGCGAAATAGGCGCCGGCCAGATGGGTCTGACTGCCGATTCCCGACGAGCCGTAGTTGATCTCGCCCGGGCGCTTCTTGGCCAGGGCGATGAACTCCCCGAGGTTGCGCACGCCGAGAGCGCTCGGCACTGCGATGACCGCGGGTGCGTCCCCGATGAGGGCAATGCCCGTGAAGTCCCGCAACGTGTCGTAGGGCATCGCGTCGTATGCGGCGGGATTGATCGCATGCTGAGAATTGATCAGCAGGATGGTGTAGCCGTCGGGAGCCGACTTGGCCACCGCCTGCGCCGCAATGATCCCGCCCGCACCGGGCTTGTTGTCCACCACGACCGGTTGCCCGAGCTTCCTGGCCATTCGGTCGGCGAATTCCCGGGCGACCAGGTCGGTCGTCGTCCCTGGTGTGAGGGGCACCACCAGCTTCAGTGGCCGGTTGGGATAAGGGGCCGCATCCTGGGCGTGGACCTGTGTCGCGCAAAGAGCCAGACCCATCAGGGACAGGCGTAGGGCACGGGTGATGAACATGGTTGTCTCCTGGATTGTTCCAACGGAACGCCCGTAGGCGTCCAAGAATTACTGCAGCTTCCGGCCGAGCGTCTCAGGCACGGCCGCCAGGCCAAGCAGGGAGATCAGGCCGCAGCCGACGAGATAGAACGCCGGTGCATTGGGGCTGTCGGTCACATGGATCAGCGCCGTCGAAAACAACTGGGCGAAGCCGCCGAACACGGCAACGGCCACGTAGTACGTCACGGCCATGCCCGTGGCCCGCAGGCGCTGCGGCAGCACCTCGCTCACGAGCACGAGCGTGGGCGGCGACGTCATCGCCATGGGAATGGCCAGGCAACCCACTACCACCAGCAGGCAGGGCAGCGACGGGAAGGCATTGAGCATGACGAAGGCCGGATACGCCATCGCCAGCAGCGCAAGCCGCGTCCACCACACCATCTTGCGGCGACCTACCTTGTCGGTCATCCGTCCGGCGATGGGGCCGAAGACCACCATCATGGCCGCTGCCACAAAGCCTGCCCACACCGCTTCGTCGCGAGGGATGTGCAGCTGGAACGTTGCGTAGTTGGGGAGGTAGTAGGCAATCAGGTGAATGGCAGCGGCCAGGCCGGTCATCAGCAGCACGCTTGCGGCCAATTCGCGGCGGTGCTGGCGCATCAGTTGCCATCCGCCTGAAGCCGCCTTCTTGCGCGGCGCGGGAGGAAGCGTTTCTTCCAGGCGCTTTCGGATCACCTGTCCGACAGGGATCACGAGGATGCCGATCAGGAATGCCACGCGCCAGCCCCAGGACTCGAGCGCCGCTGGAGACAGCGAATGGCTGAGAAAGAGCGCCACGAGTGCGGCGAACACCGCGGCAATTCCCTGGCTGGCCGTCTGCCAGCTGGTGTAGAACCCGCGGGAACGTTCGTCTGCGTATTCCAGCAACATGGCGCTCGCCGAGCCCATTTCTCCGCCAATCGCAAAGCCCTGGACCAGGCGCGCGACGATCATCAGGATCGGGGCGAGGACGCCGAGCTGCGCATACGGCGGTGTCACGACAAGAATCAGCGCGCTGAAGGCCATCAGCCACATGGACAGCAGCACCGCCGGCTTGCGGCCGCGGCGATCGGCGTAGGCGCCGATCACGAGGCCCCCCAGCGGCCGCATGAGGTAGCCGGCACCGAAGGTTCCAAAGGTCAGCAACAACTGGCCGAGCGGATTTCCCACCGGGAAATACAGCGGGATGATCATCATGGCAAAGAAGTTGTACACGCCGGAGTCATACAACTCCAGAGCGCCGCCAATGGTGATGGCGGTGATTGCCGACGCCTTGGACATCGGCTTGGTCGGGGCCTTGGCCGGGACCGTTGCGTGGGGCGGTGCCACCACGGCGGAGGAATCGATGGACATTGCTTGTCTCCTTGTGCGGTCTGGCGTTCGCCGCACTGTGGGTCTGTGGGGGATGGTTCAGTCACATGGCCGTCGTTCCGGCCAGCGAAGGATTCGAATGGCGTGCTACACGACTCGGTTCAGGCCGCCACCTTCGACTTCCTGCTTTGCGGCTGCGATTCCTGGTCGCGCCACTGGGCCATCAAGTGCCCCCACTTGGTGTTCGCAGCGGCGGCGTTGCGCGCCTTGACGTGGCCGTAGCCGCGGATTTCTTCCGGCACCCTCGCAATTTCCAGCGCCAGGTCCAGGTTCTGCGCCGACAGCCTTGGCAGCAGTTCCTCGACGCAGCGGCGGTATTCAAGGATGAGCGTCCGCTCTTGCGTGCGTTCCTCGGTGTAGCCGAAGGGGTCGAAAGCCGTGCCGCGCAGGCCCTTCAGCCGTGCCAGCAAGCCAAATGCACTGCGCATCCACGGGCCGTACTCGCCCTTGACCGGTTCGCCGTCGCGGTTCTTCCTGGCGAACATCGGCGGGGCCAGGTGATGCACCAGGCGGACCTTGCCTTCGAACATGGATTCGATCTGCTTGCGGAACGCCGCGCCTGTGTGCAGGCGCGCCACCTCGTACTCGTCCTTGTAGGCCATCAGCTTGAACAGCGAACGGGCGACGGCCTCGGTGAAGCGCGTGTTGCCGACGACTGATTCGCTCTTGCGCACACCGGCGATGAAGGTCTCGTACCGGTCGGCGTAGGCGCGGTTCTGGTAGCCGGTGAGGAATTCCGCGTGCTTGCCGATGAGTTCACCCACCGACGGCTTGCGCGTGAACTGGATCACCTGGGCATTGGCAGCACGCAAGGGCACCTTCGACATGTCATGCGCACACTGGCGTCCCCACTCGAAGGCGGCCTTGTTGTTCTCCACCTGCACGCCGTTGAGTTCGATGGCGCGCATCAGCGCTGCATGGGACAACGGCACCCTGCCCTTTTGCCAGGCGAAGCCGAGCAGCAGCAGGTTCGCGTAGATCGACTGCCCCAGCAATTGCGTGGCGACCTGCTCGGCGTCAAGGGTGGCCAACTCGCCATGCCCGACAGCCTGGGCGATCCTCGCGACGGCCTGGTCGGGCTGTGCGTCCCAGTCCGGGTTCTTGACGAAGGCCGCGGTTGGCGTGAGATGGCTATTCAGGACGACGTAGGTACGTTCGGCCGACATCGTGGCGAGCGTGGTCTTGCTGGCGGCCACCACCATGTCGCAAGCGATCACCAGGTCCGCCATGGCGAGGTCGACCCGGCTGGCATGCAGCGCATCCGGGCTCGCGGCAATCTGGATATGACTCCAGGTCGCGCCACCCATCTGTGCCATGCCGGTGGCATCCTGGGTGATCACGCCCTTCCCTTCCAGGTGCGCGGCCATGCCGAGCACGCCGCCGATGGTCACGATGCCCGTGCCGCCGATGCCCGCCACGACAATGCGGCGAGGCGTGGCGGCGTCCGGCAGGTTCGGCATGGGGATCGCGTCCGGGATGGAAGCCTTTCCCTTGGCGGCAGAAACCGGCTTCTTCAGTTGGCCGCCTTCCACCGTCACGAAGCTCGGGCAAAACCCTTTGACGCAGGAGAAGTCCTTGTTGCAGGTGTCCTGGTTGACCTTGCGCTTGCGACCGAATTCGGTCTCCACCGGCTGCACGGCCAGGCAGTTGCTCTGCACGGAGCAGTCGCCGCAGCCTTCGCACACGAGTTCGTTGATCACCACGCGCTTGGCCGGATCGACCATCGTGCCGCGCTTGCGCTCGCGGCGTTTCTTGGTGGCGCATGCCTGGTCATAGATGATCACGGTGACGCCGTCCGCCTCGCGCAGTTCGCGCTGCACGGTGTCGAGCTC
Organism: Variovorax sp. 10L426; assembly: GCF_056395305.1. Lineage (NCBI taxonomy): Bacteria > Pseudomonadati > Pseudomonadota > Betaproteobacteria > Burkholderiales > Comamonadaceae > Variovorax > Variovorax sp. 10L426. The sequence continues at coordinate 374,149 of NZ_JBFTJF010000005.1, read as the reverse complement.
GTCGCGATGCCGAATGGTCACGCCCGGTGCCAGGTTGGTGACGCCCTCGTACTTGGCGGGCTCGTCGGTCACCACGACGATCTGGCGGGCGCCTTCGGACGCCAGTTCGCGCGACATGGCCGGCACGTCGAGCTGGCCGCCGTCCACCGGTTGACCGCCGGTCATCGCGACGGCGCTGTTGAACAGGATCTTGTAGGTCAGGTTGACGCCAGCGTTGATCGACTGGCGCACTGCGAGCAGCCCCGAGTGGTTGTACGTGCCGTCGCCCAGATTGGCGAACATGTGCTTGCGCTTGCTGAATGGCGCCTGGCCCATCCAGGGCACGCCCTCGCCGCCCATTTGCGTCCAGGAGGTCGTCGAGCGGTCCATCCACGTCACCATGCCGTGACAGCCGATGCCGGCCATCGCGATGGAGCCTTCCGGTACGCGCGTGCTGGTGTTGTGCGGGCAACCGGGGCAGAACCATGGCAGGCGGTCGGTGCCGCGGCTGTCGCCCTGCGCAGTGGCCCGCTGCTTCGCCTCGATCTCCATCAGGCGAACGTCCATGCGCGCCGCCACATCGGCCGGCACGCCAAGGAACTTGAGACGGTGGGCGATGGCCTTCGCCACCAGCGCGGGCGACAGGTCGGCCTTGGCGCGCAGCAGCCAGCTTTCGGCGGGCCTGCTGTGGCTCCATTCGCCACCCGCCCCTTCCGTGTGGTCGTATTTGCCGAATACGGCAGGGCGATGCTGCGGCGGGCAGTGGTACAGCTCATCCTTGAGTTGCTGCTCGATGATGGGCCGCTTCTCTTCGACCACGAGGACTTCGCGCAGGCCGTGGGCAAACTCGCGGACGCTGGTCGGCTCCAGTGGCCACACCACGTTGACTTTATGCACGCGGATGCCGAGCGCGCGGCATGCCGCGTCATCCAGCCCGAGGTCGAGCAGCGCCTGTCGCGTGTCGCTATAGGCCTTGCCGCTGGCGATGATGCCCAGCCGGTCGTTCTGACTCGCCACGACGTTGTGGTTCAGGCGATTCGCCCGCACATAGGCCAGCGCGGCCGGCCACTTGAACTCCATCATTCGGGCCTCGGCCCCCAGCGGGTCATCGGGCCACCGGATGTGAATGCCGCTCTCGGGAGGGGTGAAGTCTTCGGGCAGGACGATGCGTACGCGGTCTGCATCTGTCAGCACCGACGCGCCCGATTCCACCACCTCCTGCACCGTCTTCATGCCGGCCCACAGTCCGCTGAAGCGGCTCATGGCGAAGGCATGCACGCCAAGGTCGAGAATGTCCTGCACGTTGGAGGGAAAGAACACCGGCAGTCCGCAGGCCATGAACGTGTGGTCACTTTGATGCGCGAGCGTGCTGCTCTTGGACACGTGGTCGTCGCCGGCCAGTGCGATCACGCCGCCCAGGGGCGCGGTGCCGGCCAGGTTGGCGTGCTTGAGCGCGTCGCCGCTGCGATCCACGCCCGGTCCCTTGCCGTACCAGATGCCGAAGACACCGTCGTACTTCTTGCTGGCCGCATCGAACTCCAGTTGCTGCGATCCCCACACAGCGGTGACGCCGAGCTCCTCGTTGACGCCCGGCTTGAAGACCACATGGTTGTCGGCCAGATGCTTTTTCGCCTGCCACAGCGCCTGGTCATAGGTGCCGAGCGGCGATCCGCGATAGCCGGAAATGAACGCGGCGGTGTTGTGGCCGGCGTTCGCATCGCGCGCCCGTTGCATCATTGGCAGCCGCACGAGGGCCTGCACGCCGCTCATGAACGCACGACCGGTGGTGAGGGCGTAGCGGTCGTCGAGAGTCACCTTCTCGAGGGCCTCGCGTTGCAGTTTGGAAACCGGTGCGTTCATGGGGTTGTCTCGCTGGTCATGTCTTGTGTGAATGGGACGGTCAGGCGGGAAAAGCCAGTTGCCGGCGTGCGCCGAGCGCAGTCAACTCGCGCGTCAGGCTCTCGGGCAGTTCGATGCCCTTCCGTTGCGCGCGCTGTTCCTGTTCGGCGCCGCGCTGTCCCGGCAGGCGCGCGTGCTCGCCGCCGCAATCCCGGTAGTGGTCGATCCATTGGTGCATGTAGTCGGCCAGCAGGGGCTGCGGCGCAAAGGCCTGTGGCTTGACCATCCAGACGAACGCGCTTTGCCGGCCCATGGCGCCGGAAGCCGGCACATCCTGCCACTCCGGCGCGAAGGACTCGGCGGTGGCCGCCAGTGCGCCGGCCAGGCACTCGACCATCATCGCGATGCCGATGCCCTTGTGTCCGCCCATGGGCAGCAGCGAGCCGGCCAATGCCGCCTTGGCGTCGGTGGTCGGGCGTCCTTCGGGATCGAGAGCCCAGCCGGCAGGAATGTCGCGCCCTTCACGCGCGGCGAGCAATACGTGCCCACGCGCCGCCACGCTGCAGGCGATGTCGAAGACGATGGGCGACTCGCCCTGCGCGGGGCAACCGAACGCGATCGGGTTATGCCCGATCGCCGCTCCTTTGAAGCCTTCCATGGCGAGCAGCGGCGGGGTACGTTGCCCGACCAGGCACATCGCGCCGGCTTCAGCCGCCTGCAGCGCGTAGACACCGAGCGCGCCCATGTGCCCACAGGACTGAACAGCCACCAGAACGCTGGCGGATTGCTCGAGTGCCTGCAACCCGAGCCGGACCGCGCGAGCGCCGGCGATCTGGCCCATTGCCCCGTCGGCATCAAGCACGACGCCACCGGGGAACTCGCGGTGGCGCAACTGCGCGTGCGGGTTGAAATCCTTGGCCAGCAGGCGCTCGACATAGGACGGCAGGCGCGTCATGCCGTGGGTCGCGTAGCCGCGCAGTTCGCTGCGCACCAGCAGTTGGGCCGCCTGCAGCGCATCTTCGGCCGGAACCTGGCACGACGTCAGGATCTGGGCGGTCCAGTCCGTCAAGGACTCGATGGAATGATTCGTCATGGAAGGAAATCGACGTGAGGGACCTAGCGAACAATCACCAGCCGCTCGGAGAAAGGTCCCCCGCAGACGCTCTGGTAGTACAGCGGCTTGTCGCTGAGCGTGTAGCCGCGCAGTTCCATCAGGAAGCTCGGCTTTTCCGGGTCCAGATCGAGCGAGCGGACCGCGGCGGCGGTGGGCGGCGCAAAGCGGATCCATTGATCGACCCGCAGCGTGGGCAAAGCGAGTCGTTGCAGCAGGAGTTCGCGCAGATTGGTTTCCAGTTCCTGGCGCTCCACGCCACCGAGCTTTTCGAAATCTTCCTCGCGCAACCAGAATTCGCTGCTGAGGTCGAACTTTCCGCCGACATTGATCGTGCGATCGACGCGCACAAAAGCCTCCCCCTCCAGGAAGTCCGACCAGGGGCCCTTGCGCTTCAAGCGCTTGACGCCAAGGGCGTGCACATACGACGTGAGCGGAAGCCCTTGCCCGTCGAGAAAGCGCAGGTGCCGCACGTCGGCCGGGGCCACCTTGTGACCGGAGATGAAGGTCCCGCGCCCATGCTCGCGCCGAATGAGGCCGGCATTCGCCAGCCGCGCCAGTGCCTTCTGCATGGTGCCCACGCTGACGCTGTGCTGGGCGGCGAATTCTTCCTCGGACGGCAGGCGATCGCCCTCGCGCAATGCACCCGATTCGATGGCTTCGATGATGGCGTCGGAGACGCGTTCAAGCTTGGTCATGGTGCACTCACAGGCTGCGTTCGAAGCGGCTGACAGCCGTTTCGCGAATATTCAGGATCTCGCTCGTGATGCGGGTGCCTGATCCGACTTCGGCCACGTAGTCGTAGAGCCGGTCGCCCAGGTCCGCGATCTTGGCCGAGGACTCGAAGATCGCGCTGACATCGAAGTCGATGTTGTCGCGCATCGAATTCACGGTGTTGACGTTGCCGCAGATCTTGATCGTCGGCGCCACCATGTTGCCGATCGGGTTGCCGACGCCGGTGCCGAAGCAGATCAGCTGGCAGCCGCTGACGGCGAAGCCCGTCAGGTTCTCGACCGCGCCCGAGGGAGCGTCCATGAAGTGCAGTCCCTTGCGCGCTGGCGCCTGGCCGTAGCCCAGCACGCCCACGAGCGGGCTCTTGCCGGCCTTGGCCAACGCGCCCAGCGCCTTTTCCTCGACGGTCGTGAGCCCGCCGCGCTTGTTGTCGGGCGCGGGCTGCGAGTCACGCATGTTGACGCCGCGCTGTACCGCCATGGCTTCCATGCCCTGTACGGCATTCAGGAAGGCCTGCTTGACGGTGTCGTCCACTGCGCGCGCTGCGAAGAGATGCTCGGCGCCGATGAACTCGGACGTCTCCGAGATGATGACCGTGCCGCCGGCATCGATCAGCCGATCGGCCACGCGCCCGATCGTCGGGTTGCAGCTCAGGCCGGACGTGGTGTCCGACCCCCCGCACTCGACGCCCATGACCAGGTCCGACATCGGACAGGGTTGGCGCCTCATCTGCGAAGCCTGCAGCACCATGCGTGCCGCATGCCGCGTTCCCTGCGCCACGCACTCGATCGTGCCGTTCGGCTGCAGGTGAACGACTTCCACCGGCTTGCCTGTGGGACGGATGCGGCGCGCCACTTCTTCAGTGGACGATTCTTCGAGGCCCACCAGGAGAACGCCTGCGATGTTGGGGTTGCGACCCAGTCCTGCCAGCGAATCGAGCGCGAACTCGAGGTCGGCGCCGAACTGGCCACGCACGAACAGCGTGGTCACGGGAAGGGTCCCGCCCACTGCTTGCGAGATTGCGCGCGTCGCCGGATTGCAGTTGTCCATCACCGAGATGACGGCGATCCAGTTGCGCACGCCTGCGGGGCCGTGTTCGCGCCGAAAGCCGAGAAATGATTTGGTCATGGTCGGAATTCCTAGCGCTCTTCCAGATCGCCGCGAGCGCGAGCCGAATCGAAGTTATGTACGTGGGCGTGCTCTCCGGGGGCAATGGCCCGCGTGGCGCGACCGATGACTTGCCCGTACTTGAGCACGTTGGCGCCCAAGGGGATCGGCGAGATGCAGATCTTGTGACCGAACGCGACGTCTTGCCGCGCGATGACCTGACCGGAAATCTCGCCTTGCAGCGAGCAGGTCTCGCCTTCTCTGGCGGGATCGATCAAGGTGGCTACGTTGTCGGAAGGGTGAAGGATGATGCTTCTTGGCATGTTTGACTCCTATAGAGGACATCGCAACTATAGGCACTGCTTCTTCGTACCGCAACAAGTAAATAGAGAGCAAGCGTAGGTACTTGTCCTATATAGGACTTGTTGACATGACCGAATCGGCTAACTACAGTCGCCTCCATCGTCTGAAAGCAAAGTCATGCAGATCCCAGGTCATCTGAACAAGGTCAACAAGCTGAACCAGTTGCGAGCACGGCTCGACCCGCTGGAGGATTTCGAGCTGTGGTTCTGGGCAACCATGATGTCGGGCACGCATGCGGTCAATGCCGCCCTTCACCACTCTGGAGTGACCGAGCCCGTGGAGGCCTATGCGATGCAACCGGGTGTCTACCTGGTGCCGCAGCCCGACGGCCGCCTGGTGTCGAAGTTCGCCGCGCTGGGCGATGTGCTGCACGTCGGGCGCCCGGTCATCGAGGCCCCGGTGCCCGAGGACGTCCATCAAATGATGCACGCGATGGAGCGCATCGAAGAGCACCGCGATCCCTGTGTGCGCGAGGGCTGCAAGCCGACGCAAGAGATCGTCGATGCCTGCGAGCGGGCCTACGGCGAATGCATGGCCATCCTCAACCACCGCTGCCCTTTGGAGTAAGCCATGAAGCCCCAGGAACACGAAGCAGCGGCACAGCGCATCGAGAACTCCTTGCGCAAGTGCGGGCCTGACGACTACGAAATCATCATCGAGGGGTCGATGCTCGCCGGCTCGCACTGGCTCAATGCCCATCTGCATCGGCTCGGCGCGACACAGCCCGCGCAGGACGTCATGCACACCTACCTTCTCGTCGTGAACGAGTTGCGTCGGCTGAGCGTGGCCGACCCGGAGGGCGTCGCTTCCCTCAGCGCCATCGAAGACCTGCGCCCCGCCTATGTGCGAGGCGCCGTTTCGGGCGGGAAGAATGCCGCGCAACGCGCGCTCTCGCTGCTCGAACTCATACGCGCCAGCGCTCGTGCCTCGTGACGCCGGCAACCTACCCAAACACGGAGAAATACATGAAGGCAGTCAGAGTCATTCCGCATCCCGACGGCGGGCGCATTGAAGTTCAGGAGATCGCCAGGCCCAAGGTCGGGCCCGGCCAGGTGCTCGTGCGCGTACGCGCATCCGGGCTCAACCGCGGCGAAATCACGCAGGCCAAGGACAAGCGCACCGGCGACCCCATGACGGTCGGCGTGGAGTTCGCGGGCGAAGTCGCCGAAGTCGGGAGCGAAGTCGCTGCCTGGCGCGAGGGCGACCGTGTCATGGGGCATGGGCGCGAGTGCCAGGCGCAGTACGTCCTTGCGGATCCGCTGGCCATCATGCCGGTGCCTTCGACAGTTTCATGGATCGAGGCGGCGTCGTTTCCCAACGCGTTCATCACTGCGCACGACGCGGTGATCACTAACGGACAGTTGCGCCCGGGCGAGTCGATCCTTGTCAACGGCGCGTCGGGCGGCGTGGCCTGGGCGGCGCTGCAGATCGCATCGCTTTGGAAGGCTCATCCTGTGATGGCGATGTCTCGCTCGGCGGAAAAACTCGCGCGACTGGCGGAGTTCGGCGTCGAGGTGGGTATTGATTCCTCGAAAGAGTCACAGCTCGAGAAGGTGATGTCCGCGACCGAGAAGCGCGGCGTCGATGTCGTGATCGACCTGGTCGGCGCGCCGGTGTTCGAGGCCAACGTGCAAAGCATGGCGGTGGGCGGACGCTACGTGAATATTGCCCGGCTGGGCGGGCGCACCGCGCAGATCGACCTGGAACAACTTTGGCTCAAGCGCCTGAAGCTGATTGGCGTCACCTTCCGCACACGCTCCGAGCAGGAGCGGCTGCAGTGCATTCAGGCCTGCGCGCGCGACATGCTTCCGTTCCTGAACGACGGCCGCATCCGCTGGGCCATTGACCGCAGTTTTGCGCTGGACGACATCCATGCAGCACACGCCTACATGATGCAAGCCCAGCACTTCGGAAAGATCGTTCTGACCATTGATTGATTGACCCATTAGCCCGGAGACAAAGATGACGAAACTCAAAGTGACACCGTTGACCGGTTCCATCGGCGCCAGCGTCGAAGGCATCGACCTGAACAGCTCCATCGACAACGAGACGTTCGCCGCGCTGCACGACGCCTTCCTCACGCATTGCGTGCTGATCTACCGCGGCCAGCAACTGAAGCCCGCGGCCCAGGTCGAATTCGGCCGGCGCTGGGGCAAGCCGTTGAATACCAACCCGCTGCTGAAGCACCTCGAAGGCCATCCCGAGATCGTGCAAGTCACCAAGATCCCCAAGGCGACAGCATCGACCGAGGCGTGGCACTACGACTCGTGCTACACACCGGTCCCGCCCAAGATCTCGATCCTGTCGGCCGTGACAGTGCCCAACGGCGGCGACACCATGTGGTGCAACCAGTACCAGGCCTATGAACGGCTGTCGCCCACGATGAAGCGCATGCTCGAAGGCCTGCGCGTGAAGTTCGTCGGGTTGCGCCTGGGCCGCATGATGGGCGCCGATGCGGCCAGCCTGCCGACCGCCGTGCATCCGCTGGTGCGCACCCATCCGGAAACCGGCCGCAAGGCACTGTACGTCGGCCACCGCGAGACGGCGCAGCTCATCGAGGGCATGACCGACGAGGAAAGCCGCCCCCTGCTGGACTTCCTGTATGAGCACTCGACGAGCCCGGACAACATCTATCGGCACATGTGGCAGCAAGGCGATGTCGTGATGTGGGACAACCGCTGCACCATGCACTACGCCGTCCACGACTACGGCGAAGCCGAGCGAGTGCTCAACCGCATCACCATGGAAGGCGAAGTGCCGCAATGAAGCGCGACGATTGCGCGCTGGCGCAGGACGTCGAGCCCGTGCGCGAAGCCTTTCGCTTCGACGAGCAGCGCCTGGCGCACTGGCTGCACGCGAATGTCGACGACCGGGCCGGCGAGTTGCGGGTCAGTCAATTCAAGGGCGGCCAATCGAATCCGACCTACCGTGTCGACACAGACCGCCGCAGCTACGTCCTCAGGCGCAAGCCGCCGGGCGACTTGCTCAAGGGCGCCCATGCGATCGACCGCGAGTACCGCGTGCTCGCAGCCTTGCACGAAGCGGAGTTCCCGGTGCCACGGGTACACGCCTTGTGCGTGGATCGCAGCGTGATCGGGACCGAGTTCTACGTGATGGACCGCATCGAAGGGCGCGTGTTCTGGAACCCGCGCCTGCCAGAGGTGGCCGCGCCCGAGCGCGCGGCCTGTTTCGACGCGATGAACGCAACGATCGCCCGCTTGCACGGCATCGATCCGTCGGCCATCGGCCTGGGCGACTACGGCCGCACCGGCGGCTACTTCGAACGGCAGATCGCACGCTGGTCCGGCCAGTATCGGGACGACGCGCTCGCAGGCCGCGATCCGAACATGGACCGGTTGGTCGAATGGCTGCCGCAACACGTTCCCGCGGGCGACGAGACGACGATCTCGCACGGCGACTTCCGCTGCGACAACATGATCTTCCACCCGACGGAGCCGCGCGTCCTGGCGGTGCTGGACTGGGAGCTCTCGACGCTGGGCCATCCGCTTGCCGACTTCGCCTACCACGCGATGATGTACCGGCTGCCGCCATCGATCATGAATGGCTTGCTTGGCGAAGACCTCGAGCCGCTCGGCCTGCCCTCGGAAGCCGACTACGTTGCCGCCTACGTGAGACGCACCGGGCGTGACGGCATCCCCAACTACGCCTTCTACATCGCGTTCAACATGTTCCGCCTCGCCGCCATCCTGCATGGCATCAAGGGGCGCCTGCTGCGCGGGACCGCATCGTCGGCGCAGGCCGTCGAAATGGCGAAGAACGTCGAGCCGCTGGCCAAGCTGGCTTGGCAACAAGCCGAAATCGCGATGCGCGAAGCCGGCTGAATTTCAACAGAAAAACACACCATGTCTCCACACCTGCCTTCCGCGGCCGCCGCGGAGTTGCCGGAGCGCGTCCTGCGTTTCGTGCGCGAAACCGTGATCCCCTACGAGAAAGACCCGCGCAACCACGGGCACGGGCCGTCCGAGGATCTCGTTCAAGAGCTGCGCACGCAGGCCCGCGAGGCCGGCTTGATGGCGCCGCATCTGCCTGCGGAATACGGTGGCCATGGGCTCACGCACCTCCAGACCGCGGCGGTCTTCCGTGCCGCCGGCTATTCGCCGCTGGGTCCGGTCGCGCTCAACATCATGGCGCCCGACGAAGGCAACATGCACCTGTTGGAGCGGGTCGCCACGACGGCACAGAAGGAGCGCTTCCTGCGCCCGCTGGCAGCCGGTCACGTGCGCTCGGCCTTCTTCATGACCGAGCCCGATGGCGGCGCCGGCTCCGACCCGTCGATGCTCAAGACCGAGGCCGTGCGCGATGGCAGCGACTGGCTGATCAGCGGCCGGAAGTGGTTGATCACGGGCGCTGTCGGTGCCGGCTTCGGCATCGTGATGGCCCGCACCGAGGAACGCGCGACGATGTTCCTCGTCGACATGGACAGCCCCGGCATCAAGATCGAGCGCATTCTGGACACCATCGACAACTCGATGCCCGGCGGGCATGCCGTCATCGCGCTCGACCGCGTGCGCGTGCCGGCGGACCAGATCCTCGGCGAAGAAGGCCGAGGCTTCGACTACGCGCAAGTTCGCCTCGCGCCGGCACGCCTGACGCACTGCATGCGCTGGTGGGGTACGGCACGCCGGGCGCATGACATCGCCACCGACTACGCCTGTCGCCGCCATGCCTTCGGCAAGCCGCTGATCGATCACGAAGGCGTCGGATTCATGCTGGCAGACAACGAGATCGACCTGAAGCAGGCCGAGCTGATGATCGACTGGTGCGCCGCGGTGCTCGATACCGGCGCCAAGGGAACGCAGGAAAGCAGCATGGCCAAGGTCGCCGTGTCTGAGGCGCTGTACCGGATCGCCGACCGCTGCGTGCAGGTGCTCGGCGGCCTGGGCGTCACGCGCGACACGGTGGTCGAGCAGGCGTTCCGCGAGATCCGCGCCTTCCGCATCTACGACGGCCCGTCGGAGGTTCACCGCTGGTCGCTGGCCAAGAGCATCAAGCGCCGCATGAAGGAGCACTGAGCATGTTGAAGGCAGATCTGACGGGCGTCACCGCCCTCGTCACGGGCGCGTCGAGCGGACTCGGTGCCCACTTTGCGCGCCTGCTGGCGCGTTCGGGCGCGAACGTGCTGCTGGCCGCCCGGCGAGTCGCTGCGCTCGAGGCCATCGTCGCCGAACTGAAGGAAGGCGGCGCCCGCGCGCAGGCGCTCGAACTCGATGTCAGCCAGCCCGAGCAGGTGCGCGCGTGCATCCAGGCCCTGCCCCGGCTCGACGTGCTGGTGAACAACGCGGGCGTGACGCTGACGCGCTCCTTCCTCGAACAAAGCGACGAGGACTGGGACCGCGTGCTCGACACCAACCTGCGCGGCGCGGCGATGGTCGCCCAGGCTGCGGCGCGGCGCATGAAGGCGCTGGAGACACGCGGCTCGATCATCAACGTCGCTTCGATCCTCGGCTTGCGGCAGGCCGGCCACGTGTCTGCGTACGCCGTGTCCAAGGCGGCGCTGATCCAGCTCACCAAGTCGATGGCGCTTGAACTGGCGCGCGAAGGCATCCGCGTCAACGCGTTGGCGCCGGGCTATTTCGACACGGAACTCAACCATGACTTCTGGCAAGGCGACGCCGGCCAGGCATTGATCAAGCGCGTTCCTTCGAGGCGCCTCGGGCAGCTCGATGAGCTGGACGGGCCGCTGCTCCTGCTCGCTTCCGACGCATCACGCTACATGACGGGTGCCGTGCTTGCCGTCGATGGCGGACATCTGGTCAGTTCACTCTAGTGCGAATTCTCAAAACCATGAAAAACCCAAAAATGAAAAAGTCCCTGGTTGGTCTGGCTGCCCTGGCAGTTCTCGGAGTCGCTTCCGCGCAGTCATCCGTCACTTTGTTCGGCGTGCTGGATGAATCGGTCAGCGGCTACCAAAACACGTCGGAGACCCCGTTGGGCGTCAGCGCCCGGACGAGTCGCCAGGTGCTGGCAAGCAATGGCTACAACCAGAGCCGCCTTGGGTTCCGCGGAACGGAAGACCTTGGTGGCGGTCTGGCTGCCAGCTTCTGGCTCGAATCCGCGCTCTTTCCGGACGATGGAACGACCGGCGGCAATGTGGCGAACTCAGGCCCGAGTGCGAACGGCTTCTTCAATCGCCGCTCGACGGTGAGCCTGTCGGGCGTCGCCGGCGAGTTGCGCCTCGGCCGCGACTACACGCCGACCTTCTGGAACGACCTCGTGTTCGACCCGTTCAGCGCCAACGGCGTGGGCACCAATGTCATTGCCACGGCCAACGGCTTCAGCAGCACCGGGGCGTCGGTCAGCGGCTTCCGGGCCAACAGCACCTACATCCGCGCCAGCAATTCTGTCGGCTATTTCCTGCCACCCAACCTCGGTGGCTTCTACGGCCAGGCCATGTATGCCTTCAACGAGCAGGTCAAGTACGACCCTGGCGTCTTCACGCCGCCGAAGGTCCCGAACAATTCGCGTGCGGGCGCATACTGGGGCGGTCGCGTCGGCTACGCCAACGGTCCGTTGGACGTGGCTGTCTCATACGGCGAGGCCACGATTGCCGACGACTACTTTGCCGGACTGACAACGACGCTCGACTCCGCCAACCTCGGCGCCTCGTACGACTTCGGCCCCGTGAAGCTGTTCGGGGAATTCTCGAAAGCCAAGCTGAATACGGACAACGACGGCATCGTCCCCATCGGCGCCATCAACGCTTCGCCGCGCGCCACAGGCTACCTGCTCGGCGCGACGGTGCCCATCGGCGCCGGGCTGATCCGGGCCTCCTACTCGCAAGTGAAGATCGATCCGAACCGAGTGATCGCGCAGCTCACCGGCGATCCGACCGCCAGCAAGTGGGCGCTCGGCTATGTCTACAACCTGTCCAAGCGCACCGCGCTCTACGCCACCATCGCTCAGCTCAACAACAAGAACGGCTACGACCTGGCTGTTGGCAGCGTGCCGTTCGTCTCGGGCGGCACCTTCCAGGCCAGGACGTCACGAGGCTACGACCTGGGCATCCGTCACGCGTTCTGAGCCTCACAGTGCGTGACAAAGCGCTGCAGGTTGGCCGAGAACCGCTTCCGGCGATGATGGATCAGGTATAGCCGACGCGTGAGGCGCGGCAGCGTGGTTTCCAGGACCACCAGCCTGCCCAGGGTCAAAAGGTCTTGCACTGCGCAAAGCGACAGGCAGGCAAGACCCAGCCCCTCTGCCGCTGCTTGCTTGATGGCCTCCGTGCTGCCCGGGAGCATTTCGCCGTCGAGGTGATGCAGATGCGACAGCAACGCCTGCTCCGTTGCTTCGCGAGTGCCTGAGCCGGGTTCGCGAAGCAGCCATCGCGTCTGCCGCAGGGCCTTGAGCGGCACCCGTTGCGCCCCGTTTTGCGCCAGGGGGTGCGTCGGCGCACACACGATCACCAGATCGTCTTCCCGCCACGGCACCGCGCGAAGCTCCGCTTCGCGGCAGGGGCCTTCGATCAGTCCCAGGTCCACCTCCAGTCGGGCCACGGATCCCGCCACGTCGCGCGTATTGCCGATCTGCACATCGACGCCCGCGGCAGGCCATGTCCTCAGATAGCTGGCCACCAATTGCGGCAAGAGGTAGTTACCGATGGTGGTGCTGGCGCCGATTCGCAACCGGGTTGCCATCGCGTCCTGGCCGGCCGCCGCGCTGCCGAGCCCGAACTGGGCCTCGATGTCCTGCGCGCTGTCCAGCAGCGCCCTCGCCTGCGGCAACAAGGATCGCCCGTTGTCGTTCAGGAGAAGGCGCTTGCCGACGCGATCGAACAGTTGCGCGCCAAGCAGGTTTTCCAGTTCGTTCAGCGCTCCGCTGGTCGCGGATTGCGACAGCGCCAGACGCGACCCTGCAGCGGTGGTGCTGCCGGCGTCGGCAATGGCCGTGAAGATGAGGAGTTGGCGCAAGGTCAATCGCATGGTTTTGAACTCTATACCTGTTTTATCGCTTATTTATAGCTGAACTATCCGTTTGTCAGATAAGGCGCGGGGCGTCAAAGTTCGTCTGCACCTATCCAATCAACGCATTGCAGAACCCCATGTCCTCCGTCGCCGACCTCACCCTCCCCTCCCAGTCGACCGCCGCAGATGCCGTGATGCAGCAGCGCCCCGGCGCCTGGACACGCTGGCGCGGGATGGCGCCGGGCCTCGCATTGACGGGCGCGATCGCCTTCGCATCGATCCATCTGGCGCAACTGGGCTGGCTGCAATCCAACGGCATCAGCGCGCTCACCCTGGCGATCGTGTTGGGCATGGTGGTCGGCAACACCGTGTATTCGCGGATCAGCACGGTTGCCGACGCGGGCGTGACGCTGTCCAAGGCAAAGCTGCTGCGGCTGGGCATCATTCTTTACGGCCTGCGCCTCACCTTCCAGGACATCGGCAACGTGGGCTGGGCAGGCGTGGCGATCGACGCGCTGGTGATCTGCAGCACCTTCGGGCTGGCCTGCTTTCTGGGCACACGGGTATTTGGCCTCGATCGCAAGACGGCGATGCTGATCGGTACCGGCAGTTCGATCTGCGGCGCGGCCGCGGTGATGGCTGCCGAACCCGTGGTGCGCGCCCGCGCCGAGCAGGTCATGGTCGCCGTCGCCACGGTGGTGGTGTTCGGCACGCTCGCCATGTTTCTCTACCCCGTCCTGCACCACCTGAATGCGCAATACCACCTGATCCCGATGTCGCAGGACGCCTACGGCGTATTCGCGGGTTCGACCATCCACGAGGTGGCCCAGGTGGTCGCAGCCGGACGCGCGGTCGGCGAAGAAGCCGCGAACACGGCAGTGATCGCGAAGATGGTCCGCGTCATGATGCTGGCGCCATTCCTGATCATCCTGTCGGCGTGGTTGTCCCGGTCGTCACGACGCGACGACGCGTCGGACCGCACCGAGAACCGCGGCGATGCCAAGCAAGGCGGCGGCCTCGTCATCCCCTGGTTCGCGTTTGGCTTCGTTGCCGTGGCGGGATTGAATTCGCTCGCCGTGCTGCCGCCTGCCGTCGTGAGTCAAATCACCAGCATCGATGGCGTACTGCTCGCGATGGCCATGGCGGGTCTGGGCCTTTCCACCCACGTTTCAGCGGTCCGCAAGGCCGGTATCAAGCCGCTGGCATTGGCAGCCGTGTTGTTCGCCTGGTTGATCTTCGGCGGTCTCGCCATCAACACTGGCGTGACGGCTCTGCTGAACTGAGCGGCAGCGACGGCGTTCAGGCCAGTTTGAGCAGTTCCGCCGCAAGTTCCTTGGGCATGTCGACCATCACGTCGTGGCTTACCGGCATCTTGACCAGCCGCCAACCCGACGCTTTCTCGACCTTGGCAGCGAAATAGCGAAACGGGCTCGGGTCCCAGTTGTCCGCGAGGATGTACAGGCGGTTCTTGATCTTGTCGAGCGCGCCAGTGAGCAGCAGCGGCATCTCGAAGGTCGCGAGCGCCTGCGGCCGGCAGAGGCGGTCGACGCGCGCGCGGTTGGCCGGGGCGATGTTGAACATCTCGGCGGGAATCGGCTGCATCAATCCGCTGTGGTCCTGCAAGGCGGTGCCACGGAAGGCTCCGAGAAACTGCGCGGCCACTTCAGGCGCCAGCGCCTTGTTCAGCAGGCCGTTCAGCGAATCGCCATGCTCGGGCACGAAGGCGTCGAGATAGACGAGCGAGCGGATCTTGTCGCTCATGCGGTCGGCCACGCCGGTGATGACCATGCCGCCATACGAATGGCCGACCAGGATCACGTCGCTCAGTTCTTCCCACTCGATGCAGCCGCAGACGTCTCGGATATGGGTTTCGAGCGTGATGTTTTCCGCCGACTGGTGCGCGCGCTCGCCGACGCCCGTGTGCGTGGGCGTGAACACCGTGTGTCCGGCCGCGCGCAGCGCATCCGCCGTTTCCCGGTAGCACCAACCGCCGTGCCAGGCGCCATGGACGAGAACAAAGTTGGCCATCGCTGTGTCTCCGAAAAATGAGGAGCGGCCATCTTGAGCGGCGCCTGTGCCGCGTGCCATCGGGTAATCCCGGCCGATGCCGGCAGATGCCGGCGAGGTCAGAGCTTCCGGCGCATTTCGATGTGGGCGATGCCCGCTTCCTCGAAGGGCTCGCCGTGCGGTGCGTATCCGAGCCGCGTATAGAAAGCCTCGGCGCTGCGCTGCGCATGCAGGGTGACCTCGCGGTCGCCGCGCGCTGCCGCAACGGCTTCGAGCGCACGCAGCACCGCCTCTCCGTGGCCGCCACCGCGCAGCGTGCGGTGCACGGCCATGCGTCCGATGCGCCCGATACCGGCTGACTCCGCCACCAACCGGCCCGTCGCAATCGTCTGTCCGAGCCGATTGCGCGCGACGGCATGCACCGCGTTTGCGTCGTGCTCGTCCCATTCGAGTTCCTTGGGAATGCGCTGCTCCTCGATGAAGACTTCGCGCCGCACCTTGCCGGCGCCCTCCCCGAGCGAATCCCAGTTGCCGGTGGCAACGTCGCGCATCGGCTCGCCCGCCTCGTAGCCCGCGAGAATCTCGCGCAGCAGGGGCGGCACGGGCTTGGAGGTCTGCGTGGCCGGGTCGGCGTACACGTAGACCAGGTCGCAGCTCACCAGCAGTTCATCGCCGCGGAACAGGCCGCCGACGAACAAGATCGACGAATTGCCCACGCGCACGCACTTCATGCCGACGTCGAGCAGGTCATCCACCCGCGCCGAGGCATTGAACTCGACCGTCGCCTTGCGCACATAGAGGTCGCCGCCCAGGGACTGCATCGCCTCTTCATACGGCAACGCCATCGCGCGCCAATAGTCGGCGATGGCCGTGTCGAAATACATCAGGTAGTGCGCGTTGAAGACGATCTTCTGCATGTCCACCTCGGCCCAGCGCACGCGCAGGCGGTGGAAGAAACGAAAGTCGGATTTCTTGAGCTGTTCAGTCATGGTTGCAAGGCTTCTTTGAGTGCGCGGGCTGCATCGGCATGCGCCTGCAGCGCTTCGGGGATGGCGCGGCCCATCTTGACGAATTCGTGGATCACGCCGCGATAGATTTCAAGGTCGACGGGCACACCCGCGGCGCGCAGCTTGTCGGCATAAGCGATGCCTTCGTCCACGACCGGATCGTATTCCGCCAAGCCGATCCACGCCGGCGCGACGCCTTCGACGTCTTCGGCGTTGAGGGGCGCGAAACGCCAGTCGTCGCGATCGGTGGGCGAATTCACATACAGGTTGAAGAAATAGCTGATCAGCGCCTCGCCGAGCAGTGGGCCCTCGGCGTATTTCTTGTGCGAAGGCGTGTCCTGGTGCGCGGCGGTGCCTGGATAGAAAAGCAGTTGCAGCGCGAGTGGAATTCCCGCATCTCGCGCGAGGATGGCGCACACCGCCGCCAGCGTGCCGCCGGCGCTGTCGCCGCCGACCGCGATGCGCGTGCCGTCAAGGCCCCACTGCCCTGCGTTCCCGGCGAGGTGTTCGAACGCATCCCACGCATCGTTCGACGCCGTCGGGAACTTGTGCTCCGGGGCCAGCCGGTAGTCCAGCGAAACCACCGCGCAGCCGCTCTTCTCGCTCAGCACGCGGCACAAAATGTCGTGCGTGGCGATGCTGCCGACCGTGAAACCACCGCCGTGAAAGAACAGCAGCACCGGCAACACCGCGTTCGACGGCGCATACAAGCGCGCCGGAAGTGCGTAGCCGTCGCGAGCGGCCAAGGTGAAATCCTCGACGCGCGCAAGCTGCGGCTTGGGCACTTCGAGCACACCGGCGCCTTTTTCGTAGGCGGCCTTGGCCTCGGCGGGGGGCAGCGCGTGCAGCGGCGGACGCCCTGCGCGCGCCATGCGTTCGACCACGCTGGCCATCTTGGGGGTGAGCGCGACCATTTCGTCAGTCCCCGCCGGCTGTCCCGATCGCGTCTGGCGCAGGGGTTTCTTGAGTGTCCAAAGTGCTTCGTGCTTGTTAGATTCGAGGGCTCGCATCGTACCGTCCGCACAAACCCAAAAGCACCATGGCCCTTATTCAATACCTCACCCAGATCCAGTTCGATTTCGGCGCCATCCAGTTGCTTCGCAGCGAATGCGAACGCATCGGCATCCAGCGGCCACTGGTCGTGACCGACGCAGGCGTGCGCGCGGCCGGCATCCTGCAGAAGGCGCTCGACGCGCTCGGCGACATGCCGGCGGCCGTGTTCGACCAGACACCTTCCAACCCGACCGAAGCCGCCGTGCGCGCCGCCGCCGCCCAGTACCGCGCGCAGAACTGCGACGGGTTGATCGCCGTCGGCGGCGGCTCCGCCATCGACTGCGCCAAGG
Source organism: Variovorax sp. 10L426 (assembly GCF_056395305.1). NCBI lineage: Bacteria > Pseudomonadati > Pseudomonadota > Betaproteobacteria > Burkholderiales > Comamonadaceae > Variovorax > Variovorax sp. 10L426. The sequence goes on along the minus strand of NZ_JBFTJF010000005.1, from coordinate 356,739 downwards.
GCGTCGCAATCGCGGCCACGCATGAAGGCCCGCTCAAGATCTACGCCACCATCGAGGGCGGCTCGACGAAGATCACCGAGCGCGTCGCGCCGCTGATCGCCGTGCCCACCACCAGCGGCACCGGCAGCGAGGTCGCGCGCGGCGCAATCGTGATCGTCGACGACCACCGCAAGCTCGGCTTCCACAACTGGTTCCTGATGCCCAAGGCCGCCATCTGCGATCCCGAACTCACATTCGGCTTGCCGCCCCGGCTGACCGCCGCGACCGGCATGGACGCCATTGCGCACTGCATGGAAACCTTCATGTCGGCCGCCTTCAATCCGCCGGCCGACGGCATCGCGCTCGACGGGCTCGAACGGGCCTGGGGCTACATCGAACGCGCCACCAAGGACGGCAGCGACCGCGAGGCACGGCTCAACCTGATGAGCGCTTCGATGCAGGGCGCCATGGCCTTCCAGAAGGGCCTGGGCTGCGTGCATTCGCTGAGCCATAGCCTGGGCGGCATCGATCCCCGGCTGCACCACGGCACGCTGAACGCCCTCTTCCTGCCGGCGGTGATCCACTTCAATGCCGGCGCCGAATCGGTTCAGAAGGATCAGCGCCTCCAGCGCATGGCGCACGCCATGCATCTGGATTCGGCCGGTGACCTCGGCGACGCGATCCGTGAAATGTGCGCGCGCCTGGGACTGCCCAAGGGCCTGGCTGAAGTCGGCGTGACGCCGGACATCTTCGAGCAGGTGATCGACGGCGCGATGGTCGACCATTGCCACAAGACCAACCCGCGGCTCGCCACACGGGACGACTATCGGCGGATGCTTGAAGCGTCGATGTAGAAGCAAAGCAAGGCCATGCGAACGTTCAACGATTCATCCTAAAAGGACGCCACATGAACCGCTTCCGTTACCCGAGGTTGAAGCTTGTCTGCGCCACAGCGTTCATGCAGTTGCTTTGTGCCGAGCAGACCGCGCCAACCTGCTGACTACTTCTTCAACTTCTCGCGCAGTGCTTTCGAAAGCGCAACCGCCGCGACAGAAAGGCGTGCAAGCGCGGACTGGTAGACCACGCCGTTCTCTCGCTTGTCGACGGCCACAACAGTCACCAGCAAGTGGTCGTCCTCGACCGAGTAGACCAGGCGCACGCCTTGCTGCCGCAGCTTGATCTTGTAGCAGCCCGCGAGCGGTCCATGCAGCTCTCCTCCAGGCACATGAGGGTTGTCGAGTCGCTTGGCGAGCAGCTTCTTGAGGTTCGCCTGAACAGAGCCATCAAGCTTGCGCCACTCCTCCAAGGCCTCCGGCATGAAGCGAAGTTTGTATTTGTGCTTCGGCTTGCCTTTAGAGGTCGTCAATGTCGACCTCGACGGCTCGCGACTTCTCGGCCAAGCGGCTGACGGCCTTGCGGTACAGCTCCTGGTCGGCGAGTTCCTCCATCATGGCCTCGAAGAGGCGAGGCTCGATCATGTAGAACGCGGCGCGATTGTGGTTGAGTACCGCAACGGGACGGTTGTTCGCCTCCCTTAGCACTGCGGCCGGGTTCTTTTTGAACTCGGACATGCTTACGGCGACGTCGGCGAGAATGGCTTCCATAAATAGCTCCGTATTTGGAGCTAAATATAGCTACACTCTAAGCCTTGGTCAAGCGCGTTCCTGCGGTGCGGTAGTACTGGTCTCCAGGCGCACCGCCGGACAAGTCAAGATAGAGGCTAATGCGCGCGGGCACCTCCGAAGGCAAGCACTCGGCCTGGATTGTTCGGTCGTGGATAGCGAAGCCGTGCGCTCATGTTGTAGTCGAGTGGACGTCAAATGCGCAAAGCTGTCGTTTTCGCCTCTCTCTGCGCTGTCGCGTCCATCGCGATGGCTGTGGGTCCCGACGCGGTGTCTTGGACCGCCGACTCGGGCAGGGGTCGAGGCATTGCGCCTGGAGAGCACGCGCACAGCTCGAACGTTCTACCTCCGCAATGGATTCGTACCTGACGGGCCCGCAGTTCTGGCGTTCGGTATCGAGGGCCAGCCCGTGCGAAAGGGGCTCGGCTCAAAAGGCTGATGCGCGTGCCTCGGAGGGCAGAAGCGGCCAAGACCGGACCTTCCTTTGTCGGTCAGAATCCTGGCAAGAAGGCTGACCAACAGCCTCTAAGGACGGTGGCGCAAGCAACCGGTGGTCAAAGTGATCTCGGCTTTCAGCCAATGGCGGTCCTACACTCCCAGCGTCGGGCTTCACCTGGACGAAAGGACGGAATATGAGGCGGCGCCAGTTTGCTTCACTTCTCGGCGGAACTGCGCTTGCATCGCTCCCTGGGTTGCCAGCGTTCGCGGGCCCGTCCGATGGTTGCGGTGCTCCACCTGCGCGAGACGATGGGTGGGCGGTCTCCGCCAACATTGACGACAAGCTCATCGACGGCGGAGCGCTGTGCAGGATGGCTGCTCAACTCGCGGTCTCATCCAACATACATGCCGTGCTGGTAGCACGCAGCGACAAGCTGGTGTTCGAGCGGTACTTCAGCGGTCCCGACGAGGTACCCAGCCTGTTTTTTGGCAGTCGGGTGAAAGAAGTCGTCTTTGATGTCGACACCCTGCACAACATGAAGTCGGTTTCAAAAAGCGTTGCGTCGCTTGCAATCGGGATCGCTATCGATCGGGGACTGATCCGCAGCGTCAACGAACCGATCTTCAACTTCTTCCCCGAGTGCGCAGACTTGCGTTCGCCTGAGAAGGATCGCATTCAACTGGTGCACGTGCTCACCATGACGATGGGTCTGGAGTGGGTGGAGGCGACTCCAGCCACCGGGGAGAACAACGACGAATCGCGCATGCACAGGTCGGCGGACCCGTCTCGCTATGTCCTCGGCTTGGCCTCGACTTCGCCGCCAGGCCAGGAGTTCTTTTACAACACCGGGGCGCTGACCCTCGCGTCCGTCATCGTTCGCAAGGCGACCGGACGGCCCTTGGACGAATTTGCCCGAGAAGTGCTGTTCGAACCGCTGGGCATTACCGACGTGGAGTGGAGCCGGGTCAAGGGCGATACCGATGCCGGAGGAGGGTTACGCTTGCGACCGCGCGACATGGCAAAGATCGGCCAGCTTGTCCTCGCGGGCGGGCGGTGGAACGACCGTCAAATCGTCTCCAGAGATTGGATCGAGACCTCGACGACATCAAAGATCAAGGCGACGGACGATCAATACTATGGGTATCTCTGGTGGCTCGGCCGCGCCCGGACCAACGACGGTGTGGTTACCTGGATTGGCGCACTGGGTCGCGGCGGCCAGTCAATTCGCATCGTCCCGGAGCGCAAACTCGTTGTCGCGGTGACGGCAGGCTACTACCAAGACTACAGCCCGCAAGCATTCAAATTGCAGTTTGGCGTTTTCAGGGACGTCCTACGATCCATTCCGCCCCAAGGCTGAGTACGGGCGGTATCGCTGACTAGGGGCGACGGTCCAGCGGACCGCCCAACTCGGAGGAGACTCGCATGGGACTTCTAACCTTCAGCCTCAACGTCACCCTGGACGGCTGCGTTGACCACCAGGAGGGAATCGCCGACTACGAGACGCACGCCTTCTTCACCCGCCTCATGGACGAGGGTGGGGCGATGCTGTGGGGCCGCGCCACCTACGAGATGATGGAGAGTTACTGGCCGGCGGTCGCCCGCGGYGATGTGGAGGCGCCGCCGACGGTGCGCGAATGGGCGGTCAAACTGGAGATCAAGCCGAAGTACGTCGTGTCGTCGACACGAACGGACTTCCCGTGGACCAACAGCCACCACATCGCCGGCGACTTGCGCTCGGGCGTGCAAAAGCTCAAGGACGCGACCCCGGCCGGAGTGCTCCTCGGCAGCGGCAAGCTCGCGACCGAGCTGGACCGCCTGGATCTGATCGACGAGTACAAGTTCCTCGTTCACCCCAGGATCGCCGGCCACGGCCCGACCCTGTACCAGAGCGGGCTGCCCAGCACGCGACGGCTTGAGTTGATCTCGGCGAAGCCGCTCAGCAACGGCGCGGTCGCCATGCACTACCGGCGCGCGCGCGGCTAACAATCGGTTGCAGCGGAGCGTTGGACGACTGCTTCCGGGGAGCGCCCAGCGCGCTATTCGCGCGTCGACAGCGACGGACTTTCAGTCGACGTTGCCGGTCTGTTCCAGCAGCCAATCGCGGAACAACTTCATCGCCGGGCTCATGGGTTTCGACCGCAGCCGCGTCAGCCAGTAACTGCCCGTCATGACCTCTGTGGCCAGCGGGCGGAGCAGCCGGCCTTCCTGAAGCTCGCGCTCGAACATCGAGGCCGGCGCGAGCGCGACGCCTGCGCCCTGGATGGCGGCTTCGACCATCAGTCGCGACGAATCAAACACCGGGCCGCGAATCGCGGGGGCATCGAGCCCGGCGGCGGTGAACCATCCCGGCCAGTCCTCGGCCCGATAGGAGCGCAGCAGTGTCTCGTGCAACAGGTCCTGCGCGCGACGCACGCGCGCTGCCGTCGCGGGCGCGCAAAGCACCGTCAGCGGCGTCGCCATCAGGTGATCGGCCTGCAGGCCCTGCCAGTTGCCGTCGCCGAAGCGGATCGCGAAATCCAGCCCTTCGGCGGCCAGGTCGACCACGTTGTTGTGCGTCATCAAGCGCAGGTCGATGAAGGGACAGTTTTCCCGGAACATCCGCAGCCGCGGCATCAGCCAGCCGACCGCAAAGGTGCCGACCACGCCGATGCTCAGCACCTCGAAGAAATGACCGTTGTCGAACTGCTGGACCACCGCCTCCATGCGCCCGAAGGCATCGGCCAGCACCGGCAGCAGCGCATGGCCCTCGTCCGTGAGCGCGAGGCCGCGCGGCAGGCGCCTGAACAGTGCGACGCCGAGCCGCGATTCCAGTCCGCGCACCTGCTGGCTCACCGCGGCCTGGGTCACGTTGAGTTCCGCCGACGCAAGCGTGAAACTGGAATGGCGCGCAGCGCATTCGAAGGCGCGCAAGGCGTTGAGGGGAAGATGAGTGCGTGCCATCGCTGACCAAAGCTTTTCTTTTGCGAGCCAGAAAATACCATCGTTTGTGAAACCGCCCGAAAGCGCCGAAAGTCATCCGCTTTCAGGAGAACGCATGATTCATCGACGACTGTTTTCGGCCGGCCTGCTGGCCTCTCTCGGCTCCCTGGCTTGCACCTCGGCCCTCGCCCGCACTGGCAACGAACCCAAACTCTCGCAGCGTTTCGCGGAGATCGAGAAAGCCGCGGGCGCCCGGCTCGGCATCGCCGTGCTCGACACCGGCAGCGGCCTGCGCGCGGGGCATCGCGACAGCGAGCGCTTTCCGATGTGCAGCACCTTCAAGCTCCTGGCCGCCGCGGCGATCCTCGCTCGTGTCGACCAGAAGAAAGAACGACTGGATCGCCGCATCGTCTTTCGCGCAAGCGATCTCGTGAACTATTCACCCGTGACGGAAAAGCGCGTCGGCGGCGCGGGCATGACACTGGCGGAAATCTGCAAGGCAGCGATCACGCAGAGCGACAACACGGCCGGCAACCTGATGCTCGCCAGCATCGGTGGGCCGGCCGGCCTGACGCGCTTCGCCCGCTCGATCGGCGACGCGCAGACACGCCTTGACCGCACGGAGACTGCGCTCAACGAAGCCCTTCCGGGCGACCCGCGCGACACCACCACGCCAGGCGCGATGCTGGCGAACATGCGAAAAATTCTTTTGGGTGATACGTTGCTGGCGTCGTCGCGCGCCGACCTGCTGGGCTGGCTCGATGCCAACCAGACCGGCGGACAACGTCTGCGCGCCGGCGTACCGGCCGACTGGAAGGTCGGCGACAAGACCGGATCGGGTGACCGCGGCACGGCCAACGACATCGCGATCCTGCGGCCGCCGGGGCGCGCGCCGATCCTGGTCACGGTCTACCTGACCGAGAGCACCGCCTCGATGGAGGCGCGCAACGCCACGATTGCCTCGGTCGGCGCGGCGATCGCAGCAGCGTCCTGAGATCGCCCGAAATCGCCGTGCGGCGCTAGCATGCGGCCATGGCACACGATCACCACCACGATCACGACGACGACCACAGCGAGCTGGGCGAGATGGACCTTCGGGTGCGCGCACTCGAAACCGTGCTCACGCAAAAGGGCTACATCGACCCGGCCGCGCTGGACGTGCTCATCGACACCTACAAGACCCGGATCGGCCCGCGCAACGGTGCCAGAGTCGTCGCAAAGGCCTGGGTCGACCCGGCGTTTCACGACTGGCTGCTGAAAGACGCCACCGCCGCGATCGCCTCGCTCGGCTACACCGGTCGCCAGGGCGAGCACATGGTCGCCGTGGCCAACACCGATGACCGTCATCACATGGTGGTCTGCACGCTGTGCAGCTGCTATCCGTGGCCCGTGCTCGGCCTGCCACCGACCTGGTACAAGAGCGCGCCCTACCGCTCGCGCGCCGTCAGGGACCCGCGCGGCGTGCTGGCCGAGTTCGGTGTCGATCTGCCCGAATCGACCGCGATACGCGTGCTGGATTCGACGGCCGAGGTGCGTTATCTCGTGATTCCGCAACGGCCTGCCGGCACCGAAGGCTGGAGCGAAGAGGCATTGGCAGAACTGGTGACGCGCGACGCCATGATCGGCACCGGCCTGCCGCGCACACCGGAGGCCACGCAATGACCTACACCTCCCATGCAGACCTCGGAGGCCGCGACATGCCTGACGCGATCGTGCCCGAACACGAAGGCGAGCCCTTTCATTCGGCATGGGAAGCGCGCGTGCTGGCACTGACGCTGGCCATGGGCGGCACCGGCTCCTGGAACATCGACGCCAGCCGCAGCGCGCGGGAAACCCTACCGAACTATTCGCGACTGAGCTATTACCAGATCTGGCTGGCCGCACTCGAAAAGCTCATGGCCGAACGCTCGCAGGTGCTGCCAGACGAACTGGCCGCCGGCCGCATGCTGCACCCGCCGCAGCCGGTGAAGCGCGTGCTGCAGGCAGCCGACGTTCCGGCGGCGCTGGCGCGAGGCACGTCCGTCGAGCGGCCAGCCACCGCACCGGCACGCTTCGCCATCGGTCAACGCGTGCGCACGCGCGCCGGCCACGTCGAGCATCACACCCGCCTTCCCGGGTATGTGCAGGGCAAGGTCGGCACCATCGAACATCTGCACGGCATGCACGTCTTCGCCGACGCGCACGCGCAGGGCCTGGGCGAACAGCCGCAATGGCTCTACACGGTGGTCTTCGATGGAGACACGCTGTGGGGCGCGGGCGCCGGGCCCGGGCTCAGCGTGTCGGTCGATGCGTGGGAAAGCTACCTGGAGCCCGCCACATGATCGCCGCAACGCCCTTGTTGCCCAATATGCCGACGAACGACGGCGTCGAGCCCGTCTTCCGCGAACCATGGGAGGCGCACGCCTTCGCGATGACCGTGTCGCTCCACCAGCGCGGGCTGTTCACCTGGCCCGAATGGGCGGACGCACTCGCCCTCCAGATCAGCGCCGCGCAGGCGGCCGGCGACGCCGACAGGGGCGACACCTACTACCGCCACTGGCTCGCCGCGCTGGAGACGCTGGTCGCCAGCAAGGGGGCAAGTTCGTCCGAAGAACTGGCGCGTTACCGTGATGCCTGGGACCACGCCGCCGACCGCACGCCGCACGGCCAGCCGATCGAGCTTCGTGAACAGGATTTCGGCTGAGGGCCCGTCGAGCCGAGGAAGCGGACGTCTCAGCCCTTCTTGCCGCCGAATACGAGCAACGCCCCACCCACCACGATCGCGGCCACGCCGGCCCAGATCGGGAAATCGACTTCCTGCTTCTGCTTCACCGAGAGTTCGACGGGACCGATCTTGAGCTGATGGGTTTCCTTGGTGAAACTGAAGTCGCCCATGCCGAGCGCGGCGATGCCCGCAACGATCAGGATCAATCCGACGATTCGGGTGACGGTCATGGGGGTATGTCTCCGGTGTGCCCTCGACTTTAGCCGGAGCGCGAGGTCGCGCCATCAGAGCGAGAGGACCTCGTCCGCCCTGCCCTTGTGGAGCCATTCAGCAAACTCGTCCGCCAGCCGCTGCGATTCCTTCGCCGCCGTGCTCCATGCCTTGACGCGCGCCGGCACATCGTTGCCGTAGCGCAAGAAGTCGTTACGGTCCGGCAGCTTGCCGTTCGGCAGCGACTTGACCCATTCCGGGTTTGGCGCCAAAACCACCATGCGGTCGAGAAAGCCTGTGGCCTTGTGGCGCCACTTGAATCCCTTGTCCAGCCAGCCCGGCACCACGGCCTTCTGGAAATGCGGATACAGCACGATGCCGTCCGCGTTGGCGTAGTCCAGGTGCAGGTGGTAGTCGGTGATGCCGCCGTCCCAGTACGCGCCGGGCGGTGCGCCGGGAATGTCGTGCACCGCCTCGAGCATGAACGGGATCGAGCACGAAGCCTGCAAGGCCAACTCGAAGTTGGCTTCGATCAGGTCGACCTGTCGCGTGCGGAAATCCTGCGTGCCGAAAGGCAGCTTCGCACCCGGCGTCGAGAACACCACGCGTTCGAGCCAGGCGCCCAGGCTCTTGCGGCGCACGCTGTTGGTGATGAAGGCGCCGAGGTAGCCGACGGGCGTGCGAGCGCGGCCCTCGCGGCCCAGAATGTGGCGCCCCCGCGCGGTGATCACGTGCAGGCTGTAGCGCGAATGGCCAAGCACTTCCTGCGTGCGACCGCCATAGAAGTCGCGCAGCCCTTCGCCGAACAAGGCGCTGATCTGCCTGGCACTCAGGCGCTTCTTGCCCACGGGCACCTCGAAATGCTGATGGATGTAGCCGTGCTCGAACTGCTCGAAGGCCGTCTTCGCATCGGTGAGGCAGGCATTGGCAAGCCGCCATGCGCCGATCGACGCACCGACCAGATCGATGGCCTGCGTGGACTGCGGCAGCCATTCGCCAAACAGGAAGCAATCGATCGGACCGAGGATCAGGCCCTTGGGCCCGCCCGCCGCGCCAGGAACGGTGCGCACGTCCTGCGGTCGCAGTCCTTGTGCAGCGATGTGTTCCCGAGCAACCGGCCCTGCGTAGATGCGAAGCGCCTTCATGCCTCCACCGCTGGCAAGAATCGTGCGCCCACCGCCATGACGCCTACTTGCGAAGGCCTTGCAGCTTGGCGAAGGCCGACGCCATTTGCCCAGTCGGCTGCGGCGAGTTGTCGCGGCGCGGACCCTGCTGTCCGCGCCCTGCGCCTTCGAACCGGTTCTCGCGTGGGCTGTCGCGACGCGACGGTGCCGCATCGAGCTTCATCGACAGGCCGATGCGCTTGCGCGCCACGTCGACTTCCATCACCTTGACCTTGACGATGTCGCCGGTCTTCACGACCTCGCGTGCATCGTTGACGAACTTGTGCGAAAGCTGGCTGACGTGGACCAGCCCATCCTGGTGCACCCCAAGATCCACGAAGGCACCGAACTGCGCCACGTTGCTCACCGTGCCTTCGAGCACCATGCCTTCGACCAGGTCCTTGATGTCCTCGACGCCGTCGTTGAAGCGCGCCACCTTGAAATCCGGGCGCGGATCGCGGCCGGGCTTCTCCAGTTCGCCGAGGATGTCCTTGACGGTGATGACACCGAATTTCTCGTTCGCGAAAAGCTCTGGCTTGAGCGTCTTCAGCATCTCCGCGCGGCCCATCAACTCGACCACCGGCTTGCCTGTCTTCTCGATCATTTTCTCGACGACCGGATAGGTTTCCGGGTGCACGCCGGTCATGTCGAGCGGATTCGCGCCGCCGCGAATGCGCAGGAAGCCGGCGCTTTGTTCGAAGGTCTTGGCGCCGAAGCCGCTCACGTCGAGCAACTGCTGCCTGCTTGCGAACGCGCCGTTGGCCTCGCGCCAACGCACCACGGCCTTGGCGACGCTTGCCGACAGGCCGGACACGCGCGACAGCAGCGGCACGCTGGCGGTGTTCAGGTCGACGCCGACGGAGTTCACGCAATCCTCGACGACCGCATGCAGCGTGCGTGCGAGTTCGCTCTGGTTCACGTCGTGCTGGTACTGGCCGACGCCGATCGACTTCGGGTCGATCTTCACCAATTCAGCCAGCGGGTCCTGCAAGCGCCGAGCGATGCTGGCGGCGCCGCGCAGGCTCACGTCGACATCCGGCATTTCCTGCGACGCGAATTCGCTCGCGGAATAGACGGAAGCGCCGGCCTCGCTCACGACCACCTTCTCGATCTTTTGCGGCTCGACGCCCGCCTGGGCGCTCATCTTGGCCAGCAGCTTGATGAGATCGGCGGCCAGCTTGTCGGTCTCGCGGCTGGCGGTGCCGTTGCCGATGGCGATCAGATTCACACTGTGCTTGGCGCACAGCTTACCCAGCGTGTGGAGCGAGCCTTCCCAGTCCTTGCGGGGCTCGTGGGGGAACACGGTGGCGGTCTCGACCAACTTGCCCGTCGAATCGACCACGGCGACCTTGACGCCGGTGCGGATGCCCGGATCGAGGCCCATCACCACGCGCTGGCCGGCCGGCGCGGCCAGCAGCAGGTCGCGCAGGTTGTCGGCGAAGACCTTGATGGCGACTTTCTCCGCCTCTTCGCGCAGACGCGTGAACAGGTCGCGCTCGGTCGACAGCGCCAGCTTGACGCGCCACGTCCAGGCGACGCACTTGCGGATCAGGTCGTCGGCCGCGCGGCCTGCATGGCTCCAGCCCAGGTGCAGCGCGATCTTGCCTTCGGCGATCGAAGGCTTGCCCGGTTCGGGCTCGACCGGCAGCACGAGCTTGGCATCGAGGAATTCCTGCGCGCGACCACGGAACACCGCCAATGCGCGATGCGAAGGCACGCGGCCGATGGGTTCGTCGTAGTCGAAGTAGTCGCGGAATTTCGCGACGTCGGCGTTGTTCTCGTCCTTGCCCGCCATCAGGCTGGACTTGAAGAGGCCCTCGGCCCACAGCCACTCACGCAGCCGCTGCACGAGTGCGGCATCTTCGGCCCAGCGCTCGGAGAGGATGTCGCGGACGCCGTCGAGCACCAGTTGCACGGTGGAGAAATCCAGGCCGTCGGCGGCCGGCTTGACGAATGCCGCGGCCTCATCGGCCGGGTTCAAGGTCGGGTCGGCAAAGAGCTTGTCGGCCAGCGGCTCGATGCCCGCTTCGCGCGCCATCTGGCCCTTGGTGCGGCGCTTGGGCTTGAAGGGAAGGTAGAGGTCTTCCAGTTCCTGCTTGGTCGGCGCGGCGTCGATCGCAGCGCGCAGTTCGGGCGTGAGCTTGCCCTGCTCCTCGATGCTCTTCAGCACCGCCGCGCGGCGATCTTCGAGTTCGCGCAGGTAAGAGAGGCGCACCTCCAGTTCACGCAGCTGGATGTCGTCGAGACCGTCCGTGGCCTCCTTGCGATAGCGCGCGATGAAGGGCACGGTGGCGCCACCGTCGAGCAGGTCGACGGCAGCCTTCACCTGGTGCTCACCGACCTTGATCTCGGCGGCGAGCTGGCGAATGATTTTTTGCATGTCTGAAGGACGTCCCTGGGTCCGGCGCCGCCATCGGGCGCCTTGCGGATAAAGCGGCGAAGTTTGCCATAGGCAAAGTGTGGTCCGGCCCGCATTTCTTCGTGTAATTACTTCGTGTAGCGACTCGCGACGATCGACCGCCGGATCGCCATGTCGGGCCGGCCACAATGGCCCGCAATGCGCTTCCTGAAAAATATCCTGCGGGCGATCTTGACGGCATTGCTGGTGCCGGTGCTGCTGTTCGAGGAATGGGGCTGGGAACCGCTTGCCAAGGTTGGGGCGCTGTTGGCCCGTCTGCCCATCTGGGCGCGCGTGGAAAGCGTCGTGCGAGGCTTGCCGCCATGGGGCGCCGTGCTGGTCTTCTTCTCGCCGATGCTGCTGTTGTTGCCGGTCAAGCTGGCGGGCCTGTTCCTGCTGGCCGAGGGACACGCCAAGAGCGCCGTGATCCTGCTGCTCACGGCCAAGGTGGCCGGGACGGCGATCCTCGCGCGCCTGTTCCAACTCGTCGAGCCGGCGCTGATGCGCATCCCCTGGTTCGCACAGTGGTATCCGCGCTGGAAAGCGTGGAAAGACAACCTGCTTTCCCTCGTGCGGCAAAGCGCGCCTTGGCGTGCAGGTCGTCGCTTGAAGAGCAGCACGTGCCGCTGGTGGCGCAGCATGCGACGGACACCGTGATCCTGAAGAAATTTCATCCGGGTAGATTGCGGATTGCTTTTTGCCCGGGTATTATTCGCGCCCCATGACCCCATCCGCCTCAGAATCCCCTTCCGAATCCCATCTCACGGCCTTCGCGGGCTTCCGGCGCATCGCCTCGGGTCCGCGCTCGCAGGTCATCGCGCAATTGCGCAAGCAATGCGGCCGAACGGACACGGCGCTGCCCTTCGTATTCGACGACGCCACGGGCGAGCGCCTCGATCTCGATCTGCGCGACGAACCCGCCCCCGAGCCGCAAGCTTCGTCATCCGAAGAACAGTCTGCACGCAGCGTCGGGCGCCCGAAGCTCGGCGTCGTCGCCCGCGAAGTCACATTGCTGCCGCGCCATTGGGATTGGCTCGCGCGGCAACCCGGCGGCGCCTCGGTGGCCCTGCGGCGTCTGGTCGACGAGGCGCGCCACGTGCATGCCGACCGCGATGCGAAGCGCGCCGCACGCGAAACCACCTATCGCTTCATGACGGCCATCGCGGGCGACCTGCCTGGCTTCGAGGAAGCCACCCGCGCGCTCTTTGCCGGCGAGCGCGAGCGCTTCGACGAACTCATCGGCCCCTGGCCCGACGATCTGCGGTCGCACCTGCACAAACTCGCCGCCGCGGCCTGGAGCGCCGCATGAAGCCGCCGATCCAGACAGCCGGAACCACCGCCATCGACGCAGACGACATCCAGCACGCGGGCGAAATCGCCGCACCGCCCGCATCGGTCGCCGACCCGGTGCCGCCGCCGATTGCCTCGCACGCCAATCCGCGCGCGGCGGCCATGGCGTCGCGGCCGCTGTGGAAGACCTTCCTTCTGTTCCTCGCGCCGATGCTGCTGAGCAACATCCTGCAGTCGCTGTCGGGCACGCTCAACAACGTCTATCTCGGACAAATGATCGGTGTCGGCGCGCTCGCGGCGGTGTCGAGCTTCTTCCCGGTGATGTTCTTCTTCATCGCCTTCACCATCGGCCTCGGTGCCGGTGCGTCGGTGCTGATCGGGCAGGCCTGGGGTGCGCGCGAGCCCGACAAGGCGCGGGCCGTCGCCGGTACCACGCTCACCGTCGGCGTGCTGTTCGGGCTGTGCGTGGCGCTTTTCGGCGGTGCTTTCACCGAGCCGATGCTGAATCTGCTGGGCACACCGCCGGACATCCTGGCCGACGCCACGAGCTATGCGCGAATCATCCTGATCGCGATGCCCGGCCTCTTCGTGTTCCTGCTGTCGACGGCGATGCTGCGCGGCGTGGGCGACACGGTGACGCCGCTCTACACGCTGATGATCTCCACGCTTCTCGGACTGGTGATCACGCCGGCGCTGATTCGCGGCTGGTTCGGCCTGCCCAAGCTGGGCGTGGCAAGCGGCGCGTGCGCCACGGTGATCGCGTTCGTGGTCGCGACGATCTGGCTGGCCTTTCACCTGAGGCACAAGAAGAGCCCGCTCGCGCCCGATGCCGACTTCGTGCGCCATCTGCGGGTGCGGCCCGCACTGCTCAAGGCTGTGCTCAAGGTCGGCGTGCCCACCGGGGTGCAGATGATCGTCGTGTCGCTGGCCGAAATCGCCCTGCTCTCCTTCGTCAATGCCTACGGCTCGCACGCGACGGCAGCATACGGCGCAGTGAACCAGGTCGTGGCGTATGTGCAGTTTCCGGCGATCTCGATCGCGATCACGGCGTCCATCCTCGGCGCGCAGGCGATCGGCGCCGGTCAGGTGAATCGCCTCGGCGCGATCACGCGCACCGCGCTGCAGATGAACCTCGTGCTCACGGGGTCGCTCGTTGTGCTCGGCTATCTGTTCTCGCGCCCGCTGATGGGCTTCTTCATCACCAGCGAGCCGGTGATCGACGTGGCGCAAACGCTGCTGCACATCATGCTGTGGAGCACGGTGATCTTCGGCATGGGCTCCGCCCTCTCGGGGATCATGCGCGCCAGCGGCTCGGTGCTGGTGCCCACCAGCATCTCGATCTTTTGCATCGCGCTGATCGAAGTGCCGGTCGCGTGGTGGATGAGCCATCGGATGGGTCTCAACGGAATCTGGATCGCGTATCCGGTGGCCTTCACGGCCATGCTCACGATGCAGGCGTGCTACTACCGCTTCGTATGGCGCAAGAAGACGATTCGTCGGCTGATCTGAAATCTTCGGACGCACTGCCCGTCCTGTATTCATTCCGGCGCTGCCCGTATGCCATGCGGGCACGCATGGCGATTGCGGCCAGCGGCCAGCAGTGCGAGCTGCGTGAAGTCGTCCTGCGCGAAAAGCCGGCGGAACTGCTCGCCGCTTCGCCCAAGGGCACCGTGCCGGTGCTGGTCGACGTGGACGGCCGTGTGATCGACCAGAGCCTGGACATCATGCTCTGGGCCTTGCGGCGCAACGACCCGGCGCACTGGTTGCCGACGGATCGAAAGCGGCTCGACGAGACGCTGTCGCTCATTGTCGAATGCGATGGCGAATTCAAGCGGCACCTCGATGGCTACAAGTATCCGGAACGGCAGCCGGACGGCGACGCCTCCGCGCACCGCACGCGCGGCGCTGCATTCCTGATGCGGCTCGATGCGCGATTGCAAGCATCACGCTGCCTGCACGGCGAGCACCCTGCCCTCGCGGATATCGCGATCGCACCCTTCGTGCGGCAGTTTGCGCAAGTCGATGCAACGTGGTTCGATGCGCAGCCGTGGCCACGATTGCGCGAATGGCTTTCGGCGCGATTGAGCGCGCCAGTCTTCGCGCAGGTGATGGACAAGTATCCGCAGTGGCGTGCCGGCGAGCCTGGCATTGCCTTTCCGGCGCGGCAGCTTTGAGCTCGGGTCTCCGAGCCCGACTGGCGCGGGGCAACGCCTGTGTCTTGGCTCGCGATTCTTCCCGCCCAAATTGACAAACTTGTGTCCCAAATAAGCAAGGGCTTGTCGCCGACGCGCCAGATACTGCTTGCATGGGCCCAGCTCCCGAACGGACCGGCACACGCAACCCATTCTCGACATTCACCCTTCAACCCGGAGACCCATCGCCATGAACTTCCTTGACGGCCACCTGTATCCCGAGAACCAGCAGCCGCTGATCATTACCGCCGCGCCCTATGCGCCGGGCTGGATTCCCTCGGACTTCCCGGAAGACATCCCGGTCACGATGGAGGAGCAGATCCAGAAGGCCGTGGATTGCTACGAAGCCGGTGCCACCGTGCTGCATCTGCATGTGCGTGAAGCCGATGGCAAGGGCAGCAAGCGCCTGTCCATGTTCAATGAGCTGATCGCCGGGGTGCGCGCCCGGGTGCCGGAAATGATCATCCAGGTGGGCGGCTCCATCAGTTTCGCGCCCGAGGATGATGGCGCCGCCGCCAAGTGGCTGAGCGATGACACGCGGCATATGTTGGCTGAACTTACTCCGAAGCCCGACCAGGTGACGGTGACCGTCAACACGACGCAGATGAATGTGACGGAGCATGCGGGCATTGATGATTTCAAGGGAGTTTCGCGGGGATTCCCTCACCTCTATGCAACCTACAAGGACATGGTCGTGCCCTCGAATCCCAGCTGGGCCGAAGAGCACATTCGACGCCTGACCGCTGCCGGAATTCAGAGCGAGTTCCAGTGCTACAACATCAACAGCTTTGAAACGATCGAGCGGATGATTCGCCGCGGCGTCTACAAGGGCCCACTGGTGATGAACTGGGTCGCCATCAGCGGCGGCATGGATCAAGCGAACATCTACAACCTGGCCAACTTCCTGCGTGCTGCGCCCGACGGCGCGGTGGTGACGGTGGAGAGTTCGGTGCTCAATGTGCTGCCCGTGAACATGATCGGGATCGCCTTGGGCCTGCATGTGCGGTGCGGCATCGAGGACGTGCTCTGGAACCAGACTCGCACGGGCAAGATGAGTTCGGTCGAGCAGATCAAGCAATTGGTGCGTATCTCTGGCGAATTTGGCCGCCCCATCGCGACAGCGCAGCAGGCACGAGAGATCATGAAGATCGGGGTCTTCTACGAAACGACGGAAGAGACGCTTCAGGCCAATGGCTTCGCGCCCAATCGCAATGGCGGCAACCAGGGATTCCTGCGCAAGCCGACCTGAAGCCTCAGGCACGCGAACCTTCAAGGAAACAATAGATGACTACATCATTGACTCGCAGGGAGCTGGTACTTGGCGCGGCAGCATCTCTGATGAGCAATTTGGCCGGCGCTCAAGGTAGCAACAGCTGGCCATCACGCCCCATTAAAGTCATCGTGCCAGGGGGAGCAGGCGGCGTGTTGGACGCCATGGCGCGAAAACTCTACACCAAGCTTGGGGAAACGCTGGGCCAGCCATTTGTCATAGAAAATCGCTCTGGCGCGAATGGATTGATCGGTACCTCCGCGGTCAAAACCGCCGCACCGGATGGCTATACGCTTTTGCACAGCACAGCCTCATCCATGGTGATGGCTGAGGCCCTGAATCCAGACCTTCCGATTAAAACCTTGCGAGACCTGGAGCCCTTGGCGCTATCTTCCGTAGGTGGTGTGCTGCTTGCAGTGCACTCTTCGGTGCCCGCGAACACGCTCCCCGAACTGGTTGATCTGCTGCGAAGCGATCCCAAAAAATACCAATCGTATGGAAGTTGGGGCGTCGGTTCGAACGGCCACCTGACGATGGAGTGGATCAAGCAACGAACAGGCCTGACCATCAATCACGTCCCCTATAAGACATCACCCGGGTTGCTGACTGACATTGTCTCCGGCGTGATTCCCATCGGCTGGGTGGACGTGGTTTCTCCGCTGGGCTTTATTGCGCAAGGGAAGCTGCGCGGCATCGCATTGTCAGGCACGATGCGCAGCCCCAAACTGCCCGATGTCAAAACGCTTTCCGAGCAAGGCTATCCATTTACCGCCACGGGTTGGCAAGGTGTTTTTGCACCCAAAAATACGCCATCGGGGTTGCTTGAGCGCCTGCATGCGGCCATCAATCATGAATTGGTGCAGCCAGAATTCGGAGAATCCCTTCGCCAGATGAATATCCCGCCTGCAACCCCCGTGAGTCGTCAGGCATTCGCGCAAATGATAGAGAGCGACCTGGTGACCTGGCGGAAGGTCGTCGTGGACGGAAATATCAGGCCGGATTGAGAGACCATGAAGATCGCCTCTCACGTTGACAAGATCAGTCGCCTTCTGCAGCTCCGCGATCGACTCGACCCTCTTGCAGACTTTGAACTCTGGTACTGGACGAGCCTTACCGCGGGAACCAACATGTGGAACGCCTCGCTGCATGCAACAGGATTTACCAGCGAAGATCGCGCTTTTTCCACGATCCCCGGTGTGCACGTCGTACCCCAGAGTGACGGAAGCTGCTGCAGGGAACTGCGCGGTCCGGGGGATGTGAGCCATGTCGGCTGGCCGCCCATTCCTGGCGACATGCCAGAGCCCATCCAGCGCCTGGAGGCAGCATTGCATGCACTGGAAGAACACCGTGATCCTTGCTTGCGCGGAGATCGCACCCCAACCCCAGCGATTGTCGATGACTGCAATCTCGCGCTGTCGCAAGCACTATCCGTCTACGAGGCATTGGTCCCTCAGGGCACACATCCATGACCCCAGGAAATCACCGCGACAAGGCAGAACGAATTGAACGATCGCTTGTCAAGCTCACTGATTCGGATTGGGAAATTCGGATTGAAGCTGCCATGCTTGCAGGTACGCACTGGGTCAACCATGTGCTGCATGAAAGCGGCGTCAGTGAGCCGTCGGAAGACATGGTGCATGCATCCATGTGCACAGTCAGCGTACTTCGCAAGTACAAGCTTGCGGCGCCTGATTTGATCGCACGACTTGAAGAAATCGAGGAACTTCGCCCGCAGTTCGTCCGCGGAGACATGGACGGAGGTGCGGACGCTGCGAACAGAGCACTTGAGTTGCTGGACCTGATCGCAGAACAAGCGCGAAAAATTGCCTGAGGCACCTACAGACGACTGGACGATTCAGTCCCGTATTCGCCGAGAGCGGCCGCATCAGCGGCTTGTTTGCTCCATTGCGAGGCGCTGCAGCCGAAAAGACTGCGGAACCAATGACTGAAGCTGCTGAGCCTGGAGAAGCCCAGCAGCTCGGCCACCTCGCCAAGCGGCAGGTCGCTCTCGCGCAAATGGCGCTTGACCAGATCCGATCGCACTTGGTCGAGCACGCGGCTGAAGGCGAGACCCTCCGCATCGAGTTGACGGTACAGCGTGCGACGATCGACGCGCAGGAGGCGTGCAACCTCCTGTGCACTGCACGTGCCACCAGGCAGCAGTGCCAGGATGATCTGGCGGCAGGCTTCTTGCGCGCTTTCGCTCCGATCCTTCAGGGCCGCTTCCAGGTATTTGCGCGCGAATCCCGCCGACACCTGGTCTCCGGACTCGCGCGGCTTTGACAAGTCGATCGCCATGCAGACCAAGCCGTTGAATTCCTGATTGAACTTGACGTTCCGTCCGAAGAATGCCCGATGTGCGGAGACGTCCTTGGGTGGGCGATGTGTAAAGCAGACTTCAAGCGGTTGCCAATGCGGCCCGATCAATTCGCTCAGCATGCGAAACGTGCCGCCCACAGCGAGTTCCATCGACTGTCGCATCGCCAGCCCGGGGCTTGGCAGCAAGTCTTCCCGGATGATGACCATGCTGGCGGTGTCTTCAACTCGGATCGTCAGCGAGGTGTTCACCAGCTTCAGGTAGCGGCAAAGAGTGTCGAGGGCATCCCTCGGTGTGGGCTCTTCCCTCAGTACGAGGCTGATAGGCCCGAGGGCGGACAGCTTGCGCCTTGCCGCAAGACGCAGCGCCAGATCTTCGGTCTGCGTGGCACGGGCGGTGATTTCCAGCAACTCGCGCGCGGCATCTCTCGAGATCAGCGTCTCAGGGTCTTCGAGCAACTTCGCATGCAACCCCACGGCTCGCATGAACACATGGGGGTCTCGCCCGAGCGACTCCACCAACTCGACGTAGCCGCTCAAGGTGGCGCTGCGCATCAGTCGAGAGAATTGTCTCTTGGGCTCACTCATGAGGCCTATTTTGGCACTGGCCTTGCCCCCGAGGCAGCGTTCCAGATGAGGTGAGCTTGCGCTGAAACGAAGCCGGTTCCACGCCGGACAGGGTTTCTGTGGGTCGGATTCACGGACCTCCGGTGATACCCTGCACCGCGATCCAACAACCCGAAGACAGAGACAACATGCGCATCCCAAGGACCCGGCCGACCGTACGCCAGACATTGCTCGCACTCGCCGCCATTGCCGCATTCTCCGGCGCCGCACACGCCGACGTCCTCGACGATGTCAAGGCGCACGGCGTCGTCAAGTGCGGCGTCACGCTGGCTGCGCCCGGCTTCTCGGCCGAGGACAACGCCGGCAAGCGCGAAGGCTTCGACGTCGACTTGTGCAAGGCCATCGCCGCCGCGACGCTCGGCGACGAGACGAAGATCCAGCTCGTGCCGATGGACCTCAAGACCGCCTTTGCCGGCCTGCCCACCGGCGCGGTCGACGTGCTCACGCACCGCTTCACCTGGACGCAAAGCCGCGACGTGAGCGGTCTCAAGTTCCCGAAGGTGATGTTCTTCGACGGCCAGGGCTTCGCCGTGACCACCAAGTCGAAGGCCAGCAAGATCGCCGACCTGAACAACGCCACCATCTGCACCGCGCAGGGCAGCACGTCGGAACTCATCGTGGCCGACTACTTTCGTGCTCACAAGCTCAAGTACAAGATCGTGACCTTCGCCTCGCAGGAACAGGCGTGGGATGCCTTCGTCGGCAAGCGCTGCGATGCGGCCATCAACGACCGCTCGGGCCTGGCCGCCCGCCTGGCCAAGCTGCCGAACCGCGACGAGTTCAAGGTGCTGGCCGAGACGGTTTCGAACGAGCCCATCGGCCCGATCGTGGCGCAGGGACAGCCGCGCTGGGAAGCCCTCGTGCGCTTCACGATGAACGCCCTGGTGGCGGCTGAAGAGCTCGGCATCACGCAGGCCAATGTCGACGAGCAACGCAACTCGCAGAGCCCGGACGTGCAGCGCCTGCTGGGCGCCACGGGCGACTTCGGCATCAAGCTCGGCGTGAACCCCGACTGGGCCTACAAGGCCATCAAGGCGGTGGGCAACTACGGCGACGTGTGGGACCGCAACGTCGGCCCGAAGACCGCCCTGCGCCTGGACCGCGGCCGCAATGCGCTGGTGGCCAATGGCGGCCTGATGATGGCGATTCCGGTCCGTTGAAGGAACGCGCGCGCAAGATGTCCCGCGCCGTTCTCATGGAACGGCTGCCGGGCTATGTCGGACAGGCCCTGCTCGTGGCCGTGATCGGCTGGCTCGCATGGCGCGGCATCGCCAACTTCCTCGTCAATGCGCACACGCTGGGCATTTCCATCGGCTATGGTTTCCTGCGGACCGAGGCAGGCTTCGAGATCGCCCAGACGCTGGTTCCGTTCGGCCCGGCATCGACCTATGGCGACGCCACCCTCGTCGCGGCGCTCAACACGCTGCTGGTCGTGGCGCTGGCGATCGTGTTCAGCACCTTGATCGCACTCTTCATCGCCTTCGGCCGACTCAGCACGCATCCGCTGGTGCGTGGCGCATCGACTGTCTACGTGGAGGTGTTTCGCAACATCCCCATGCTGCTGCAGATTTTCTTCTGGTACTTCTCCGCGATCGCCCTCCTGCCGGACGTGGGCGACAGCCTGCATCTCGGCCCCGCGTTGCTGAACAACCGCGGGCTGTTCCTGCCGCACCTGATGATGACGGCCACGGGTGGATTCGGATGGGACATCCCCGTCGTCGAAGGCTTCAACGTCAGCGGCGGCTTTGCGCTGTTGCCCGAACTCATCGCGCTGACGCTCGGGCTGTCGATCTACAACAGCACCTTTCTCGCCGAGATCTTTCGCGCGGGCATCCTTTCGGTACCACGCGGTCAGTCGGAGGCCGCGGCCACCGTGGGACTGAGCGGGGTGCGCGCCGCCCTGCTGGTCGTCCTGCCGCAAGCCCTGCGCGTTGCATTGCCGCCGGCCGCCGGGCAGTACCAGACGCTCGCCAAGGCCTCCTCGCTTGCCGCAGCCATCGGCTACCCGGACGTCATGCAGATCGTCGGCGGCACGGTGTTGAGCCAGACCGGCCAGGCGCTCGAAGCCATGGCGCTGGTCGTGGTGTTCTATGCGGCCATCAATCTCACCATTGCATTGGTGGTGAATCTCGCAAATCGCCGTTTGATGAAGCGCCATGGCCGCTGAGATGAGTCGCTTCCTGCGCGAGGTGCCGGTCGCTGCGCGGCCCGTGCCGGCGACCGCGATCCCTGCGCTCACGCGCTGGCGCCGGGCCTGGTTTCCGAGTCCAGCCATGGGCTTGATCTCTTTGCTGCTGCTGGTCGCCTTCGTCCTGGCGGGCTGGCGCTTCCTCGAATGGGCCGTCGTGCATGCGCACTGGACCGGCACCTCCAGCGACGCCTGCCCGGACAGCCGCGGCGCCTGCTGGGCCTTCGTCACGGCGCGGTGGAAGCCCTGGCTGGTCGGCGACTATCCATCGGACCAGTTGTGGCGCGCCTGGGCCTGCTTCGTGGGTTTTGCGCTGTTCTGGACCTGGGTGGTTCGCCGCGCACACGGCGCGAGCCTGCAGCGGGTATTGATGGGCTTCGTGTGGATGCCTGTTCTGTTCTTCCTGCTGTTGCTGGGCGGCGGCATCCTGCCCTTCGTGTCGCCGACGCGTTGGGGCGGCCTGCTGCTCACGCTGGTCGTGACGCTGGCGACATTTGCGACCGCGCTGCCGTTGGGCCTTGCGCTCGCGCTCGGCCGCCGCTCGCGCCTGCCGGTTGTGCGCTGGGTCTGCGCCGCGTTCGTCGAATCCATGCGCTCGGTGCCCTTGCTGGTCGTGCTGTTCATCGCGGCCACCTTGCTGCCGATGTTCCTGCCCAGAGGCTCGAACGTCGACCTGTTCTCGCGCGCGCTCGCCGCTTTCGCGCTGTTCAACGCGGCGATGGCGGCGGAAGTCTTTCGCGGTGGATTGCAGTCCATCGGCAGGGGCCAGTTCGAAGCCGCCACGACGGTGGGCCTGAGCGACTTCATGGCCTTGCGCCTGATCGTGCTGCCGCAGGCCGTGACCGCCGTGGTGCCTGCGCTGGTCAACATCATGATCGCCGTGATCAAGGAAACGACGCTCCTTTCGGTGATCGGCGTCAACGACCTGCTCGGCGCGGTCGAAACGGGCGCCAAGTCGCCCGGCTGGGTGGGCGATGCCAACATCCTGACCTCGGGCCACGTCTTCCTGGCGCTGGCCTACCTTGCCGTCTGCTGGGGGCTCTCGCGCTACAGCCGCCGGCTCGAAGCCTCGCGCTGACCCCATTTGAATCCTCGATGACTCACACGCCCTCCCAAGAAGCGAATGCCACCGCCGTGGTGCGAATGACCGGCATCAACAAGTGGTACGGCGACTACCACGCGCTGCGCGACATCGACCTGCAAGTGACGCCGGGCGAACGCATCGTGATCTGCGGGCCATCGGGCTCGGGCAAGTCCACGCTGGTGCGGACTGTCAACCTGCTGGAGCCCTTCCAGCAGGGGCATCTTCACGTTTGTGGCGTCGACGTCGGCGCCGACGAAATCACGCGCGCCGCACGGCTTGCCGTGAACCGGCGCGTGGGCATGGTGTTCCAGCAGTTCAACCTGTTCCCGCACATGACCGCGCTCCAGAACCTGACTGTCGGACCGGTGTGGGGCATGGGCGTGAGCCGCAAGGAGGCGCAAGAGCGCGCCATGCACTACCTGGAACGCGTGGGGCTGCGCGACCATGCGCACAAGCATCCGGCACAACTCTCCGGCGGCCAGCAGCAGCGTGTTGCGATTGCGCGCACCTTGTGCACGCGGCCGCAGGTGGTGCTGTTCGACGAGCCCACGGCCTCGCTGGACCCCGAAATGGTGAATGAAGTGCTGCAAACCATGGAGGGCCTGGCCGGCGAAGGCATGACGATGATGATCGTCACGCACGAAATGGGCTTCGCACGCCGCGTCGCCGACCGCGTGATCTTCATGGACCAGGGCCAGGTCATCGAGACCGCGCCGCCCAACGACTTCTTCGACCGGCCGCAAAGCGCGCGCCTGCGGTCTTTCCTGGGGCAACTGCTCACGCATTGAGCCTGCTGCGGCGCCCTTCAACCTTCAACCCACACAACGGAGACAAGCAAATCATGACCGTCATCGACGTCCACACCCACATGTTCACCACCCGGTGGCTCGAACTGCTCAAGAAAGAGGGCGGGATCTACAACATCAAGACGCGGCCAGATGGCCAGCAGGAAATCTTTCGTGGCGACACGCCGGTCGTGATTCCGCAGCGCGGCCACTTCGACTATGACTTGCGCGTGAAGCACATGGATGCGGCGGGCATCGACGTGTCCGTGGTTTCGCTCACCTGCCCCAACGTGTACTGGGGCAATGAAGACATCAGCTGCCGCGCCGCCAGAGAGTCGAACGACACGATGGCCGAGGCGCAGACCACCTACCCCGACCGCATTCGCTGGTTCACCTCACTGCCCTGGGAATATCCGCAGCGCGCCATCGAGGAGCTGGAGCGCACCTGCGCCAACGGTGCGGTCGGCGTGATGGTGCTGGCCAACATTGCGGGCCGCAGTCTGACCGATCCGCTCTTCGCGCCGATCTGGGCCGAGATCGACAAGCGCGGCCTGCCGGTGCTGGTGCACCCGACCGACCCGCCGGGTGTCGACATGATGGACATGACCAAGTTCGACCTGAGCTGGTCGGTCGGCTTCATGTTCGACACCACGCTGGCCATCACGCGCATGATCTTCGAGGGCTTCTTCGACCAATACCCCAACCTCAAGATCATCGCCTCGCACGGCGGCGGGACCCTGCCCTACCTGGTCGGCCGCTTCGAGAAAGGCGACGAGGTCGAGATCCCGAGCCGCCGCAAGATGAAGCGCAAGCCCACCGACTACCTGCGCCACATCTACTACGACAGCATCACCTACAACCTGGGTGCGCTGCAGTACCTGATCTCGGTGGTCGGCGCCGAGCATGTGATGTTCGGCACCGACTGGCCGCACCAGGTGCACGACACGAAGGGCGCATTCGCCAACACGGCGAGCCTCCCGGCGGAACAGACCGCGGCAGTGCGTTCGGGCAATGCGCAGCGCATTTTCAAGCTGTAGCCGACTCCGAATCCGCTACCGAGCGAGGTAGTAGGCGGAAAACTCACTGGCGCCATGCGCACACCGCTGGAACCCCGATCGAAGAAGCCAGCGCTCGAATCGGGGGTTCGCGATGTTCTCGACATAGAGGACCCGGGCATTCAGACCGTCGATTCCATCCAGAAAGCGCTGCACCAGGCGCGCAAAGTAGCCTCGGCTGCGAACCTCATCGGCGACGGTGACGTTGCCGAGGCACAGCGCGGGCTCGCCGGGGGTGGAAGGCTTGAACCATGAGTAGCGCATGTACACCTGGAGCACCGGGCTCCTGTACCAGCACGAGACAACGTGCTGTGCGCTGGGTATGCCGGCTTCGAAGTGTGTGAGCCAGGTGAAATAGCTGTCGAGTTCGGTCTCGAGATCGGTCGCGGAATCCATAAGGCATGGTAGCCCGCGTTCAGGCGGACATTTGCGTGCGCGCAACACCGGGGACACCAGGAAATCGGTTTCCTGATGCGGACTTTCCCCCGTAGGAAATAGTCGCGACAGTCCCATTGAATTCACTGCGTTTCGCTCTCCTGGACGACAGGCATCGCGTATTCACGGCCAATCATGCCCCGCGCGAAGAGGTAGTTGCTGCGGGCCCTGTCACCCATGGCGTCGAGATCGACCGCGCCGCGCGCGTCGCAGGGGAATGCCAACGCGCGGCCCTCGTGAAACAGCGACTGGAAACGGATCTCGAATGCCGTTTCGGCGGGCATCGAAGGACTTTTCAGCATGGCGTTCTCCAAAAGGCGATGGGTCTTCCTTTGCATCAATGGTCCTGCGTCCGTGCCGTTGACGCATCCTGCTTGATACTGAGGAACTCGCACATACTGAGGAGCCGGCCGTGAAGAACTGCACGAACCGGCTCTCTACAATGACCGCCGCATCTGAAATGAACTCACCTGCAGTCACACGCCGACCGGTCCGTGCGCCCTCTCGCCTGCTGATGCTCGCCGAGGTCCGCGCCGTGTGGGAAGCCGGCGCCACGATCGCCTTGTGGCCGCTGCTGAAGATCGCGCCGCGCGGCGACGGCCATCCGGTGATGGTGCTGCCCGGCCTGACCTCCGGCGATGGGTCGACGCTCCTGTTGCGCCGCTACCTGAAGGGCCGCGGCTACGAAGTGCACGGCTGGGGCCAGGGGCGCAACTTCGGTCCGCGCGCCGGCGTCGAGGACCGCATGGTCAAGAAGCTGACGGAACTGCACGCGAAGGAAGGCCGCAAGGTGAGCCTCGTCGGCAAGAGCCTGGGCGGCGCCTATGCGCGCTTCCTGGCCAATCGCCATCCCAAGCTCGTCCGCAGCGTCGTGACGCTCGGCAGCCCGTTCAAGGGCAGCCCGCGCGCGACCAACGCGTGGCGCGTCTACGAAGGCCTGAGCGGCCAGAGCGCCGAAGACTCACCGCGCATGAAGCACGTGACGCGCACGCCGCGGGTGCCGACCACGTCGATCTTCAGCCGCACCGACGGTATCGTCGCCTGGCGCTGCAGCATGGAGACCACCGGGCCGAACTCCGAGAACATCGAAGTGATGCTCGGCAGCCACTTCGGCCTCGACACGCATCCCGCCGTGCTTTACGCGCTGGCCGACCGGCTTGCGCAGCCCGAGGGCGAGTGGAAGCCTTTTCAGCGCGGCATGCTCGGGCCGCTGCTGTTTCCCAATCCGTCGCGCGGAATCGTCACGGCCGCCTGACGGAGACCGCGCCTGACCCCGGGGAAGTCGGTCAGGCTGCCTCGAAATGGTTCGGCGAACCGGACGAGATGGCTGAGCCTTGCGCGACACCACTGAGATACTTTCCCGGCGGCTTCCCAAGGGCCTTCTTGAACATGGTGATGAAGGCGCTGACCGATTCGTAACCTAGATCGGCCGAGACTTGCTGCACAGTGGCGCCGGCCGCCAGTTCCCGCAATGCGACGACCAGATGCAACTGCTGGCGCCAACGCCCGAAGGTCAGCCCTGTTTCCTTCACCACGAGACGGGCGAGGCTGCTCTCGCTGAGCGCGACGCGATCGGCCCACTCTGCCAGCGTGCTGCGGTCTGACGGATCGTCTGCCAACGCCGCGGCGATCCGCTTCAGACGCCGCTCGGCGGAAAGCGGGAGATGCAATCGTTGAACAGCCATGCGCGGCAATTCGGCGAGCAGGACCCTGGTCAAGAGTTCGCGCCGCGCGTCGTCGTCATGCGCGCAATCGGACAGCTCGACGATCGCTTCGCGCAGCAACGGCGAAATCGAAAAGGTGCAGCATCGATCCGGCAGCTCGGCGGCTTGCGGTTCGATATACACGAAATAAAGGTGCGCATTGGCAGTGGCCACGTTGCTGTGCTCCATGCCACTCGGAATCCAAACGCCGCAATGCGGCGGAACCATCCAGAGTCCGCTGGGCACGCGACACGTGACACCGCCCGCCAGCGCGAAGACGAGCTGTCCCTTCCGGTGCCGGTGGGCGGCCACCTCCGTCTTGTCTTTGGCAACGTCGATGCGCACGGCAATCGCCGGCGGCGCAGTCGCCTCATCCACGTCCAGATTCGCCCACGGGTAGCGTAGAGGCTGTCTCACGGTTGACGATTTTTGGTGATTGGTTGCGATGATATCTAGATGACTCAATGGGAAGGCTCGATAGGCTTGGGTCTCGCGACTTGCCAATCACCAATCCGGAGGTACGACCGAATGCTCGCCCTGGTAAACAATCCTGAAAGCGCAGGCGCCCTGAGGCTCGCCGAGGTTGACGAGCCTCGGCCTGCGCCGAGCGAGGCGTTGATCGCAGTCCACGCGACCTCGTTGAACCGCGGAGAACTGCGCCTGCTCGCACTTCGCCCGAATGGCTGGATACCCGGCCAGGACGTCGCGGGGGTCGTCGAACGCGCGGCCGCAGACGGCTCCGGGCCCGCTGTCGGCGCCCGGGTGGCCGCCTTGGTCGATGAGGCCGGCTGGGCCGAACGTATCGCCGTTCCAACCGACTGCATGGCCGTGCTGCCGGAGGACGTTGATTTCGCCAGTGCCGCCACGCTTCCCGTCGCGGGTACGACGGCGCTGCGGACCCTTCGCTTCGGCGGTGACCTGGCCAGCCAGCGAGTCCTGATCACGGGCGCCAGCGGCGCGGTCGGACGTCTCCAGATCCAGATCGCCCGACAACAGGGCGCGTCGGTGACAGCGATCGCCGCAGCCCGGCATGCCGCGGATCTCCGCGGCCTTGGCGCCGATCAAGTTGTCGAGTCGATTGAAGTGGCCGAGGGGCCCTTCTCACTGATCGCCGAGTCGGTTGGCGGGGAAAGCCTCGCGCTGGCGATCCAACGGGTCGCCCCTGGGGGAACCATCGTCATGTTCGGATCGAGCAGCGGCGAGCTCACGCCCATCGGGTTCCGCCAGTTCGTTCCGGGTCGCGAGGGCGCGAGGCTTCAGACCTTCGCCTACTACGCCTCCGGTCCGGGCATCGGCACGGACCTCGCCTCGCTGCTCGGGCTGCTCGCGGCCGGCCAGCTCGAAGCGCGGGTGGCTCTGACAGTGCCGTGGCGGGACGTCAGCCAAGCTCTGGACGCGTTACGGCGGCGCAGTATCAGCGGCAAGGCCGTTCTCACCATGACGAGATGAATCATTCGCGCACGCGGCATCGGCAAGTGCCGGGTCGGGCTTCCCCAGGTAGAACTTGAACACCAGGCGCTGCACCAGATTGCCATAGGGCGGATAGAACAGACCCATCGGGAACCACGGCGCACGCTCGTCAGGCGCTCCACTTCGGCGCCGCCGAATCCGAACGCATAGAGCGCCAGCGGGCGCGGCCTTGCGGCGATGTAGTCGATGGCCTGGTCGAGCGTGTCGTAGGCCACCACCGGAAGGATCGGTCCGAACAGTTCTTCGTTGGCGATGCGCATGTCATCGCGCACGCCGGTGACGACATGCAACGGAATTCGCCGCCCTGCCCCGTTGTCGCCGCAGGCGATGACCTTGCCGCCCTTCGCGGTGGCTTCGGCCAGTAGCTCGCGGATGCGCTGTGCGTGCGGCTCGCAAGCCATGCTGGTGTAGTCGTGGTTGCCCTGCACCGTGGGGTACAGCCGTCGGAAGGACCGCTCCACCGCGCTCGCAAAGGCATCGACATGGCCGCGCGGCACCAATGCGTAGTCGGGCGCCAGGCAGACCTGGCCGCTGCTGAAGGCCTTGCCGTGCGCGATGCGTTCGGCGGCCATCTCCACCGCGCGATCGTTGGCCACGAGCGCCGGCGACTTGCCGCCCAGTTCCAGCGTCACCGGCGTGAGATGTTGCGCTGCCGCGCGCGTGATGTGATGGCCGACCGCCGGTGAGCCGGTGAACACCAGGTGGTTGAAAGGCAAGTGCGAAAACGCCTGCGCCTCCGCGACTTCGCCGCCGAAGACCGCGACCTCGTCTTCGGCAAAGCTTTCGGCCAGCATCTGCGCCAGCAGTTCGGTGGTACGAGGCGACAGCTCCGACATCTTGATCATCACGCGGTTGCCCGCGGCCAGCGCGGCGACCAGCGGCCCCAACGACAGGTACAGCGGGAAGTTCCACGGCGTGATCACGCCGACCACGCCCTTGGGCTGGTAGTTGACGCGCGCACTGTTGCTGAAGAAGAGCAGTTCGGTGGCGCGGCGCTGCGGCTGCATCCATTGACGCAGGCGATGCAGCGCGTGGTTGATCTCGAGGATCGGCCCCAGCACCTCGACCAGCTTCGTCTCGGCCGGCGAACGCCCGCCAAAATCCGCGCTCACCGCCGTGGCGATGCGACCCTGGTAGCGCTTGAGCAGGGCCCTCAACGCCTTCAGCCTGGTCTTGCGCTCGGACAGGCTCGGAAACGGATGCGCCAGGAACGCCACGCGTTGCCGCTCGAAGGTGTCCTGCATGCGTTGAACGATGGTGTCCATGGGATCGAACTCCTAGGAAGGCGCCGCCATCGACTGCGCGCCAGCGGACATCGCGGACGGCTGCCCGAGCCCGCAGCGCTCGACGATGAAGGCGCCGATCTCGTCGAGTGACTGCTTCGATTGCGGCAGCACGCCGATCAGCTGGAAGACGTGCGGCATGCGGGGCCAGACCTTGAGCCGGGCATCGACGCCATGGACACGGGCGCGCTCGACGGCACGCACCGAATCGTCGCGCAGCATCTCGCTGCCCGACACATGGAACAGCAGCGGCGGCAGTCCGGTCCAGTCGCCGAACAGCGGCGAGACGGCCGGGTCGTCTGCGGGAGCGCTATCAAGGTAGGCGGCCTGCACCAACCCGAGCGCATGCCGGTCGAACAGCACATCGCTTTCTTCGTTGTCTTGCACCGAAGGGCTGCCCCCGGTGAGGTCGGTGACGGGCGACATCAACGCCGCGCAGGCAGGCAATGGCAGGCCTTCATCGCGCAGACGCATCAGCGCGGCCAGCGCGAGATTGCCCCCGGCCGAATCGCCGGCAATGGCCATGCGGTCGGGCGAGTACCCCTGCTCTATCAACCAGCGATAGGCGCAGACGCAATCGTCCAGCCCTGCCGGGAACCGGTGCTCGGGCGCCAGGCGATAGGCTGGCACCAGCACGCGCAAGCCGGTGTTCCGGGCCAGCCGCGACGTCAGATGCCGATAGCCATTGGGCAGGTGCAGGCTGAAGGCCCCGCCGTGCAAGTAGAGCAGCACGCCGCGCATTGCCGCGCGCTCGTCGCCGATCCATTCTGACGGCACGCCGTTGGCGTCGACGCTGGCGACGCCGATGCTGTAGGCACCGGGCCGGAGCAAGGCATCTGCGATCCGGGCCTTGTCGCGCAGTTGCTCGATGGTGACGCCCCTGCTCCACAGCCGCTTCACCCCGAAGCGCATCGCCGCATCGATGACACGCTGGGTGATCATGGCTGCTGCGCCTGCGCCGCGGGGATGTGGCTCATCGCGTTCTCGGCAATGGCCGTGATCGTCAGCGACGGGTTGACGCCGGGGTTCGCCGGCATGGCGGCACCGTCGCAAACGAGGAAGTTGCGGTAGCCAAAGAGCTGGTTGTGCCGATCGACGACACCGGTGCTCGCGTCCTTGCCGATGACCGCCCCACCGAGGATGTGTGCTGTCGACGGAATGTTGGCCAAGGCTTCGAGCACCATGCTCTGGGCAATGCCGCCGGTCTGCTGCGCCAGCCATTCCGCGGCCTCGTTGGCGACCGCGATGAAGGTCGGGTTCGGTTTGTCCTTGTCCTGTTCGGTGCTCAGGCCGATGCCGCCCAGCCACCCTCGCCTGGCGCGAAAGGCGATGGCGTTGTCCAGGCTTTGCATGACCAGGAAGATGACGGTGCGCCTCCCCCATCCGAACGGCCAAAGCACCTTCGCGAAGCGCACCGGATGGCGCACGATGCTGCCGAGCAGACGCAATGGGCGGGTCACGCGCGTGCCTTCGCCGGTGATCATGGTGAATTGGGTCGACATGAAGTCGCCCTTCGCGCCATAGGTGACGAATTCGATGTGCGTGTCCGGCCGCGGGTGGATGCTGGCGCTGATGGCCACGTCGTTGCCAGGCTTGAGTTTTTCGTCGGGCAAGGTCACGGCCAGTATCGATTCGCTGTTGGTGCGCACCAGTTCGCCGAGCCGGTCGCTGATGGCAGGCAGCGAGCCGCCGTGCTTGCATTTGGCGAGCAACCGGTTGGTGCCCAGCGCACCCGCGGACATCACCACGCCGCGCGTTTTGAAGCTTCGCCGCTGCTTGTTGAACCACGCACCGGGCCGCTGCGTGGTGACGCCGTAGCCGTCGCTGCCGTCGGCTGCGCCGAGTGGGCGGATGTCGACGACTTCATGTTCCGGCAGGATCCGTGCGCCGGCCTTCTCGGCGAACCACAGGTAGTTCTTCACCAGCGTGTTCTTCGCGCCGACGCGGCACCCCACCATGCAGGCGCCGCAGCGCGTGCAGCCGGTCCGTGCCGGTCCCTCACCTCCGAAATACGGATCGGGCACCGCCCTGCCCGGTTCGCCGAAGAAGATGCCCACCGGGGTGCGCCTGAACGTCTTCTCCACGCCGAAGTGTCGGGCCACATCCATGAGCAACCTTTGCCCGTCGCTTTCGAAAGGCACGGTGTTCACGCCGAGCATGTGTTCGGCCGTGTCGTAGTGCGGGCCGAGCGTGGCCGCCCAGTCTTCCAGGCCGGCCCACTGCGGATTGACGAAGAACTCCGGTGCGCCGCGATACAAGGTGCAGGCATAGACGACACTGCCGCCCCCCACCGCAGAACCGCTGGCGATGAACACATCCTTGAAAGGCGTCAGGCGCAGGATGCCGCGCAGGCCCAGCGCAGGCGCCCAGAGAAAATCGCGCAGGTTCCAGGTCGTGGCGGCATAGTCCTCGTCGCGAAAGCGCCGGCCGCATTCGAGCACGGCCACCTTGTAGCCCTTCTCGGCCAGGCGGAGCCCGGACACGCTGCCGCCGAAACCCGAACCCACGACCAGCCAGTCATAGTCGAAGGTCGTCATGCCACATCGCGCAGTTCGCGGCGCAGGATCTTGCCGACGGCCGATTTCGGCAGCGCTTCGACAAAGCGCACGATGCGCGGCACCTTGTAGCCAGTGAGTTGGTTGCGGCAATAGGCCACGACATCGGCTTCACTCAGCTTCGCATCCGCGGCCCTGACGATGAACAGCTTGACCGCCTCGCCCGACTTCTCGTCCGGCACCCCGATGCAGGCGCATTCGAGGACGCCGGGGCAGCCGGTGGCCACGTCCTCGATCTCGTTCGGATAGACGTTGAAGCCCGAGACGATGATCATGTCCTTCTTGCGATCGACGATCTTGAGGAACCCCTTCGCATCGAACACGCCGACATCGCCGGTCCGGAAGTAGCCGTCGGCGGTGAATGTGCTCGCGTGGGTCTCGGGCCTTTGCCAGTAGCCGCTCATCACCTGCGGGCCCTTGGCGCAGACCTCGCCGGGCTCGCCGATGCCGACTTCGCCGCCTTCGTCGTCCAGCAGCTTGATGTCGGTCGAGGGCATCGGCAACCCGGTGGTGCCGGTGAACTCCTTGACCGCGGCCGGGTTGAAGGTCAGCACCGGCGAGGTCTCCGACAGGCCGTAGCCTTCCCGGATGAAAGTGCCGGTGAGCGCGCGCCACTTGTCGGACACCGCACCAATCACCGCCGCGCCGCCACCGCCCGCCAGGCGCAGGTTGGACCAGTCGATCTCCTTGCTCCTCGGGTGCGCGCACAGGCCCGCGTAGAGCGTGTTCACACCCATGAACACGGTCGGGCGCGCCTTCTTCATCGTGTCGATGAAGCTGTCGAAGTCGCGCGGGTTGGGCACCAGCCAGTTGTCTGCGCCGACCGAGAAGTAGGTGATGAAGTTCACCATCAGCGCGAAGATGTGATACAGCGGGATCGCCGTGACGATCACCTCCTCGCCCGGGCGCACGTTGTCGGGCATGCAGGCCTTGAACTGCTCGGTGTTGGCAATCAGGTTGCGGTGCGACAGCGTCGCGCCCTTCGACAAGCCTGTGGTGCCGCCGGTGTACTGCAGGAACAGCAAGTCGTCGCCGTTGAGATCGACCGGCTCGAACGACAACTTGGCCCCCTCTTCGAGCGCCTGGGCCAGCGATGTGGTGTCATTCAGCCGCGCATCCACCGGCGGGCTGGGAATCTGCACGCCGCTGCCGTCGCCGACACCGGTGGTCAACACGGTCTTCAGCCGGGTCTTCCCCATCACTTCGGCGACCGTGGCCGACACGCCGTTGTAGACGACGATCGTCTCGACCCCGGCGTCGTTGAGCTGGTGTTCGAGTTCGCGCGGCGTGTACAGCGGATTGACGTTCACCTGCGCGGCCCCGGCGCGGATGGTGCCGAGGAAGGCAATCGGAAAGGCGAGCAGGTTCGGCGACATCACGGCGATGCGGTCGCCACGCCGGACGCCCAGCCTGCCCTGCAGGTAGGCCGCGAAATTGCGCGACAACGCGTCCACCTGGGCATAGGTCAGCGTCTGCCCGGCACAGCGGAACGCCGGCTTGTCGGCGAACCTCTGCATCGCCTCTTCCATCATCTCGACGACCGAGCGGTAGGCGTCGGGGTTGATCTCCTTCGGGATGTCGCCATAGCTGGCGTGCCAGTGTCTCGATGTCATGATGCGCTCCTCTCAGGACTCTCAGGGCTCTCAGGGCGTGACGATGTTGAAGACGGGATTGAAGTCGACCACGTTCGCCACCACCGCGGCGAAGCTCTTCGGGTCGCCCTCGACCTTGAGCAGACCGGCCTGCACCAGCTCGGGCACCTTCTTGCCTTGCAGCAGCATGGCCAGGAATGCGGGGCGCGTCAGCGTCAACGTGACATCGGGGTTCTTCAGCACGCGCCCCTTGGTGTTGTTCAGGACGGAATTCGACAGCTCCAGTGCCCAGACTTCGTTCGTGTCGCTGAACACCATGCTGATCGCGGCTTTCATGCCGTCGGTCTTCTCATGGTTCAGGCGCAGGGCGATGTAATCGAACAACAGCTCGTTGGTCATGCCGCGCACGGTGTCCGGCCCACTTGAACTGGCGTCTACGGCACGTGCGCCGGCGCGCAGTTCCAGAGCGCCCATCAGGTAGGCATTGCGCCAGGTGGCGGATTCGGCCTGGTAGCCCAACTGCTCCAGCGCATCGGCCTGTAGCGCGCGCGCCTCGGTATTTGCCGGGTTGGCGAAGACTACATGGTTCACCAGCTCTGCGACCCAGCGGTAATCGCCTTGGTCGAAGGCTTTCTTCCCGATCGCGAGGACCGCGGCCTCACCACCCATCGCAGCCACGTAGCGCTTGGCGGCATCGGCCGGCGGGAGGCGATTCAGCGTCGCCGGGTTCGCATCGTAGAAGCCCAGGTAGAAGTCGTAGACCGCGCGCAGGTTGTGGCTGAGCGTGCCGTAGTAGCCGTGCGAGCTGGCATCCTTGGCGAGTTCCTTGGGGAAGAAGGGTTCGTTGCCGAGTTCGTCCATCACCATGCCCTGGTTTGCCAGGTGGAGCGCGCGGTCGTGCAGGAAGCGGTAGGTGTCGCGCTGGTTCGTCAGGAACTTGCGGATGTTCTGGTTGCCCCAGGTCGGCCAATGGTGGCTCGCGAAGGCCACTTCGACGTCGGGGTACAGGTCCAGCGTCTCGTTGATGTACTTGCTCCATGAGAGCGCGTCACGCACCTTGGCGCCACGAATGGTGTAGATGTTGTGCATCAGCTTGACGGCGACCTCGGACAGGCACAGCGCCTTCTTGTCGGGGAAATAGATCATCATTTCCGACGGTGCTTCCGAGCCCTGTGCCATCTGGAACTGGATGCGCACGCCGTCGATGGTCATCTCCTCGCCGGTCTTCTTGATGACCTGTGTCGGCGGGACCAGGCCCGGCGCCCCGTTGCTCACCGCCAGCCCCAGGCCAGTGCCCACCGATCCCCTGTCGTTGGCCGGCAGCGCAACGCCATACATGTAGTTGGCGCGGCGCGACATGGCATTGCCGGCAAGCACGTTCTCGGCCACGGCGTTGTCCATGAAGCCTTCGGGCGCGATGACCTTGACCTTGCCCGACCGCACGTCGGCCTCGTCGATCACGCCGCGCACGCCACCAAAGTGGTCGACATGGCTGTGGGTGTAGATCACTGCAACCACCGGCTTGGTGCTGTGCAGGTACTCCATGGCCAGCTTCATGCCGGCCCGGGCCATGTCCTCGGTAAACAGCGTGTCGATGACGATCCAGCCGCTGGCGCCTTCGACGAGCGTTATGTTGGCCATGTCGTAGCCGCGGATCTGGTAGATGCCGTCGGCCACCTTGAACAGGCCCTGCGCGGTGTTGAGCTTCTGCTCGCGCCACAGGCTGGGGTTGACCGTCGCGGGTGCGTCGCCCTTGACGAAGTCGTAGCGCTGCGTGTTCCACACCAGCCGGCCGTCCGGGGCCTTGACCACCGGGTCCTTCAGTTCGGCCAGCTTGCCGCGGGTGGCGTCTTCGAAGTCTTGCTTGTCGTTCATCGCCATCGCTTTGCGCACGGCTTCGTTGGCGCGCTCGGTGGTGGCGGTGGCGGGCTTTGAAGCCGGAACCGCCGTGCTCGACGGCTGGGCAAGGGCCACTGCGCTGGCCAGCACTGCGACGGCGGCGTACACCGTGGCAGAGACAAGTGGCTTTTTCATTGTTCCTTCTCCTGATATGGATAGGGGTCGGGTGAAGCAAGGTGCTCAGGCGGATGCCGGACGCGTGCTGCGCTTGACCGGTGTCGCTCGCTTTCGCGCCGCCGGCGTCTTCACGGTGGTCTTGCGCGGCGCCCTGGGGGATGCCTTGACCGAGGCCTTGGCCGATTTCTTCGGCGCCGCAGGAACTGGTCCGGCTGCCGCCTCGCCGGGACCCAACGCGGCCTGCAACTCCACGAAGGCCTGTTCGGTGTAGCGCGCCAGCTCTTCGATGTGAGGCACCGCATCCGGCATGGCGAGGAAGCCGAGTTGCAGCCGCTCGCCCAGCGTGACCGCGGTGACGTTGAGCTTGTGCCCGGCGGCCACCACCGAGACCGGCAGGATGAGTTCCACGGCGGCGCCCATCAGGTATGGCTGGCCAGTCAAGCCGAAGGGATTCGACACCATCAGGTTCGACAGGCGCGGCGCCGCCTGGGCCGCGACCATTTCCATCAGCAGCGGCACGGCATGCACGATGGTGGTGTAGAGCATCACGGTGTCGCTGCTCAGTGTCTTCAGCGATTCCTTCAATTGGCCGGTCTCGGCGCGGATCGCGGCCAGTCGCTCGGCCACCGAAGCGCCGACCTTTCCCAGCGGAAACTGCAGCACCGCGATCTGGTTGCCTCCCTTGGCGTCGGCCAGTGCCACCGGCATGTCTGCCACCAGCGGCTCCTTGTGCCTGCCACCGCGCTTGCGCAGGTACTGCTGCATGGCCATGTCGAGCGCTGTCAGCAGCAGGTCGTTGATGGTGGCGCCGTGCGCCTTTCCCAGGCTCTTCATCTCGGGCAGCGGCAGGGTGCAATAGGCATAGCTGCGCTTGGACGACAGCGCACCATCGAAGGCCGTGGACACCTTCATGAATGGCAGCGCCAGCTCCTTGCCGAGGCTCAACGAACGCAGCCCTTGCTGGGCGAGCATGCCGTACAGGCCGGCCGCCGAGAACAACACGCCGGTGACCTGGCTGCTTGCGCTCATGAGCTGCTGCACCATGTCGGTACGCTCCTTGGCTGCAGCGCTGGATCGCGGCACGCCGTCCCACAGGGCGCGCACGACCTTGTCTTTCGGGTCGTCGGTGAGCCACAGCGTCACCGCCTTGACGAACGTGCGTCCGTCGATGATGCCGTGGTGCGCCTTGCCGTACAGCGCCACGCGGCCATCGGCCAGCCCGTCGATGACATGGAACTGCCAGAGGAGGCCGGAACGATCGAGCTTCTTCTCGTGCAACGCGCAGACCTCCTTCAGCAGCGCGTCCATCGTTGCGTTGTCCAGCGTCAGCCGGTGCACATGCTCCCGGATGTCAGGGTCGGTCATCGGCTCGACCGAAGGCAGGCGGGCCAGAGACTGCTTGTAGCGGTAATTGAAGGGCGCACCGGGCGGCCGCTTCAGCAGTTTGGCGTGCAGCTTGTCGGCAAAGTTGCCCTTGAAGCCCTCCGGCGGACGCAAGAGCACCAGAGGCCCGATGTTGAACGGGCGGGCAGGCGTCTCCAGCAGGAACATGGCCAGGTCAATCGCCGAAAGTGCGGGCATCGCTGTCTCCTGTCTCTCGTCGCTCCGATGCGCCTTGCAACGGCACGACTGGTTGGCAGGGTCATGCGCCGCTCCGGCATTGCGGGCAACCTGAAGACTAGCCGCCCATCGGCGCGCAAAAAATAGCGGTGCGCACTTGATAGGAACCCGTGCGCGCACCTAGGCCAATAGGTGCTGCCACGTACTACCCGGCTCTGCAGCTTGCATTGCCGTAAGCATGCAGTCATCGACCTGCGCCACAGTGGAACCGCTCAACCTTGGGAAGGAAGCAATGCCTCACAGGAGAAAAATCCCTACCGAGCGCATCGAGGTCACCGATCAGGTGGGCAAGCGGCACGTCGTGCTGCGCTATACCGAAACCCTCGAAGCGAACCCTGACGAAGACGCGGACATTCCACGCGAAGTGACGACCGAGTACCGCCTTGCGACGGGCCGAAGCGTCGTCAAGACCGGCAACGACACATTTCAGACCGATGACGGTCTGCTTCGGCTCAAGGCGTTGTAGCGACGCGGCCGCGCCGCGATCGGGGCCGCTGTCACGAAGGCCGCCGGACGCCGCAATTCTGGATGTTGACCTCCACCGGCTCGCCGTCACGGAAGTCGGCATTCAGGGGAATTTCGGAAGTGCCGAGCGACCAGGTCTGAACGCCGTGGTCCCGATAGCGCACCACCAGGTAGGGTGCGTTCGGCGCGGCGCCGACGGCGCAGTCGTGGTCGGCCTTCGGCGCCAGATTGCCGGCTCGTCCCAGGTCCACCACGACGCCACTGCGCCAACCCTCTGCCCGGTCCTCGAAGCTGAGGCCCGCGCAGCCACCGAGCATGGCCAGCAAGGCGGAAGCCACTGCGATCTTGGCAAGAGGAGATGTCACGCTGCCAAGTATGGCGGTTGACGCTGACGGCGACGTGACACGCTACTCAAACACCTCGTCCCCGTTCGGCTCGTAGTGCGGCACCGCGTTCATGTTGTGCCGCAGCGTCGACAGCGCCCAGTACATCCGCTTGCGCGCCCTGCTCTGGTTGCCCAGCGGGCGATGGTCGGGAATGGTATGCCACGGGTTGTAGGACAGCCGCTTGGCGAATTCCATCTGCGCCGGTGAGTTGAATTTCTGGCGCGGCAGCCTCAGTGTCGCGACGCTGACGCGCGGAGACAGCTTCTCGGGCCACAGCACGCCGGCGTTCTCGATCGGCATGAGATGCGGGTCGGTCTGCATCTGCACGCGGATGTCGAGTTCGACATCGCCTTCGGCGAGCGACGCCACCATGGCGTTGCGCAGATAGTCGTCCGGCGGACGCAGCGGAAGCCGCGGGATGGGCGTGCGTTTCGTGCTCTTCGGCCACACCGAATACTGCATCGCCTGGCCCTCCCCCATCAGGTAGGGAACGCAGCTGAAGTACGGCGCCTCGAAGGGACTGCTCTGCGTCTTGATGAAAAGCGACTGCATGACCAGGTCGAGGATGTGCGACTCGCGCAGGTTCACGAAGTAGAAGATCTGTGCGTTCTTGACGCTTTCGATCTGCAAGGCCGCATTGCACTTTGCATTGGGCGTCACGAAAGTGGGCGTCGAGACGGCGAACATGTCCAGCGTGAACTGCTCGTCATCCATCAGCTTCGGTCCGGGCACGCCCATGAGCTTGATGCTGATGCTCATGAACCCCACGTCGTCGATGTCGGGCGTGATGTAGGGGCCCGGCCCCGAGAAGCGCACCCATGCGGGAAAGGTCTGCGCCTTGGCGTAGATGCCGCGCTTCATGTGTGCCGGGATATCGTCGTGCACGATGAACTCGCCGCGCACGATGCCCTGCGTCTTGGTGTTGCCGCCGCGCTCGAAGCCGCCGGGTTTCCACAGGTCGGTCATCTGCCGGGTGAAGCTCTTGACGATCGAATCGGTGAAGCTCTCTTCGTCGGGCAGGAGCCGTTCTTCCGCAATCTGCAGGCCTTCGTCCGTCCGTCGGCCGTTGATCAACGCGGTGGCGAAGCGGGCCAGCGGATCGCGCAGGAAGGCATCGAAAGCCGGCCTCAAGAAGGGATCGAAGCGGCGCTCCAGGCGAATCATTGCCATGCCCGCATCGCTGACGAAGTCGCGCAAGGCGGAGCCGGTATTGGCACGGGGCGTCGGACGGCTGACGTTCGAGTTCATGGTTCCACCCTGGAGATGTACCGCAGCGCGCGAAGTCCCGGCAGGAAGAAATAGGCACCACCCAGCACGGTCACGAACTGCGGCAGCCCGCACACGCGACGGGCCGGACCGGAATCGACGGGTATCGAGAAGGTGTCCGTGGCCGTGCCGTCGGGTCGCGGGAGATGGTTGCCGATGAGCGGATCGCTCTCGTTGGCCAGGCCGTCGAATCGAACGCCCGACAACCACGCCGACTGCACGAATTCGAACTGCCGCGCGATGTTGGCGCCGAGGCAGATGAAGTGCAGGCCCGTGCCTTCGCTCGCATCGCGGCCCGCGAGGGCATCGTCCAGCGACACGCCGGTGCCATACTCGCGGCCGCGCCGCAGCAGCCGGTGGAAGCGCGTCGACGACACAAGGTCCTCGGCCAGGGCCTCGGCGTCGAAGCCGAGCGTGCGCATCGCCCACGAGATGAATCCCGGCTCGCCCGGCGGAAGGTCGGTATTGCGCGGATTGCTGCGCCGGATGTGGGCGCCGATCGGACAGCGCAGGCCTGCGGCGTCGTCGCGGTAGGTGAAGGTGTTGCGCGGATCGCTCTCGCCGTCGATCGCCTCGTCGGGACGGCCCATCAGCGGCTCGCCTTCCATCGTTCGCCCGACCATCGCTTCGGCCAGCTGCTTGCGTCGCACCGGGTCGCCCTGCACCTCGCTGTCCATGAAGCGCCAGAAGCCGGCGACGTCCTGCTCCAACTGGCGAAGCACGAGGTAGCTGCCGTTGCGGCCGAGATCCGCCATGTCCGGCGCATCCTCGGCGAGCGCGAGAAGCGCGTCAGGATCGCGTTGCGCGTCGAGCAAGGGCCGGTCTGTGTATTCACCGTATTCGTTCGGATAGCCGAGCAGGAACTCGCCGAGACAGGAGAGATTGGTGTAATCCTGGCGCTCGAGGTCGCGCGCCGCACGCTCGCGTTGCCAGTCGATGGTGGGTTCGGAGATACCGTCCGCAAAGCCGAAGGGCTCGACGCCGTCCATGTCGGAGGTGTCGAGGCAGGCCAACTGCTCGAAGCCCTCCTCGGCCCCCGCCATGGCGCTTTGTCCCCATTCGTCCAGGCCGCCCGACGCGGCATAGAGCATCACCATGACGTGCGGCATCGTGTCCGGCGTGGCGCCCCATTGCCAGTGTGCCGGATCGCTCGCGCCCAGATCACCAAGGCGGCGCGCGCGGCTCGAATCGCTGTTCATGCCCACGATGAACTCCGACGAGAAGCCTTCGATGATGTCTTCGGCCACGCCCAGCGCACGCAGGCCTGCGCTGGTGAATGCGATCTGCAACGCGGTCTCCGGCGGCTGCTCGCGCTTCGTGGCGCTGGTCACGGGCGCATTGGCCAGCCAGGCGCGCGCAGCCTCGGCGTTCGTCACGCGCAGCAGCAGGAAGTACGCCTGCGTCAGGCGCCGGTAGCCGAAGCGCACCAGGCCCTGGATGTCGTCGTAGTCCACTGGTGGTGCGATGGTCATAGGACAACCTCCGTGCTTCGCTCTGCGGTGCGAGCTTGCTTGGGGCGGCCCGGCGCGGCGCTCATAGCAGCCTCAACCATTCACGCGCCTGTGCGACGTTCATCGTCGCCATCTCGAATCCGTCCCGGATGCGCTGGTTGCGGTCGAGATCGGTGAGTGTGAGACCGGGGTAGGCCTTGTACCAGACCTGCGTCGGCAACTGGTGGCGGCGCTGGTAGTACTTGAAGCGAAGCTCGTGACGCGCGCCGCCCATCACGAGCCAGTCGGTGCGTGGCCAGCCGAAGCCGTTGCTGAAGATCAGGTTGAGCCCCCACGCCGCCTTGTTGATGAAGTCGTCCATGTAGCTCTCGTGGCTGCCGTCGTAGTTGCTCGCGAAGAGCACGCGGGTCTTGCCGTCGAGGAACACCCAGCGCGCGAAATGGATCGTCTGCACGCGCGCCAGGTGGCCTCGCCCGAAGACGTGCCGGCACGCGTAGTCGATCAAGAGAAGCAGAAGCTGCGTCAGCCAACGCCGGAACCAACCCGGCTTGACTGGCCCGAGGGCCGTGAAGCTGTTGGTGAGATCGTGGTCTTCGAGCTGCTGCATCTCCAACACCGCGGCCCCGTCGGGGCGCGGGCAGAACTCGGGGTCGGTTTTCTCTGCGCGACGCAGCAGCACGATGACGAACGGCGACAACACGATCACGAGCGGCAGCAGGATGAGCCCGATCAGCGGAATGCCGATGGCGTGAATGCCATTGCGCAGTTGCCAGTCGAAGGGCGTCCGCTCGCTCGAATTCAGCAGGAGGCGGCCGGCCAACTGCTCGTCCTGCACGAAGGCCAACAGCGCTTGCCGCGTGCCCTGCGGGTCGTCGTCGGCACTGCCGTCGCGCGGCACTTGCGCGGACAACGCGCCTTGCAGCGCACTGTTCTGCCGGATCTGCTGCACGGTGCGGCCGATGCGGTTCACGTAGCCGGCAGCCACGGGCACGTCATGCGTCGTGAGCCACCGGAGCAAGTCGCGTCCGGCATCGAAACCTTCACAGTGCGAGAAGATGCGGCGCAAGCCCGGTCCCGCGAGATCCGCGAACTCGGCCAGTTGCGCCTCTGCCGGACCGTCGCATTCGCCCAGAAAGACCAGGTACTGCGGCACGCGAGGCCGCGGCAGGCCGAAGACTTCGAGGTCCGCCATCGTCGCGTCGCTGAGCAGCGCAAAGCGTGCGAAGTGCAATTGCTCGAACTCGCCGAATGGCACGAGCGGATTCCCGGGATCCGCCATGCCGGGCGCCGCATTCATGGTGTCCAGCAATTCCCGCAAGTCGGACTCTCGGCCCGCCGCC
Organism: Variovorax sp. 10L426; assembly: GCF_056395305.1. Taxonomy (NCBI): domain Bacteria; kingdom Pseudomonadati; phylum Pseudomonadota; class Betaproteobacteria; order Burkholderiales; family Comamonadaceae; genus Variovorax; species Variovorax sp. 10L426. The sequence continues at coordinate 314,916 of NZ_JBFTJF010000005.1, read as the reverse complement.
AGCGCCGCGACCACCATGAAGTGGGATTGTGGAGTCACCGCATCAGAACTTGAGACAGAAGTCGATCAACCTGTCCTTGCCCCAATACACCTTGCCGAGATAGAAGTTCGGCGAGATCAGCCGTATCTCGTCGCGGATCCAGTGCGCGACCAGCGACGTCTGGGAGTAGTCGAGCACGATGCACTCCTTGCCGTCGAGCCAGCTATTGCCCTTGGCGACCTTGGCGATGATGGCTTCCACGCCCAAGGTCGTGATCTTGTTCTTGAGTTCGCCCTTCTCGGGGTCGAACACCTTGCCCTGCCAATTGAAGAAATTGATGATCTTCGCAATCGGCAGCGAATACTGCGTGCCGGGCGCGATGATCGCCGTGCCCTCGGCTTCGCCGGAAGGGATGTCGCCGGCCGGGCTGGCTCGAAACAAGTCGTCGAGTTGCTGCTGCGACATGTCGAGCAGTTGCTGAGCGTCATAAGCCATGCGCGTTCTCCTCTGAGGAAGCCCCTCTGTCCGCCACAGTGTCAGCCAATCGACAGGGGGCGTCAATTTGCCGAAAGGGGTGTGCGGCCCGCTGCCTGCAGCACCACATCGGCTGCCTTCTCGGCAATCATGTAGACCGCCGCGACGACGAAGAAGCCCGGTATGCGTGGGAACACGGAAGCATCGACGACGCGCAGCCGCTTCACGCCGTGCACCGCGAACGCGCTGTCGAGAACGCCGCCTTCGCTCTCCGCGCCGATCGGGCATGAGCACGAGGCATGGTGCCCCCAGGCGGTGTCGCGCACGTAGTCGGCCAAGGCTTCTTCGCTCTGCACGTCGGGGCCAGGGGCGAGTTCTTCCGCGATCCATCCGCTCTCGATCAGAGGCGCCGTCATGCGGCGCACGAAGCGGATCGCCTCCACCACGGCCTTGAGGTCTTCGCCGGCCTTGTCGTCGCCCTCTTCGAAGTAGTGGAAGTCGACAAGCGGCATGTCGCGCGGATCGGCCGACCGAAGGCGCACCGTGCCCGCACGGTTCTGTGTGTGCGCCTTCAGCACGGCCCAGGTCAGGCGGTCGGGATGGTCGCGAATCCAACTGGAGAAGCCGCTGAAATAGCCTTCGAATCGCGCCAGCAGCGCCATGCAGAAGAGATCCGGCTCATGCCCCCGGCCCGAAGCACCCTTGGACCGCTGCACCACGCCGAGCGCGGCGCCGTTGGACGCATACATGCCCGACTCCCCTTGGTTCCAGTGGCGCCACAGGGTGTCGTCCCGGTCGAAGCGGGCGCCCTCCAGCACTTCCCAGGGCTCGCGCATGCGGTGCGTGACGGCGACCTCGTAGCGGTCCTGCAGGTTGCGACCCACGCCGGGCAGGTCGACGCGCACGGGAATGCCGTGCGCGGAGAGTTCCGCCGCAGGACCGATGCCCGAGAGCATCAGCAGTTGCGGCGTGTTGAAGGCGCCGCCGCACAGGATGACTTCGCGATGCGCCCTCACCTCTCGGCGCTCACCGGCCATCTCGCTCGGGCTGACGTGAGCGCGATACAGCCTTTCGCCCTTCAGGAATTCCACGCCGCTGGCGCCACCGTCGGCATCGAACAGCACCCGCGTGGCCAGCGCACCGGCCTCCAGGTGCAAGCGGTCGGGAAGCCGACGCGCCACGTCGAGCAGCCGTTCACGCACGCCCATGCGTCGATGGTCCGACGTCGCGAGCGGCGTGTAGCAGATGCCTTCGAAGCTGCCGCCGCTCAGGCGCCGCGCGTTCGGGTCGCCCATGCCGCCGCGCAGCCAGCGGAGCGTACTCAGCAGCGGCATCGGCAGGCCGCTGGTGAAGGTCCGCGCAGTGTCGCGCAGCACGCGCACCAGGCCGTCGTCGCCCAGCACCGTCATCGGAATGGCCTTCTCGGTGCGCAACCACCCCTGCCAGCCGTGCCCGGTGGGGTCGAGCCCCAGGTGCCGCAACGCACGCCACACCGGCCGATGCCGGCAGTCCTCGACGCGCCAGGCAAAGCGTCGCATGGCCGTTGCGCGCCAGGACAGGTCGCCCGTGAGCTGTGCGATGTGGTTCCAGTCCGACGGGTGCGGCAGCATGAAGATCATCGCGTTGTGCGAGGTGCAGCCCCCCAGGCCCGCCGCGCGCGGATACAGGACACCCTGCCCCGGCGCGTATTTCCAGTCCTTGGCCTGCCGCGCATCGTCCGCGTAGTGACGGACGTGAAAGTTCCAGCTCATCGCCGGGTTCTCGCTGGCGAATGCGTGAAAGGCCGGCACGTCGTAGTCGTCCGGGAGCCGCTCGTTTCCGTCGCGCGGATCGCCGCCGGCCTCGATGAGGAAGACACGCATGCCGGCCTCGGCCAGACGCGCCGCCAGCGTGCCGCCACCCGCACCCGACCCGACGATGACATAGTCCCAGTCGTTCGCTTCGGCTCCGGGCATGGACGCGGTGGACGTTGCGATCAGAAGGTCTTCAGGAAGGCGATCAGCGCGCGCTTGTCGTCGTCGCTCAGTTCCGGTTCATGGCCGAAGGCTTTCTCGTCGACGCTCAAGCCGTCCTGGCGGTTGAATTGCGCGGTGCCGAAATAGTGGCCGCGGTTGACCACGAAGTCGGGGCATTTGCTCAATTCGAGCATCGGCCCCTTGACGGCGGCGAAATGCAGGCGGAGGTCTTCATCGCTCGCGCCGGCAGGCGCGGTCGACAGTGTCTGCTTGAGCGTGACGAGAAGCTCGCCGACGTCCTTCACATGCTCCGCCTTCTCGCCGATGCTGTCGGCCTCCGCGCGCAGCTTGAGGTTCGCGAGCAGGTTCACCGGCACGCCCTGCGGAATGGGGCCGAGGACGATGTCGCCCCCTTCCTTGAAAAGCCACGGCAGCCACCGATGCAGCGAGCCTTCCATGGGCTGCAGCGACTCGGGAACGAAACCGCTCGGGATCGTCACGGTGCTGCGTTCCGTGGTGCGGTCGATGGTGCCGAGCACCTTGGCGCCGAGCACCGAATCGGTCTTGCGCTTCTCCGGCCACAGCATCTGTTCGATGGCTTCGTCGAAGACTTTCATTCGAGCCTCGACGGATGGGTTGTTCTCGGCATCGGCTTCGCCCACCGAGTTGTTGAGCAGGAAAGGCGCCGTCGACCAGATGCTGATCAGCGAAGGCACGCGCGTGAAGCCGCGCCCGCCCGCCGGCATGGCATAGGGTTTGGGCTCGCCGGTGAACGGGTCGCTCACGGTGATGGTGCCCACCGACGGCAGGCTCTTGTAGGTCTGCGAGGAGAAGTTGTCCCAGATGTTGCCCTGCAGCGCGTTGGTGGCGAGCGGGCTGCACGCGTTGGTCCGGAGCAGCGTCACCGGAACACGCTGGTCGCTGGACAGGTAGTTGCCTTCCAGGAAGTCCGGCGCCTGGACGATCTTGCGCATCTGCGCCTTGTAGTCGTCCGTCTGCGTCCATCCCCAGTAGCGCTTGAAGCATTCGACGTAGCCCGGCCCGGCGCAGCGCGCAGGGGTCAGGTCGAGCGAGGCCGGTGGCGGCGGCCCCTTGCTCGAATGGCAGCGCGCGCAGGTGTCGGCAAAGGCGATCTTGCCGCGGTCCAGCGTGGCGGCATCGGCGGTGAGGTACTTGTCGCCGCCCGGTGCGTCCTTCAGGTGATCGGGGCGTGCCGCCTTCAGGAAGAACAACGCCGTATCGAAGGTGCCCGCTTCGGTCGCCTGCCAGTAGGTCGAATTCTTCTGCGCCGAGGCGATCTTGATCGGCGTGATGGTCCTGCCGCCGACCACCGGATTGAAGTGAAGCAGCCATTCCTCGCTGAAAAGCCCGATGTTCAGATACACCCGATTGAGCGCACCCAGCAGGCCCACCGAATCCGCGCCGTCCTTGAGCACCCGTGGCGTGCGGACCGTGCCATTGGCCTTGGAGAAGAACTCCGTCAACGGCCCCTCGGTCACGAAATCGTTGAACTGCTTGTTGTCGAGTTCGCCGCCGGCGAGCTTCTCCTGGCCGAGCCGGCTGGCGAGGCCCATGCGGGGCATGAACGCGTAGACCGCGTTCATGGTGCGCGGGTTGTTGATGCTGTCGGTCGACACCAGCGAAGTGTCCATCGTCCCCGGCCGGTAGGTATGGGCGAGCTGGAACATGTAGTTCGTGCGTCCCTCCGGCTTGTTCGAGTTGTGGATGAAGAGGCGGTCCACCCACATGTACTGCGCGCCCACCGACGAGCTCAGGTTCTCGAACTTCGGGTTGCTCGGATCGGCAGGCGGCTTCACCGGGCTCGGCCCCAGATGGCAGAAGCCGCACGACATGCCGACGCGATACGGTCGCACCAGGTCCTTGCGGTTGTAGTAGCTCGGGTCCGTGTAGTACTTCTCCGCGTCCCATTCCTTGGCCGCTTTCTCGTCGAAGGCCGGATTGGGAAACAGGCGCAGACCGGCGATGCCGGTCGCCCAGCCGTAGTACGAACCGACGGGCTGCGTGGTGCCGTCGCCCAGCGGCTTGCCGCGAGAGCCGATCGCCACGCCCGGGTACTTGCTTTCATTTTCGAAAGGATCCGGCGCGCAGTCCTTGCTGCGAACATCGAGCCACAGGCCGCGCCGGGCCTTGTCGGGGCCGGCGGCGTTTTCGAAGCAGGGTTCGTTCACCAGCCCGAAGTACGTCCAGCGGTTGGCGCGCGAATAGCCCTGGCTGGGGTGCGAGCTGATGATCTTCAGCAGGTCGAAGGCGCCGAAGGTGTAGTCGGTCATCTGGGTCCAGAAGCGGTCGTTCCCGCCGCTCCAGACCAGCCACATGTTGCGTCCCTTGATCTCTTCCGGCGTCAACGCGATGCCGCCGTCCATGTCGTGGAAGTAGTCCTCGGCGGCATGAGGGAACGACTTCGCGTCCCTGCCGGCGAGTCGGGCCTCGTCGAGAACCTCGCCGGGCTGCGGTCCCTTGGAGCAGGCCACCAGCACGGCGCAAGCGAGCAACGGCCACAGCGCTGCCGCGCGCGAGCAAGCTCGGATCATCGCGATACCTCCTGCGTCGACGTGAGGCTCAGTTTGGTGGGGGCTCCGCTGCTTGGCTATCGGCCATGCGCGCTAACGCGAAGGGAGTAGGCGTCCAGCGGATGTCAAGCCGATCGGGAACGCGCCGACGCGGGAGACTGGGACACCAAACTTCGCTAGGATGTCCGCACGAATCCATCGACCAGAGGACTCAGAAGGTTGCAATTGCCTTACAGCTCACCGGGAAGCCGCGCACCCAGGACAGCCGTCTGGTTCTTGCTTTCGCTGATGCTCGCGATCGCCGGATGCGGCAATCGACAGGAATCCGCCGCGCCGAGCCCGATGCTTCCGACGGTGCTGGTCGTCACCGTCACCGCCTCGCCCGTGCCGAACATCGTCGAGTTGCCAGGGCGAATCGAGCCCGTCCGCACCGCCGAGGTGCGCGCCCGCGTCGACGGCATCGTGGAGCGCATGCTCTTCGAGGAAGGCAGGGACGTCGAGGCCGGCGCGCCGCTGTTCCAGATCGACCCGCGCGATACCCGCGCGCTGCTGCAACAGGCCCAGGCCGCATTGAAGCGGGCCGAGGCCGCTCGGGTCAATGCGGCATCCATCGTCAACCGCTTCCAGCCGCTGGTGAGCCGCCAAGCCGTGAGCGCACAGGAATTCGACGCCGCATTGGCCACGCTCCGCCAAGCGGAGGCGAACGTGTCAGATGCGAGCGCCGAAGTCACGCGCGCGCAATTGAAGGTCGATCGCAGCACGGTGCGGGCCCCGATCGCAGGCAGAGTCGGGCGTGCACTCGTCACTGAAGGCGCATTGGTCAGCGCCAGCGCAGCCACGCTGATGACGCAGATCAACCAGCTCTCGCCGATCTCGGCCACCTTCTCGCAGTCGAACACGGAGGTGCTCGATTTCGAGCAGCAGATCCGCTCCGGCCTGGTCAAGGTGCCTGACATGGCGCACATCGAGGTGCGCCTGATCCTCGCCAACGGGCAGGAATATGGCGAGCGCGGATTCCTCGACTTCACGGATCTCGCAGTCGATCCTTCCACAGGCAGCCAGACGATTCGCGCACGGTTTCCGAATCCGAAGCGCATCCTGCTGCCCGGACAGTTCGTGCGCGGACGCATCGCCGCCGGCATGACCCGAATGGGCATCACCGTGCCCGAGCGCGCCATCCAGCTCGACGGCGCCCGCGCGAGCGTCACCGTGGTTGCCGAAGACGGCAGCGTCATCCGGCGCCCGGTGGTCCTCGGCCCGCAGATCGAAGGTGGGTGGATCGTTCGCGACGGCCTCAAGGCGGGTGAGCGGGTCGTGGTCGACGGCTGGCACAAGATCCAGCCGGGCCAGAGGGTCAACGCGCAGCCCGCGCCTGACGTCGAGCCCGCGCGATGAATCGCTTCTTCGTCTATCGCCCGGTCTTTGCCTGGGTGATTGCGCTGTTCACTGCCCTCTTCGGGTTCATCGCGATCCTTCTGCTCCCGGTCGAGCAGTTCCCGGACGTCGCGCCGCCGGCGCTCAACGTCTCGGCCGTCTTCAATGGCGCCGACGCGCAAACGCTCGACCGCACCGTCACCTCGATCATCGAGAACGAGATGAACGGGATCGAGAACTTCCTGTACATGTCCGCGATCAGCCGCTCGAACGGCACGGCGCAGATCACCGTCACGCTCAGGCCGGGCACGGATCTCGACGTCGCGCGCACGCAATTGCAGGACCGCCTGAGCCGTGTCGAACCCCGTCTGCCGCTGGAAGTGCGGCAGATGGGCGTGACGGTCACGAAGTCATCGTCGGGCTTCCTGATGCTGGTGGCGCTGCAGTCGAGCGACCCCACGACGAATGCCCTGGAGATGGGCAACTTCGCGTCCAACAACATCGTGAACGAGTTGCGCCGCATTCCGGGCGTGGGCGATGTGCAGCTCTTCGGCTCGTCCTATGCGATGCGCATCTGGCTGGACCGCGACAAGCTCGCCGGCTTCGGCCTCTCGGCCAGCGAAGTGCTGACGGCCGTGCAGGAGCAGAACAGCCAGACCGCCGGCGGCGGTCTCGGCGATCAGCCTGTCACAGACACGGCCGAGTTCAATGCCCGGATCATCCTGCAGGGCCGTTTCTCAACGCCCGAGCAGTTCCGCCAGATCATCGTGCGCGCGAACCCCGACGGGTCGACGGTGCGCCTCGGCGACCTCGCGCGCGTGGAGTTGGGCAACGACAGCTACGGCTTCCGCTTCGCGGTCAACGGCAAGCAGTCCGCCGGCATGGCCATCCAACTGGCGAGCGGCGCGAATGCGCTCGCCGTCGCCAGCGCCGTGCGTGCGCGACTGACGGAACTGCAGCGGACCTTTCCGCCCGGCATGCAGTGGATCGTGCCCTTCGACACGACGCCTTTCATCACCACCTCGGTGCAGGGCGTGGTGCGCACGATGGTCGAGGCCTTGCTGCTGGTCACGGTGGTGGTCTTTCTCTTCCTGCAGAACTGGCGCGCGACGCTGATCCCGACACTGATCGTCCCCATCGCGCTGGTGGGGACCTGTCTCGGGCTCCTGTTGTTCGGCATCACCATCAACCTGCTGTCGCTGTTCGCGATGGTCGTGGCGATCGGCATCCTGAACGACGATGCGATCGTGGTCGTCGAGAACGTCGAGCGCGTCATGCGCGAAGACGGCCTCAATCCACGGCAGGCCACCGTCAAGGCGATCGGCCAGATCTCCGGCGCCGTGATCGCCAGCACGCTGGTGCTGATGGCGGTGTTCGTTCCGATGGCCTTCTTCCCGGGATCGACGGGCGGCATCTACCGGCAGTTCTCGGTGACCTTGACCGTGTCGATCTTCCTGTCGACGGTGCTCGCGCTCACGCTGGGCGCGGCCTTGTGCGCGACGATGCTCAAGAACGATGCGACGACAGGCGAAGGGGGCAAACCCGCACCGCGTGGCGCCGCCGCCCGTGCGCTGCACTGGGTATTCACCCGATTCAACAGCGGGATGGACAAGACCACGGCGAAGTACACGCGCGGCGTCGGCGCGATGCTGGGCCGGCCGGTGCGCTGGCTGCTCGTGTTCGTCGTGGCCTGCGTGGCCACCGCCTATTTCTTCATGCGGCTGCCGGGCGGCTTTCTGCCGACCGAGGACCAGGGCCACATCTTCGTCTCGTACACGGGCGCGCCCGGCTCCACGATGGAGCGCACGCAGGAGGCGGTGGATCAGGCAGAAGCTTTCCTGAGGCAGCAACCCCAGGTGCGGAATATCGCGTCGGTGTCCGGCTTCAGTTTCTTCGGGCAGGGTCAGTCGGCCGCCCTCTCCTTCGTCGATCTGACGCCGTGGTCGGAGCGCCCGGGCGTTGAGAATTCCGCCGAGACGCTGGTCCGGCGCGCCAACGGAGCCTTCGCGCACATTCCGCAAGCGCTCATCTTTGCGCTCAGCCCGCCGGCCATTGCATCCCTTGGCAATGCCACCGGCTTCACGATGAAGGTGCTGGACCGCAGTGGCGTGGGCGGCGAGGCCTTGCAGCGGGCCAGCCGGCAGATCATGGCCGAGGCGGCCCGCAGCCCCATCCTCGCCGGCGTGCGCCCCGATGGTCTGCCGGACGCGCCGCAGCTCTACGTCGAGATCGACCGCATCAAGGCGCGCGCCCTGGGCCTGCAGATCGGGCAGGTCAACCAGATGCTGTCGCTGACCTTCGGCTCCAGCTATGCGAACGACTTCGTCTACGAAGGCAACGTGCTGCGCGTCTTCCTGCAGGCCGATGCGTCGCAGCGCATGCGGCCGGAAGACGTGGGCGCGCTCAGGCTGCGCAACAACCAGGGCGACATGGTTCCGTTTTCCGCATTCACGCGCGTGCGCTGGATGTCGGGGCCCCAGCAGCTCGAGCGCTACAACGGCTTTCCGTCGGCCACACTGTCGGGCCAGGCCGCCCCGGGCCAATCGAGCGGGGCGGCACTCGCCGAGATGGAGCGCATCGCGGGCCAAGTGCTGACCGGCAGCATGGCCTACGAGTGGACCGGCACGGCCTTCGAGGAAAAGCAGGCCGCGGGTCAGATCGGCATGCTGCTCGGCCTTTCGCTGGTCATCGTGTTCCTGCTTCTTGCCGCGCTGTACGAGAGCTGGGCCATTCCGGTGGCGGTGCTGCTGATCATTCCGTTCGGTGTGATCGGCGCGGTGCTGCTGACGATGGCGCGCGGGATGTCGGCCGACGTGTATTTCAACGTCGGGCTGATCACCATCATCGGGCTGGCGGCGAAGAACGCGATCCTGATCGTCGAATTCGCGATCAAGGACGAGAGCGAAGGCCGCGACGCCATCACTGCCGCGAAAAACGGCGCGCAGCAGCGGCTGCGTCCGATCCTGATGACCAGCCTCACCTTCGTGCTCGGCATGCTGCCGCTGGTGCTTGCCACCGGTGCAGGTGCCGCGAGCCGGCAGGCGGTGGGCACCGGCGTGATGGGCAGCATGCTGACCGCGACGATCTTCGGCGTCTTCTTCACGCCGTTGTTCTATGCGGCGGCACGCCAGTGGCTGAGCCGCAAGAAGACCTACAGCGAAGAAGAAGATCAGAAAGAGATGGAAGAACCACGCAAGGATGCGGCCAACGATGCGTAGCCCGGTACTTCTGGCCGCGTGCCTCACCCTCGCCGCTTGCAATCAGGCGCCGCTCTATCAGCAGCCCGAACTGCCGGTGGCCGACCGCTTTGCGTCGGACGACAGCGCCGGTGGCCAGCGGCTGGCCACGGAAATCGCCTGGCAGAGTTTCTTCGGCGATCCCCAACTCAAGTACCTGATCGCCCAGGCGCTGGCCAACAACCGGGACCTCGCCGCATCGGTCGCCCGCGTCGAGCAGGCGCGTGCGCTCTACAGGATCCAGGACGCCCAGCGCCTGCCGCAGGTGAACGCCAGCGGAGCCGCCTCGCGCAACCAGGCCCCGCTCGCGTCGTTCGATCCGGCGCTGGCTGCGACCGACACGTCGATCACTTACAACCAGTACAACGTGCAGGCCGCACTGACCGCGTTCGAGCTGGACTTCTGGGGGCGTGTGAGCAATCTCAGCGAGGCGGCACGCCGACGCTATCTGGCGACCGTGGAGGCCGATCGCGCGTTCCGCTTGTCCTTGATCGCCAATGTGGCCGCAACCTACTACGCCATGCGTGCGGGCCAGGAGGGCATCGATCTGGCCGAGCGGACGTTGGCGACCCGGCAGTACGGGCTGGAGATCGCGAAACTGCGGCTCGAAGCGGGAGTCACGTCGTTGGTGGACTACGACCAGGCGTCCATCCTCGTCAGGCAGGCGCAAACGCAGCTTGCGGAGTTGCACCGTTCGACCGAGCAGTTGCGCAACCGGCTGTCGATTCTGGTCGGCGGGCCGATGGCCGGGCCACTGCCGGAAACGCGCGCCATCGGCGATCCCGGCCAGTTCGGCGAACTCGATGCTGGACTGCCCTCCGCCCTGCTCGTCAATCGACCGGATGTTTTGCAGGCCGAGCAGCAATTGCGCGCCGCCAATGCCGACATCGGCGCGGCACGCGCCGCCTACTTTCCGCGCATCGCGCTGACCGGGAACTTCGGCTACGCGTCGACCGAGCTTGGCGACCTCATTCACAGCGGCAACCAGGTCTGGTCGATCGGCGGCCTCGTCACGCTGCCGATCTTCGATGCCGGGCAGCGTCGGGCGCAACTGGACCAGGCGCAGGGACGGCGGGATGAGCTTGTGGCGACCTATCAGCGGACGGTGCAGACGGCGTTCACCGAAGTTGCGGATGCGCTTGTGGGGCGCAAGCGCTATCAGGAGCAGATCGTTGCGCAGGAACTCACCGTCGAATCGCAGCGGCGGCTGGCCGAGACCGCCGAGCTTCGGTATCAGAACGGGATTGCGATTTATCTTGAGGTGATGGACGCCAAGCGCAATCAGTTTTCGGCGGAGCAGCAGTTGATTCAACTGCGGGCGACGGCGCTGCAGAACGGGGTGTCGTTGTATGTGGCGTTAGGGGGTGGGCTTGATGAGGTTGCGCCGCGGCCGACTGCAGGGCCTTAGGTGCCGATCCGCGATGACCCCCTCAGGACCCAAAGGTGAGCGTGCAACCCGAATAGACTACCCAACGCAACATCCTCAACGACGCATTCACCCCCTCATGTTCATCGAGCTTCAAGACGCGCGGGCGTCCACAGCAGCAATACCAGCCAAGACCGACGCGCTGGCGCGCCAAACCACGACCAAGCGCATCGCGCACACGGCTCGATGAGCACGCCGGTTGCCGCCGCGCCAGCGGTGGAGAGCATTTCCCTCAGCATCGCTTCGCTGCGTGGTCAGCGGGTGATTCTGGACGCCGACTTGGCCGCGCTCTACGAGGTGCCGACCAAACGCTTCAACGAAGCGGTCAAGCGCAATGCGGCGCGGTTTCCGGCCGACTTCATGTTCCAGCTCTCGGCTGAGGAGTGGGAGGCTTTAAGGTCGCAATTTGCGACCTTAAAGGCAGGCCGCGGCCAGCACCGAAAATATCTGCCCTATGCCTTCACCGAGCACGGCGCGATCATGGCCGCGATGGTCTTGAACAGTTCGCGCGCGGTGGAAGTGTCAACCTACGTGGTGCGCGCCTTCGTGCGGCTGCGCGAGGCCTCCAGCATTCACCACGACCTGGCCAAGCGGCTGGCTGAACTGGAAGAGAAGACGGACTTTCTGGCAACCCAGCACGACACGTTCAGTCGCAACACGCGCAATCAGTTGCGTCAGGTGTTCGATGCGCTGCGCGAACTCACCGCGCAGCCCGATCCGCCCAAGCGGCCTATCGGGTTCGTGACGCCCGAGGACAAGAAGGGGTCGAAAGCGCGCGGCAAGAAGTAGCCGGTCAACACCAGGCCATGCGCGCTAATGCGAAGGATCACTGCTGCGGCGGACCGCGTGGCTATACTGCGCCGGTCACGTCAAAAAAAGATGTGATCGGGATTGGACTCCCGCCAAAGCTCTGCGACGAAAGCCGCAGTCATCCGCAGGACTTGCGGCTTTGCTCTTCGTGCCACCATTTTTGGCGGCTCGACGTGCGGGCGCAAGCCCGGCCGGTTCTCGCAAGGGCTTCCCGGTAGTCCAACTCGTCGAGCCGCCGCCCTCGATTGGACTCGAGTGCGGCGGTTTTCCAAACCGAAGCCTTTGGAGGCCATTGATGGCTCACCCTACCTGTGCGCTCGCGCGCCACCCCAACGATCCCCCCGCCGAGGACAACCCTTCCGACGAATCCCGAAGCGATCGCGCCACGCTCTCGATGCTTGCGGTCGGCGAAATCAACGCATTGAGGGAGGCGTATCACGCAGCCGCATGCATCCACAACCTTGTCGTTGCAGCGCGATCGGCCCGCGACGATGACACCTTCGCTAACTTGGCCGACTCGAGCGCCCTGCTCACCCTGGTCAACGCAGAATTCGAGCGCCGCCTCCAGATCGCCAAAGCAACCATCGCTTCGATGCAGTCGCCCTGAACGCAAGGGAACGTTGTCAGGCGATCATCAACCGGCGGCAGATCGAGCCACCGGGCGCGGCCCACGGCCAATCAATACCCAGGCACTCACCGCACTCATGAGCGCCAACGCCGCGCACAACAGCATCACCCAGCGGAACCCCGAAACAAAGGACGCATTCACCGTTTGCCTCAATGCCGTGGCAGCCGCCGCATCGATTCCCGGCGGCAATCTCGCCCCGGCCAACTGACTGCGCTGCGCTTCGAGAAACGTCGCCGCCTGCGCGGAAGCGTTGATCTCGCGCAGCCCTTCAGCAAGCCGCGCATCGAAGGCCCAAGCCATCACAACCCCGAACACCGCAATCGCCAACACCGCCGCGGTTCTCGACACAGCGTTGTTCACCCCCGACGCAATCCCTGCCAGATCAGGGCCGACCGCATTCATCACCGTGGTCGTCAACGGCGCAACCGTGACCACCATTCCAAACCCCAGCACCACCACCGCCGGAAAGAAACTCGTCCAGTAATTGACCCCAACGCCCGGCACCGCAAACAGCGCAAAGCCCATGGCCGCAATGCTCGGCCCAATCACCAACGGCAATCGCGGCCCGAACCGATCGACCAATTGCCCCGCCCATCCCGACAGCGCAAACATGATGAGGATGAACGGCAGCAACGCAGCACCCGCCACGGTCGCCGAATAGCCTTGCACTTGAATCAGATTGAGCGGGAAGAAATACAGCCCGCCACCCAGCGCCGCATACAACAGCAAGGTCAGCAGATTCGCACCGCCGAAGTTGCCGATGCGCAGCAACGACAACGGCAGCATCGGCGAACCCACGCGCAGTTCGACGATGACGAACGCAACGCTTGCTCCGATACCCAGGATCAACGCGGCCATCACCGGCACTGAAGCCCAGCCCTGCGTGGGCGCCTCGATGAACGCATACACGATGCCGCCCAACGCGATGGTGGCGAGTGCCGCGCCCCAGGGATCGAGCCGCGCAGCCGCGTCGCCCCCACGGCTCTCGGGCACCCGACGCCACACGATCAGCAGCACGGCGACGGCCATCGGCACATTCACCAGAAACGCCCAGGTCCACGAATAGTGGTCTACCAGGAACCCGCCCACCACCGGCCCGACCGCCGCCGTGATGCCGCTGAACCCGGACCACGTACCGATGGCGCGCCCACGCTCCTTCTCGGGAAACGACGCGCTGATCAACGCCAGGCTGCCCGGCACCAGCATCGCACCGCCAATGCCCTGCACCGCCCGCGCAATGATGAGTTGCCGCACATCACCCGCCATCGCGCAGCCGACGGAAGCCAGCGCAAAAAGCCCGACGCCGATCGCGAAGATCTTTCGTCGCCCGAAGTGATCGCCCAGGGATCCGCCGACGAGCAAGAGCGCCGCAAGAAACAGCGCATAGGACTCCACCACCCACTGAGCCTGGAAGGCCGTCGCATGCAGATCGGCCTGGATGGCCGGCAGCGCGACGTTGACCACCGTGCCATCGATGAAGGCCATGCTCGAGCCGACGATCGCCGCGGCCAGCACCCAGGGCTTGGAGGCGGGCGGACAGTCCGCCGCCTCGCAGCCGAGGCGAATGAGCGCGTCATCGCCCGGTGGCTTGCCGATCTGACTCATGGGATGGATCTCCGTGCAGCAGTCGTCGTGGCCGCAGTATGCAGCGCCGACAACTATCCCCCCAGAGGGTGATGCGCAAATGCGGCCGCAGCTGCAGCATCACGCCATCGGAATCACAGGTAAAAAAGGGAATGCCATGCTCACCCGACGCATCATCCGCATGCTGGTGTGCATGGCCGCGGTCCCTTCCGTTTCCGACCCACCGGCCCATGCCCAAGAGCTGGCGTACATCTGCAAGGCCCCTGTCGAGCAGAGCCTCGTGATAGATTGCGCGCGGGTGCCGACGACTTGTCGCACATCCGCTGGAATCACGAGAGGGCAAACATGGTATTGCGGTTGGCGAGGATTCTGAAATGGACTGCGCTGGTACTCGGCATCGTCATCGTCACAGCGGTCGCACTGCGCACCTACGACATCCAGCGCGGCCCGCCGCTCGAACTCTGGCACACCTACGTCCCCGACGAACTCTCGCGCGACGAGCTTCGCAAGGCCGACTGGGCGACCTACATCGCCGCCGAGAACAAGGCGTTCGACGAGGTCCGCAAGAATGTCACCGACAGGCTGCCGCCTGAGGCGCAGGTACCGAGCAATCGCTACTTCAGCGGCAGCCCCATCTATCCGGGCCACTTCGCGCAGGACTGGAACCGGTCGTACATCCTCGAACCGCAGGGCACGCCGCGCGGCGCCGTCGTGCTGCTGCACGGGCTGACGGATTCACCGTACAGCCTTCGGCACATCGCGAGCGTGTACCGCGACCGCGGCTTCGTCGTCGTCGCGATCCGCTTGCCGGGCCATGGTACCGTCCCCTCCGGCCTGACGCATGTCGACTGGGAGGACTGGTTGGAAGCGACGCGCCTCGCGGTCCGGGAAGCGCGGCGGCGCGTGGCGGCACCTTTGCCGTTGCACATCGTCGGCTTCTCCAACGGCGGCGCACTCGCAATGAAGTACGCGCTCGACGGCCTGGACGACGCGAATCTGGCGCGACCGGATCGCCTCATCCTGATCGCGCCGATGATCGGCATCACCGAACTCTCGCGCTTCGCCGGCGTGTTCGGCTGGCCGGCCATCTTCCCCGCGTTCGCCAAGGCGGCGTGGCTCGGCATCGTTCCGGAATTCAATCCGTTCAAGTACAACTCTTTCCCGGTCAACGGCGCGCGGCAATCGTCGCTGCTCACGCGTGACCTGCGTTCGCACATCGCACGTGAAGAAAGCGCGGGCAATCTCGTGAAGTTGCCGCCCATCCTCACCTTCCAGTCGCTGATCGACTTCACCGTCAGCACCCGGGCGATCGTCACGGGCTTGTACGCGCGCCTGCCCAGCAACGGCAGCGAGTTGGTGCTGTTCGACCTGAACCGCAGCATCAAGTTTGGTCCCCTGCTGCGCTCGGGCAGTGATCTGCGGCTCGACCGGATCCTGCCGCCGGCGCCGAGGAATTTCCGTTCCACCGTGATCACCAACAGGGGGCCCAACAGCCGCCAGGTCGTGGAGCGCGTCACCGAAGCCGGCGCCACGACGGAGCAGACGCGCGACCTCGACCTGGCGTTTCCGCTGGAGGTGTTCTCGTTGTCGCACCTCGCGCTGCCCTTCCCGATGAACGATCCGCTCTACGGCATGCAGCCCGAGGGCAACGACGAGTTCGGCGTCAACCTCGGCGCCATGGCGGTTCGCGGCGAGCGAGGGGCGCTCATCATCAGCCTGGATTCGTTGACGCGCCTGTCCTCGAATCCATTCTTCCCCTACATGATCGATCGCATCGGCGGGGTCATCCCGTCGAAGTAGGCGCTGCGCGCCTCAAGCATGCATCAGGCGTGCCGGGGAGCAGGCTGGCGCGTGCGCAGCGTGCTGCACACTGCCGCCACGGCCGCGCAACAGGCGGCCAGCGCCAGCGCGATGATCTGGCCCTTGCCGTCATGCGGGCTCCAGACGCTGAAGATGCCCGCCAGCACGACCGCACCCAGCGTCTGGCCCGTGAGCCGCGCGGTGCCGAGCATGCCGCTTGCCGCGCCGCTGCGGTGCGGTGGCGGCGAGGTCACGATGGTGTGGTTGTTCGGCGACTGGAACAGTCCGAAGCCCAGGCCGCACAGGACCATGCGCCATGCGATGTCCGCGTTGCTCGGCTGTGCGGGCAAGGCTGCGAGCAGCGCCAGCCCGGTGGCGAGCAAGGCCAGGCCCACGCCGCCGAGCAAGCCGTCCGGGTACTTGCCGATCAGCCGGCCCGCGATCGGCGCCATGAAGACGATTGCCAGCGGCCACGCGGTGATCAGCAGTCCGGCCTCGAAGTGCGACTTGCCGTAGGTTTCGAGCAGCAGGAACGGCAGCGCGATGAAAGACAGCATTTGCGCGCAGAAGGCGCCGACCGAGGTGCCCATCGACAGTGCGAACACAGGGATGCGCAGCAGATCGACGGGGAATAGCGGTGTCGCCAACTTGAGTTGTCGACGCACGTAGATGAACCCCACCACGACGCCGCCAAGCAGCAGCGCCCAGGCGCCGGCACTCGCGCCCGCGCCCTGACCTACCGCGCCTTCGCGCACGCCCAGCCGGTCGGCGCCGATGAAGATCAGCGCGAACATCAAAATGTTGAGCAGCACGTCGAAAGCGGAGAAACGCGAGCCTGACGACGACGCGGTCTCGCTGGTCGGCAGCGACCGATAGCCCAGCACCAGCACCAACGCGCCGAGCGGCACGTTGAGCGCAAAGAGCCAGGGCCACGAAGCCACCGAAAGAATCGCCGCGGCGACCGATGGTCCGGCCACCGATGCGGTCGCCACCACCATCGAGTTGATCGCCATCCCGCGCCCCAGTTGGTCTCGCGGAAAGATGAGCCGGACCAGCGCCGCGTTGACGCTCATGATCCCGGCGGCGCCGAGGCCTTGCAGGGCGCGCGCGGCAATCAGCGTGCCGAGTGAGTCCGCGAACGTGGCCATGAGGGACGCGGCCGCGAACAACACCATGCCCACGAGATACACCCGCCGGTAGCCGAACAGGTCGCCCAGCGACGCCAGCGGCAGCAGCATGACCAGCGTGGCGATCTGGTAGGCGTTGACCACCCAGATCGCGTGCGATGCGTCGGCATGGAGTTCGCGCGCGATACCCGGCAGCGCGAGGTTCACGATGGTGCCGTCGAGCACCGCCACCGCGATGCCGAGGATGATGACCAGCATCGCATGCCAGCGCTGCGGCTGGGGCAGCCCGTCGCGCACCGCCTTGACGGAATGGGGTGTGGTCATCACGTTAGCCTGCTGCATACGCCGTCGCCTTCCGTCCGCCCAGCGTGATCCACGCCAGCACCACCGCAATCAGCGCGCCACCTGCCATGCCCGCCACCATCGGCAGCGGCCGGCCATCGGTGAACAGGCCGACCACCGACATCACCACCGCGCCGGTCAGCATCTGGAGCGTGCCGAGCAGCGCCGACGCCGTGCCCGCGATGGCGCCGTGCTTTTCGAGCGCGAGCACCGATGTGGTCGGAATGACAAAGCCCATCAGCGCGCTGGCGATGAAATACAGAACGATGAGCACCGCCAACTGGTCGCCGCCGCTCAGGAAATAGATGAACATCGCCATCATCACCAGCCCGCAGGCGCTGACGCTGGACTTGACCACCCGCACGATGCCGAATCGCTCGCACAATGCGCCGTTGAGTTGGGCGGCGCCGAAGAATGCCGCCGCATTGACGCCGAAGGCCACGCTGTAGAGCGTGGGCGACAGGCCGTAGTGGTCGATCATCACGAAGGACGAGTTGGCGAGGTAGGTGAAGAAGCCCGCCATGGCGAAGGCGCCGATGAAGACCAGCCCGAGGTAATGCGCGTCGCGCAGCAGGACGCCATAGGCCTTGAGCGCGCTGCCCAGGCTGCTTTCGACGCGGTGGCCGGCCGGGCGCGTTTCCTTCAGCACCGATGCGATGGTCGCAAGGCCGATCACCGCCGCCAGCGTCACCGCCCAGAACACGCCACGCCAGCCCGCGACGGCGATCACCGCGCTGCCGACCAGCGGCGCCAGGATCGGCGACACGCTGAACACCAGCATCAGCAGCGACATCAGCCGAGCCGCCTCGGTGCCGGTATGCAGGTCGCGCACCACCGCGCGCGGGATCGCCATGCCGGCCGCCGCGCCCAGGCCCTGCACGAAGCGAAGCGCGATCAGCATCTCGATGTTCGTCGCGAGTGCGCAGCCGACGCTCGCCAGCGCGAACAGGCCCAGCCCGAAATAGAGCGGCGGCTTGCGTCCCACCATGTCCGACACCGGCCCGTAGAGCAGCTGGCCCACACCGATCGCGATGAAGAAGACCGTGAGGCTCATCTGGACCTGCCCGATGCCGGCCCCCAGGCTGCTGCCGATCTCTGGCAAGGCGGGAAGGTACATGTCGATCGCGAACGGGCCGATGGCAGACAACAGGCCCAGCACGAGCGCGATCTTGAAGAAGCGCGAAGAAGTCATGCGCCGATTGTCGCCAAGGACTCAATGAACCAGCGACAGCACGAAGCGGCGCGCTGTGCTAGGGGCTACCCCCGCGTCGCGTGGTGCAGTTCGATTCCGAATTCGGACGATCTGGCGGACCTGTCACGCATCCATTTCGCGAATAGTCGGTATCCAGCGCTCAGCATGGACAACATCGCGCGGAGTCGCGACCATCGATTTCGCAGCGACTCGCCCTTGGTCTTCCTTGCTGCAAAGCCAATCGAGAGTTTGGCAAGGAGACAGCATGCAGAACGCCGCAACGCCGCGCGATTTCTCAGGCTATCGCTGGAATCCACCAGCAATGCGGTGGCCTGGCGACACCGGCTTAGCCGTGTCGTTCGTGCTCAACGTGGAGGAAGGCGCCGAGTTCGCGCTGAGTGCGGGTGACCCGCGCAACGAGGGCCGGCACGAGATCACCCATGAGGTGGTCGGCGCCCCCGACCTCTGCATGGAAAGCCACTTCGAATACGGCGCCCGCGTAGGCTACTGGCGCATCACGCGGCTGTTGGTGAAGGCTGGCGTCCCGCTGACGCTGAGCGCCTGCGGGCGCGCGCTCGAAGCGACGCCATGGATCGCCACAGACGCCACGCAGCAAGGCTTCGAGATCTGCTGCCACGGCTGGCGCTGGGAGTCGCACGCCCTCCTTCCCGAGAACGAGGAGCGAGCCCGCATCGCACGCACCGTGGAGACCATCCGCCGCCTGCACGGGCGCGCGCCGGTGGGATGGCACACCCGGTCTTCAGCTTCGGTCAACACGCGCCGGCTGCTCGTCGAGCATGGCGGATTCCTCTACGACAGCGACGCCTACAACGACGACCTGCCCTACTACCTGACGGTGGCGGGCCGCGCGCACCTGGTGCTGCCCTATGCCTTCGACACCAACGACCTGCGCTTTTTCGAACCCGGCGGCTTCACGCGCAGCGAGGACTTCGCGGACTATGTGATCGATGCCTTCGAATGCCTGCTGCGCGAATCGGGCCACGCGCCGCGAATGATGTCGATCGGCCTGCACACGCGCATCATCGGCCGCCCGGCCCGCTTCGTCGGACTGGAACGGCTGGTCGCGCACGTCAAGAGCCGCCAGGGCGTGTGGTGCGCCACGCGCGAGCAGATCGCGCGCCACTGGTTCGCGCATGTCCCCGCCTAAAGGTGACCTGCGGATCGCCAGCGTTTGCAAGCGACGCCTTCTCCGTGCCTACAGCCGTTGTGGTCAAGTTCGAGGGCTTCGGCAGGAAATCAGGGTTTACCCCAAACTCACTTCATCGTGACCAATGAAGTGCCCTCATGCTGATTCTCTTGATCGTTCTCGGCGCAGCCGGCGCCCTTGTTTTCCACGGCGTCAAGACGTCCAAGGTCGTCGAAGAAGACTGACCGACCCGGTTCTCCCTCCTCCGTCTCTCTTGGGACGGAATTCAGGCCTCGTACAGCAATGCACGAGGCCTTCTTGTTTTTGGAGCGCCTCAGCGGACAATGCTCGCTCCCTGTCACCCCGTGAAAGTCCGATTTGGCATCCCCGTCCCCCTGGCCCGGCAAGATCGTCGCGCTCCTCCGTGCCGGCAATCCGACGGGCGCCATCGCCCAGATCAAGGTCGCCCCTGGCGTGCGTGAACTGCGCGCGCTGCAGAAAGCGCTCGACACTGCCCAACTGACAGGGCGATGGAGCGACGTCGACGTCGCCATCACCGAAAGCCTGCAGGCACTCTCCGCGCCAAGGCTGCACCGATCGCCGTAGTCCGAGCGCTGGCTTACCCCAGGACGTCGTTCACCTGCTCGTTGAATTCGGTCTGGCTGAGCGCCGCGCCCAGCTCCCGCGGGAGGGCATCGCGCACCGAGAACACGCCGAGGATCCTCTTCCCCGCCACCAGCGGCAGATGGCGGAAGCCCCGTTCGAGCATCGTCACGATGGCATCGGACACCAGTGTTTCCGGCGGGACACAAATTGGATTGGGTGTCATGACCTCGCGTGTCGGCGTTCGGTCGGGATCGAGCCCCCGGGCGAGCACCCGGGTCATCAAATCGCGCTCGGTCAGGATGCCCAGCAGGATGTCGGGCGGCTCCATGATGAGCACGCTGCCGCAGTGGGCCCGCGTCATCACGCAGGCGGCATCGCGCACGCTGGCGTGCGGCCCCAGGCTGATCACATGCTTGCGCGAGATGGACTGGAAGACAGTGCGTTCGTCCATGGTGTTCCCTCCAACAGCCGAAGCGCTATGGTGCGACGTGCCTTCAGTCAGCGCAAGGAGGCGTTCAACCGCTGCAGCGCCTGGGCACCGGGGCAAAGCTCCCGCGGGCCCAGCGTATTGAGCGGCCGGGCGCTGGTGTTGAGCGCCGTGTGCAAGTCGGTGGCCAGCGGATCGACGTAGAGCAGCCCCGTCACGACCTCGCCCATCTCATGGTGTCGCTGCATGTAGGCCATGGCAGCGTGGCGATCGCCGGGGTTGTAGCCCTGATGCAGGCTGCGCAACCTCAGCAGCGTGCCGTCGTGCTGGCGGACGTCCATCACCTCGCCGGCCGACATGTCGACCGTGATTTCGTCGCGCTCGCTGATGAAATCGATGCGACTTACGGCTTCGTTATGTTCGCGCACGTAGTCGTAACTCTTCGTACTGCCCGGATGGTTGTTGAAGGCGACGCAGGGACTGATCACGTCGATGAAGGCCGCGCCCCCGTGGCTGATCGCCCCCTTGATCAAGGGCACCAGCTGCGCCTTGTTGCCCGAAAAGCCGCGCCCCACGTAGGTGGCGCCCAATTGCAGCGCCATCGCGACGAGATCGACCGGGCTGTCGGTGTTGATCACGCCCTTCTTGCTCTTCGAGCCCTCGTCGGCCGTGGCCGAGAACTGGCCCTTGGTCAGCCCGTAGACGCCGTTGTTCTCCACGATGTAGGCCATCCGCACGCCGCGCCGCATCGCATGGGCGAACTGGCCCAGGCCGATGGACGCCGAATCGCCGTCGCCGGAAACACCCAGGTAGAGCAGATCACAGTTCGCGAGGTTCGCGCCGGTCAGCACACTGGGCATGCGGCCATGCACCGTGTTGAAGCCATGCGACGCACCCAGAAAATAGTCCGGCGTCTTGGAACTGCAACCGATGCCCGAGAGCTTTGCCACCCGGTGCGGCTCGATGTCCAACTCCCAGCAGGCCTCGATGATGGCGGCCGAAATCGAGTCGTGCCCGCAACCGGCGCACAGCGTGGAAATCTTGCCCTCGTAGTCGCGCCGCGTGTAGCCGACCTTGTTTTCAGCCAAGGTCGGGTGGCGCAGGCGGGGCTTGGCCAGATACGTCATGCAGTCTCCTTCTTGTCGGTGGCGGCTTGCGTTTGCTTGTGCACGTGCACGTCGATCGCCTCGATGACGAAACGCGCGGTGATGGGCGTGCCGTCGAAATGCAGCACGCGGACCAGCCTGCGCGGATCGACATCCAGTTCGTTGATCAGCAGGCTGCGCATCTGGCCGTCGCGGTTTTGCTCGACCACGTACACATAGTCATGGTCCGCAAGAAACTGCGGCACGCTCTCCGGAAAGGGAAAGGCCCGCAGCCGCATCGCGTCGAGGTGGATGCCGCGTTCTTCGAGCGACTCCAGCGCCTCGTTCATCGCCGGGCTGGTCGAACCGAAATAGATCACGCCGAGCGGGGTCTTCTGCGCGGCAGGACGCAGCACCGGCTGCGGCACCATCGTGGCGGCGGTCGCGAACTTCTTCAGCAGCCGCTCCATGTTGTAGACGTAGTCGGGCCCTCGCTCCGAATACCGGGCGTAGGCGTCGCGCGTCGTGCCTCGGGTGAAGAAGCTGCCCTTGGTGGGATGCGTGCCCGGCAGCGTGCGCCACGGAATGCCGTCGCCGTCGACATCCTTGTAGCGGCCGAAGTCCCTGCCCGCCTCCAGTTCGTCGGCGGTCATGACCTTGCCGCGGTCATAGACGCGGCTGTCGTCCCATGCGAAAGGCTTGCACAGTCGCTGGTTCATGCCGATGTCCAGGTCGGTCATCAGGAAAACGGGCGTCTGCAGGCGATCGGCCAAGTCCAGCGCCGCCGCCGCATGCTCGAAGCACTCGTGCGGATCTTCCGGGAACAACAACACGTGCTTGGTGTCGCCGTGCGATGCATAGGCGCACGAAAGGATGTCCGCCTGCTGCGTGCGCGTCGGCATCCCGGTGGAAGGCCCTCCGCGCTGCACGTTGATGAGCGTGACCGGAATCTCCGCAAAGTACGCCAGCCCGATGAACTCCGCCATCAGCGAAATGCCCGGACCCGAAGTCGCCGTGAAGGCGCGCGCCCCGTTCCACCCCGCCCCGACCACCATGCCGATGGAAGCCAACTCGTCTTCCGCCTGCACGATGGCAAAGCGGTGCTGGCCAGTGGCCGGATCGACACGGAATTTCGAGCAGTACTTCTGAAAGGCTTCGGCCACCGAAGACGATGGCGTGATCGGATACCACGCGGCCACGGTCGCGCCGCCATACACGCAGCCCAGCGCCGCGGCGCTGTTGCCGTCGACGAAGATCCGGTCGCCCACCCGATCGGCTCGCCGCACCCGCAAGCCCACCGTCTCGCGCAGATGCTCCCGTGCGAAGTCGCAGCCCAGGTGCAGCGCCTGCACGTTGGAGGCCAGCAGCTTTTCCTTGCCCTTGTACTGCTCGCCGAGCAGCTTCTCGACCACTTCGGGCTCGATGCCCAACAGGACGGCCAGGGCGCCCACATAGACGATGTTCTTGAACAACTGCCGCTGGCGCGGGTCGTGGTAGACCGCATTGCAGATCTCGGTCAGCGGCATGCCGATCACGCGAATGTCGTCGCGGAACCTGGACGGCGGCAGCACGCGCGTGCTGTCGTAGAACAGGTAGCCGCCGGACTCCAGTTCGGCCACGTCGGCATCCCACGTCTGCGGGTTCATCGCGACCATCATGTCGGTGCCGCCGCGCCGGCCCATGTGGCCTTGTTCGGTCACGCGCACCTCGTACCAGGTCGGCAGCCCCTGGATGTTGCTGGGAAAGATGTTGCGCGGACTCACCGGCACGCCCATGCGCAGGATGGCCTTGGCGAACAGTTCGTTGGCCGAGGCCGAGCCCGATCCGTTGACGTTGGCGAACTTGATGACGAAATCGTTGACTGCTTCGATCTGTTTCGTGCTCATGCCGGAACCCCCTGCTTCGGCGCGACCTGCGCATCGCGAGATTTCGGCCCGGCCGGCGTCATCTTCAGCAGGAACTTCTGCATGTCCCAGGCACCCGTGGGACATCGCTCCGCACACAAGCCGCAGTGCAGGCAGACATCCTCGTCCTTGACCATCACGCGACCCGTCTTCAGGCCGCCGGACACATAGAGGTCCTGCGCGAGGTTCAGCGCCGGTGCTTTCAACCGAGGCCGCAGGTCCGCTTCATCGCCGTTCTGGGTGAAGGTGATGCAATCCATCGGGCAGATGTCCACGCAAGCGTCGCATTCGATGCAGGCGACTTCGGTGAACACCGTCTGCACGTCGCAGTTCAGGCAGCGCTCGGCTTCCTTGAAGGCGGTGGCGGCGTCGAAGCCCAATTCAACCTCGACGCGTATGCTGGCCAGCGCGGCCTCCGCCTTGGCCCACGGCACGCGATAACGCAGGTCGTTCGAGGTGTTGTTGTCGTAGCTCCACTCGTGGATGCCCATCTTCTGCGACACGAGATTGGTCATGGGCGCAGGACGGACGCCGACCGCCTGGCCATGCAGCATCCGGTCGATCGACACCGCCGCCTCGTGCCCATGCGCCACGGCCGTGATGATGTTCTTGGGACCGAAAGCCGCATCGCCACCGAAGAAGACGCGCGGCACCGTCGACTGGAAGGTGTTGGCGTCCAGCACGGGCAGGCCCGATTTGTCGAAGGCGATACCGCAGTCGCGTTCGATCCAGGGGAAGGCGTTCTCCTGGCCCACTGCCACGAGCACTTCATCGCATTCGAAGAAGACCTCCGGCTCGCCCGTGGGTACGAGCGTGCGCCGGCCCTTGTCGTCGTAGGTGGCGCTGACAACCTCGAATCGCATGCCGGTCAGCTTGCCGTTCTCGTGGACGAAGGCCTTGGGCACGTGGAAGTTGATGATCGGAATGCCTTCGTGCTGGGCGTCTTCCTTTTCCCAGGGCGAGGCCTTCATCTCGTCGAAGCCGCTGCGCACGATGACCTTCACGTCGACGCCGCCGAGCCGGCGGGCCGACCGGCAGCAATCCATCGCCGTGTTGCCGCCGCCCAGCACGATCACGCGCCGGCCGATGTTCGTGACATGGCCGAAGGAGACTGAATTCAGCCAGTCGATACCGATATGAATGCTGGCCGCAGCCTCCTCCCGACCGGGAAGGTCGAGGTTGCGTCCGCGCGGCGCACCGCAACCGACGAAGATGGCATCCCAGCTCTGCGCCATCAGCGCCTTCATCGATTCGATGCTTTCACCACCCCGGAACTTCACGCCGAGGTCGAGGATATAACCTGTCTCCTCGTCGATCACCGATTCAGGGAGGCGAAATCGCGGGATCTGCGTGCGGATGAACCCGCCGGCCTTGGCATCGCCGTCGAACACCGTGACCTCATAGCCCAGCGGCGCCAGGTCGCGCGCGACAGTGAGCGAGGCGGGTCCCGCGCCCACGCAGGCGATGCGCATGCCGTTCGTCGGCTCGACCTTCGGCATGCGCGCGCGGACGTCTTCCTTCATGTCGGCGGCCACGCGTTTGAGCCTGCAGATCGCCACCGGCTCCGGGTCCTTGGCATTGCTCTCTTCCACGCGGCTGCGCCGGCAGGCCGGCTCACACGGCCGATCGCAGGTGCGCCCGAGGATGCCCGGGAAGACGTTGGAAACCCAATTGATCATGTAGGCATCGCCATAACGGCGCTGCGCGATCAGTCGGATGTATTCGGGGACGGGGGTGTGCGCCGGACAGGCGTACTGGCAATCGACGACCTTGTGGAAGTAAGTCGGATTGGCAATATCGGTTCGCTGCAATGCGGTCTCCTTGCTGCCGCCCGGCGCCCCGGGGGAAGGGCTGATGCGGGCTTTTGCGCCAGTATGCGCCGTGCCCGACGACAAGGGCTCTTGGTGAAACCCCGCAGCACCACATGCCGTCGCGCCCCCGATACACTGGATCGCTTCCACCCCGCACACCGAGGAGTCGATGCAATGGCCGCGAACGCTACCGTCACTGGTGAAGTCGAGTACCGGGCCGGCGATGGCCCCTTGATCCTGATTCCCAAGGGGCCGATCGAAGTGAATCTTTCGTTTGACAGCGCGGTGCTCAGTTGGGGAGACGACGGCAAGACGCAGATCACGGCGATTCCCATTGGCGAGTACGAGCGCTATGTTCAGGAGGGCAAGATCGAGCCCCACCCCTAGCGGATCAGGGAAATCAGAACAACGGCGCCGTGTCGCTTTCCGGGCGCGCGCCTTCGATCGCAAGCATTCGCAGCTTCGACGCGGCGCCACCGTGCGCCGAGAAACCGCCCCATTTGCCGCCGGCCGCGAGCACGCGGTGGCAGGGCACCACCGGCGCGAACGGGTTCAATCCGAGCGCTTGTCCTACAGAGCGCGCGAGTCCCTTGTCCCCGAGTTCTTCCGCAATATCGCCGTAGGTGCGCGTGCGGCCGGGCGGAATGCGGCGCGCGATGGCATACACGCGCTGATGGAATTCGCTGACGCCGTCGAAGTCCAGTTCGATCTCGGCCAGATCGCGCGGCTCGCCGTCGAGCAAGGCATGAATGGCCGCGGTGGCACGATGCACCTCCGGCGGCGGCTCGATCTCTCGCAACGACGGAAAGCGCCGGACCATGCGGGAACGCGTGGCACCCTCTTCCGCTTCAGGCAGTTGCACGCCGACGATGCCTCGCGGGCCCCAAGCGATACCGCACGCGCCGATTGCGGTCGGAAAAAGCGCGAATCCCTCAGGGTTCATGCCCGCCGCCAAAGCATCAGACCGCCGCGCAGGCCGGCACCTGGTTGGCCTTGATCGCCGAAACACTGCTGGCAATTGCATCCGCCAGTTTGGAGGTGACGCGCTGCGCACCCTGCGCCAACGCGTCGAAACCGCTGCCGACCGGCTCCGAGACCGACAGCTGACACCCGGTCGCGGGGCCTTCGTCGGTGCGGCGAACGGTCCATGTAAAGCTGGCGTCGACCCGGTTGCCCTCCACGGCGTCGAACTTGCCCAACTGCACGGCAATGCGTGTCGCCGGCTGGCCGCGTTGACGCCCGGTCTTGGTCACGTCGACCGCGCCGAGGCGGCTCGCGATGCTGCTGCCCAGCGCATCGCGCAGTTCGTTCTCGAAAGAGGACGACCACCGATGGTCTTCAAGAATGTCGACCGCCGGGCTGTCCGGCGCGCCCTTCTTCCGCACGACCATTTGCGGCCGGGCGAAGCGCTCCGGCATGGCGATGGGCGCGAGCTCGATATAAGCCGGGGCCGCAGCGCTTGCCGCGGGCGCGTGTGCCGGTGCCGATGTCTCGGCGAGGCTGTAGTACTGAGGGCCGCCGGCGCTGCCGCAGCCGGTCATCAGGAGCGCCGCGCCAAAGGCCGAGGCCACGGCCGCGAGGCGGAGTTTCGTCGTTCTCATTTCTGCTTGTCCTCCGGCTTGCCGCGGATCAGTGATTCGGGATGGCGCTCCAGGTAGTCGGTCAGCACACGCAGGGAGCCTGCGGCGCGCGTGACTTCCTGCAGCGTCTGGCGCAGGTCCTGCTGCAGCGGCGAGTCGTCGGAGATCGTCTTTTCCGCTGCGTTGAGCGTCCGGCGCACGTCCCGCATGGCAGCAATCATCTCGGGTGACACGTCGTTGTTGAGGCTCTTCGCCAGTTGCTCCGCGCTGCCGAGCGTCTTGTTCAGCGAACCCAGCGTCTTGCGCAAATCGTTGCTGATCTCGTCGAACGGCACCTTGTTGATCTTGCGCATGATGTCCGCCACCTGCGACTGGAGCTCGTCCAGGCTGTTCGGGACGGTCGGGAACTCCGTCGGCGACTGGGTGGGATCGAACTTGACCTTCGGCGCTTCGGGGAAGAAGTCCATCGCGACATACACCTGCCCGGTCAGCAGGCTGCCGGTGCGCAACTGCGCGCGCAGTCCCTTGCCGACCAGGAAGTTCCAGCGCTCATCTTGCGTTGCCTTGGCAAAGCGCGACTGCCCCGATGGATCGGCCGGCGCGCCGACTGCCCTGCGCCGCAGCCGTTCGGGATAGATCTGCACCACCACGGGCATCCTGAAAGTGCGCTCGCCCAGATCGAACTCGACGCCGATCGACTTGACCTCGCCGATGACCACGCCGCGGAAATCGACCGGCGCACCCGGCGACAGCCCGCGCAGCGACTGGTTGAAGTACAGCAACAAGGTCTGCGACGGGCCGTCCGGCTCCTTCATCGCAGTGGCTTCGTCGCCGGCGAGCGTGAATTCGGTGTTCTCCTGCGCCACGGGTCCGCTCACGTCCTCGGGCGATTGGAAGGCAATGCCGCCCAGCAACACGGTGACCAGCGACTGTGTGCGCACCTTCAGACCCGCCGCGCTCAATTCGACGTCGAAACCACTGGCGTGCCAGAACCGCGTGTTGACGCCCACGAACTTGTCGTACGGCGCATTGACGAAGATCCGCAGCGTGACGCCGCGCCCGTCGCCGTCGAGTTCGAAGGCCGCGACCTGCCCCACCTTGACGCGCCGGAAATACACCGGCGAGCCGATGTCGAGCGAGCCGACGTCGCGCGCGTGCAGGAGGAACTGCCGCCCCGACGCATCGCGCGTCACGATGGGCGGCACCTCCAGCCCGGTGAACTCGCCGGCTGTCTCTTCCGACGTTCCGGCATCGGCGCCGATGTAAGCACCCGACAGCAGCGTCCCGAGCCCCGAGATGCCCGATGTGTCGAGCCGTGGCCGCACCACCCAGAAGCGCGTGTCCTTGGCCGTGAAGCCCGACGCCTCTTTCTTGAGCTGGACCAGCACGCGCACGTGGGAGCGGTCATGTGCCAGCCGAATGCTCTCCACCGTGCCGATCTGCACATCCTTGTACTTGACAGCCGTCTTGCCGGCTTCCAGGCCCTCGGCGGTCCGGAAGGTGAGCACGATCTCGGGGCCGCGCTCCATCAGGATGCGCGCGACCAGCGTGATGCCCACCAGTGCGGCCACGATCGGGATCAGCCAGATCATGGACGGCAGCCAGTTGCGCCGTTTCGCGACCTCTGGAGGGGCGAGCGGGGGTGTCGTCATAGGGTTCCTTCACTTGTCTTCATCTCGTCATCCGGCAACGCCTCGGGCTCGCGTTCTTTTCGCACGTCCCAGGTCAGGCGCGGATCGAAGCTGATCGACGCCAGCATGGTCAGCACCACCACCGCGCCGAAGGCGGCGATGCCGAAGCCGGCGGTGATCTCGGCGAACCCGTGGATGCGGACCAGGCCAGCCAGCAGCGACACCACGAACACGTCGAGCATCGACCAACGCCCGATCAATTCGAGGACACGGTAGAGCTTGGCCCGCTCCTGTTGCCGCCAGTCGCTGCCGCGCTGGGCCATGACGTTCAGCAGCGTCAACGCCGTCAGCTTGAACAGCGGCACGAGAAAGCTCGCGATGAAGATCAGTGCCGCCAGACCGTACGCGCCGGAAACCCAGAAATAGATCACCCCGCTGAGGATGGTGTCCTGCTGGGTGCCGAACAGGCTCTTGGTGATCATCACCGGCAACAGATTGGCCGGCAGATAGAGGATGGAGGCCGCGATCAGGAGCGCCCACGTACGGTTGATGCTGTCGGGCTTGCGGGTGTGCAGGCGCGTATGGCAGCGTTCGCAGGGTTCGCCCTCTTCTGCGCCTTCCCAGACCGCGCCGCAGTGATGGCAGCTCATCAGCCCTTGCTGCGCAGCGGTCTTTACCGGAAGCAACGCTTCGCTCATTCGTCCTGCCCCGGACGCGGCTCGAAAGCCATTTCCCAGAAAGTCCGGGGGTTGAACGAAAGCACCGCGGTCAGCAGCACGGTGAGCGCCACGAAGCCCCACAGCGCCGGGCCCGGAATGACCTTGGCAAGGCTGCCCAGCTTGATGATGGCGACCAGGACACCGAGGAGGAACACCTCGATCATTCCCCACGGCCGCAGCGCCTGCAGCGCGTTCACCAGGATCTTGAAGCCGGTCGGCCGCCGCTCGTAGGCCATCGGCACGAGCAGATAGAACAGGATGCACAGCTGCAGCAGCGGAAAGAGGATGGTCGTCGCCAGCACCAGCAGCGCGACGGGCGACATGCCTTCGGTCGTCAACGCGATCACGGCGCCCGCCAGCGTCGTTTCGCTGGTCAGGCCCTGGACCTGGATCTCGACGATCGGAAACAGATTGGCGATCGCGAAGAGGATCAGGCAGGCGACCGTCAACGGCAGCACCCGCGAACTCTGGTCGCCGGCATGGCGGTCGAGCTCGGTGCCGCAGCGCGGGCAGCGCGAGACCTCGCGCGGGGCCAGGGGCACGCGCCGGTAAATGGCGTCGCAGCCTTCGCAGACGATGGCGTCGGGTACTTCTTTCATGGCTTCGGTCGCCCATTGTCCGCGACGTTGGCGACAAGAAAGTCGAGCAACGCGCGCACGCGTGCCGGAAGCCGGCCTGCCTTGCCGAGATAGACCGCATGGATCGGCGCGATGTCGCCCGGATTGAACTCCTCCATCACGGGCACCAGCCGGCCCGCGTCGATATCGGACTGGACGTGATAGAGCGACAGTCGGCCCAGGCCGACGCCTGCGATCAGCAGCGCGCGAAGCGTTTCGCCGTCACCGGCCCGCACATTGCCCGCAATAGGGATGTCGATCATCCGCCCGTCGACACGCAGGGGCCAGTCAGGGATGGTGCGCCGATAGCTGAAGCCGAGCCGGTTGTGCGCTTCCAACTCTTGCGGCGTGCGCGGCGTGCCATAGCGCTCCAGGTAGACGGGCGATGCGACGATGGCCTGCCGCGTGGCACCCAGCCGGCGCGCGACCAGGTCGGACGACGGCAATTCGCCCCAGCGGATCGCGACATCGGTGCGCTCGTCCATCAGGTCGACCACCCGGTCGGTGACCACGATGTCCAGCGTCACTTCCGGGTATTGCTCGAGAAAACGCGGCACGAGCGGAACCAGCACATGCTGGCCGAACGAAACGCTCGTGTTGATGCTGACCCGGCCGCGTGGCAGCGCGCCCGCCGCTGCGCAACGTTCGGCCTCGTCCATGTCGGCCAGCACGCGCACGCTGCGGTCGTAGAAGTTCCGGCCTTCGGGCGTCAGTTGCAGCTTGCGGGTCGAGCGGTGCACCAGTTGCGTTGCCAACCGCGCCTCCAACCGGCCGATCAGCTTGCTGACGGCGGACGGCGTCATGCCCAGCACGCGGGCCCCCGCCGAAAAGCTGCCGCGGTCCACGATCTGGACGAAGGCTTCCATTTCACCGGAACGATTCACCTCGATGCGGGGCATGTCGCGCTCGCCGTACTTCTAGGCCGCTTCGCCGAGGATCACGCGCAAATCGGCCAACCGGGAGAAATCGCGATCGTGCGTGACCAAGGCGACCGCACCGGTCTCCAGCGCGGTCGCCGCCTGCAACGCGTCGGGAAGCCGCAGCCCGGTACTTGCCCGGATGCGGGCGGCCGTCACCGCGATGTCCTGGGACACAGGCACCACATCAAAGCTGGACAAGGCCTTCTCATAGCGCTTGGCAAGAACATCCTGACGATGCTTGAAAGGACCGGCGAGAACTTCCGCTATCGCAATGGTCGAGATCGCGATCTGGATTACGCCCTGCGCCTGCAATTCGAACAGTCCCTCGAACACTGGCGCAAAGACAGGGTGGTCATCCAGGAGGTAGATGAGCGGGGCCGAGTCCACCACGACGAGGTCGCCGCCGCGCAAGCCGCCCCACAGAGAAGCCGTCGGCCCCGCCTTGCGCGAGCGGGTCTTGCGTGCTGGCTTTTTCGCGGGAACGCCGGCCATCTCAGTCCCATTCGTTGCGTGAGTTGGCAATCGACTGCGCGGGCGACTTGCCCCACAGCCCCTTGCCGCTGCCTCGCAAGCTCAGGAATTGCCGCCCCGATCGCGCCTTCAGAAGGACGTCCGACGAGACGATCGCGGCGTAGGGTTTGCCATGCCGCGTCAGCAAGCTCGGTTCTCCGGAGTGCGCGCGCAAGGCGAGCTCCGGTAGCGTGTTTCGGCCCTGTTCAAGGCCAACGATGCGCAAGGTCATGGTGATAAGTTCCGTACAGTCTGTACATTTTAGGTCGAGATCGAAATTCGTCCAGGCAGGGCCTGGGGTCTGGGGTCTGGGGAGCGATCTTTGTTGACTTGAATTCATCAATGCTTGTCAGCAAGCCGGTCTAATCAAAACGCAGCGGTGCCCGCACAGTACGGGACATCATGCCCATTGCCCTCCTCGCCCTTACCGCCGGTGCCTTCGGAATAGGCACCACCGAATTCGTCATCATGGGCCTGCTGATGCAGGTCTCGTCGGATCTTCACGTCTCCATCGCGGCCGCCGGCCTGCTGATTTCCGGCTACGCCATCGGCGTCGCGGTCGGCGCGCCGCTGCTGACCATCGCCACACGGCGCTTGCCTCGCAAGACGGTGCTGCTCGCGCTGATGGCGGTCTTCACGATCGGCAACATCGCCTGTGCGCTCGCGGCGAACTACGAGATGCTGATGGCCGCGCGCGTGATCACCTCGCTCGCGCACGGCACCTTCTTCGGCGTCGGCTCGGTCGTGGCCACCGGCCTCGTGCCGCCGGAGCGCCGCGCCTCGGCGATCTCGATCATGTTCACCGGCCTCACTGCCGCCACCCTTCTCGGCGTGCCGGCCGGCGCATGGCTGGGCCTGCATTTCGGCTGGCGCGCGACCTTCTGGGCCGTGGCGGTGATCGGCGTCGTCGCCTTCACCGTGCTCGCACTTTTCGTGCCGCGCGGCAAGCCCGACGCCGGAAACGCGAATGTGCGCGACGAAATCGCGGTGCTCGCCCGGCCGCAGGTGCTGCTGGGCCTCGCGACAACCGTGCTCGGCTTCGCTGGCCTGTTCCTGGTGTTCACGTACATCCAGCCGCTGCTGACGCAAGTCACGGGCGTCTCCGAGACGGCCGTGTCGCCGATCCTGCTGGTGTTCGGCGGCGGCCTGGCCATCGGCAACCTGCTTGGCGGCAAGCTTGCCGACCGTGCGCTCATGCCCGCACTGCTGGGCTCGCTGCTTGCGCTGGTCGTGGTGCTGGGGGCGATGCAACTGCTCATCCATACGCCTGTCACGGCCATCGCCTTCGTGCTGCTGCTCGGCATCGTGTCATTCGCAACGGTCGCGCCCCTGCAGATGCGCGTGCTGGAAAAGGCAGCCGGCGCGGGACAGAACCTCGCATCGAGCCTGAACATTGCCGCCTTCAACCTCGGCAATGCGCTCGGCGCGTGGGTGGGCGGCATGGTCATCGACCGCGGCCCCGGACTCGCCGCACTCGGCTGGGCTGCGGCGCTGCTCACGCTCGTGGGACTCGCCATCGCTTTCTGGAGCCGCGCGCTGGACCGCCGCGATGGGCTGCCTGCCTGCGCGGCTGTCGGCGCATAACCCGGCCTCCGTCACTCGACGCTTCTCTTCATCGAACAAGGAACCATCATGGAACAACGCTACCTCGGCAACTCCGGCTTCAAGGTGCCGGCTCTCGGATTCGGCACCGGCACCTTCGGCGGCTCGGGCCCGCTCTTTGGCGCGTGGGGCCGCACGGACGTGGCCGCCGCACGGCGCATCGTCGACATCTGCCTCGAAGCGGGCGTCAACCTCTTCGATGCTGCCGACGTGTATTCGAACGGCGCGGCCGAGTCGATCCTCGGTGCGGCGGTCGAGGGCCGGCGTGACAAGGTCATCATCTCGACCAAGCTCTCGCTGCGCTCGGGCGACGGACCGAACGACGTCGGCTCTTCGCGCCATCACATCGTCCAGGCCACGGACGCCGCCCTCAAGCGACTGGGCACGGACTACATCGACCTGCTGCAGATGCACGCCTTCGACGCGATGACGCCCGTCGAACAGGTGCTCGACACGCTCGACGACCTGGTGCGCGCGGGCAAGGTGCGCTACATCGGCGCGTCGAATTTCTCGGGCTGGCAGTTGATGAAGTCGCTCGCCGTATCCGAGCATCGCGGACTCTCGCGCTACGTCGCCAACCAGACCTACTACTCGCTGATCGGTCGCGACTACGAGTGGGAACTGATGCCGCTCGGCATCGACCAGGGCGTCGGCGCCATCGTCTGGAGCCCGCTCGGCTGGGGCCGGCTGACCGGAAAGATCCGCCGCGGCCAACCGCTGCCCGCCAGCAGCCGATTGCACGACACCGCCACCTTCGGCCCGCCGGTCGAGGACGAACGGCTCTATCGCTTGATCGATACGATGGATGGCGTGGCCGAAGAAACCGGCAAGACGATTCCGCAGATCGCGCTCAACTGGCTGCTGCGGCGACCGACCGTTGCCAGCGTGCTCATCGGCGCGCGCGATGAAGCACAGTTGAAGCAGAACCTCGGCGCGATCGGCTGGGAACTCACGACCGAGCAGGTCGCGCGTCTCGATGCGGCCAGCGCCGTGACGCCGCCCTATCCCTACTACCCGTACTGGAACGGCCAGTTCGCGGAGCGCAGTCCTGTCGCGGTGCCCCTGCCCGTGCAGGCGGCTTGAACAGGCGCGCTGCGACACGTCGAAGGCGCAAGCTCACATTCCTGCGAGGGGACGCGCGACCTCGCCGGCGGCCACGAAGCGACGCTGCCGCATCCACTTGGTCGCCACCCACTTCTCGCCGCGCAGCACAGGTGCCCCGGCGTGCAGCGAGGCGTGGTCAGTCTGGCCCAGGCCGTTGCAGTATTCGAAGTACACGGCGCTGCCGCGCTGCGGCGACACGGACCAGCCCAGTTCGGGAAACACCGTTTCGCCGCCCTCTTCCACATCGTTGAGGTAAGTCACCAACGTGCTCACGCGCTGGCCACTGCGCTCCAGCGAGGCCTGGTTGGCAGCGTTCGACGGCACCAGGAAGTCAAAGTGCGGCATGCTCTGGGTGCCTGCCGGGTAATAGAGGACCTGCAAGCCTTCGCCGTTTTCCACCGGCAGGTTCATCAGTTCGGACACACGCCGATCGAGCCTCGCGATGAAGGTGTTTTCCTGCAGCCGGAAGAACATCCCCAGGCTGCTGCGCTGCTCGCCCACACGATCGCGGCCCGACTGCGGATCGACCGTGGTCGACGGCGCAAGGCGCGGCCTGGCCAGCGCGATCAGTTCTTCGCATTCCTGCGCGCTGAACATGTCATTCAACACCGCCATGACAGGTTGCGCCACGCGAGCGGCCACGCGCACTACGCGGTCCGAGGTGCGAATCGACGTCCCCTGCGCGATACGGGCCGCTTCGTATCTGAAGGCGGCCGGCACCGTCACCGAATCGGTGGGCGGCGGGCTGCCGGTACGCAGCGCGCGCACGAAGGCATCGACGATGGTCGCAGCGGCCTCGGCCGGCATGTCCTGGGCTTGCATGGCCTCGACCACGCTCGCGGGCGTGCAGCCCTGGCGCAGGTTGTGCAGCACCCAGTCGCTCAGCGCGGGCGAGAAACGAAGCACCGCATCCGTCGAATCAGGCACTTTCTGCAACCCAACCTTGCTCAGTGTGTTTGAAGGACTGCTGGAGCTTCATGGTGCCGGCGCCACGCACCACGCGGTCGACCATCGGAAAAGCTTTCTGCACCTCGGCGTCGTGGGTCCAGGGTGCGGCATCGACCTTGTAGGTATAGGTGACCACCACCTCGGACGGGTCCTTGACGTCCTTCCGAGCTTCCCAGCCGACGATCTTGTCGAGGCTCAGGCGAGCCGCGCAGAAATCCGAGTGAGCGGCCTGGCCGGGAATTTCGTGCGCGATGAAGTACTTCTTGCCTTCGTCAGTCAGCACATAGCGCGTGACCGTCGTTGCCGGGGTCTCGCCGCTGGCCTCGACCTCCGCCGCGGCGGCGCTGACGAGGCCCGCGTGCTCGAGCACCGGCATCTGCACCGCGTTGCGCGCACGTGTACCGACTTCACGTGCCGGCACGTCGACGGGCCACCTGTCCTTGCCCAGGCACAGGTCGCCGCGCTTCGCCAGATATTCGTTCATGGCGGCTGTCAGCGCCTGCTCGTTGGCGTCGGATGGATGGTTGCATGCGCTCAGCAAGGCCAGCACGGCCGCTCCGAGCGGGGCGAGAAGAGTCTTGTTTTTCATGGAAGGAAGTTTCAATTGACGCAGCCGCCGGGTTTGGGCGGCGTCGCGGGTGTCGTGTCGGCGTCGCTGAGGACGTTCAGGAAGCAGATCAGGTCGGCAATGTCCTGCTCGGACATCGGCGGCGCGGAACCCGCGGCACGGCCGTCCATCGGCAACTGCGTGTCGATGTTGGACGCGTAAGCAGCAGGCAGGTCGTTGTACTTCTGCACATGGCCTCCCGTGTATTGCGTCGTGATCAGGCCGTAGGTCGGGAAGCCCGGATCGTTCGTCGCCTTGGGTTGGCCACCCACCGTGGGGTACCAGAGTTCGGGCTGCGTATCACGCGTGTTGTAGAAGCGGATGACCTGTTCCAGCGAATGCATCACGCCGTTGTGGAAGAAGGCCTTTCGCGTCGCCACGTTGCGCAGGGTCGGCGCCTTGAACATGCCGCAGAAGCTGTTCGCGGCATTCGGCGCGGCCGGCACGTGGTCAGTGCGCAGCGGGCCGCAGACGCCCATGTCGAAGTACTGCGGGTCGTTGTTGGCGGGGATGGCGGCGTTGCGCGGCACGCTGATCGCCTCGTACGAGAAATCGGTGAACAGCGCCGAGCTGCCGTTCAGCCCCGCGCCCTGGTAGTGGCACGACGCGCAGTTGCCGGTCGCCGGATTGGTGAAGACCTTCAGGCCGCGCGTTTCAGCCGGCGTGAGCGCACCACCGATCTTGTTGCCCGCGTAGAGGTCGAACTTGCTGCTGTACGGGTGAAAGCTCTTGTCCTCGATCTGGTAGGCCTGCAGCGCCCGCAAGGCGCTCGCAAAGGCCGCATCTGCGTTGTCGAACACCGTGGCTCCGAAGGCCTGCTTGACGAGCGGCGCGTAGTCGGCGGCCTGGAGCTTCTTCACCACTTCGGCGCTGCTGGCGTTGGCCATCTCGATCGGGTCGAGCAGCGGAATTCGGGCTTGTGCGGCCAGCGTTTCGGCGCGGCCGTCCCAGGTGAAGCCGCCGCCCGGTCCCGGCACACTGATGCCATCGGGATTGTCGAGCAGGTCCGCATACGGGGGGGTGACATCCTTGTATCGCAGCGAGGGCACGGCGCGCAGGCCCGCCTGGTCCAGGTGGACGCCACCCAACTGCACCGCGAGATCATTGGCCGGGGCGTGCGCATGCGCCGGGTCGTGGCAGCTGGCGCACGACATGGCACCGGAACCCGAGAGGCTTCTGTCGAAGAACATCTTCTGGCCCACCTGTGCCGCGAGACTCAGGGTGCTGGTGCTGGCTGGCGTGGCAATCGGCTGGGCCGTGGACGTGACGCCGCCAGACGTGGCGGCCGGAGTGGTCGGCGAGGTCAATGCCTGGCTGCTTCCCCCGCTCCCTCCTCCGCAGGCGTACATCACGACGGCCACGCCCACGGCGCACAGGACGGCTATCGCGAGCCGTCCCGTGCGCTTCGCCGCCGGCCCTTGCGGGCTCGAACGGCGACTCATCATTGCTTCAGCGACCAGACATTGACCTGGTTGGCATCCGGTCCCACCTGTGCTGTCGTCGACACGTCGCCCGACTGTTTCTGCGTGTAGCCCGCCGGCGCCATGAAGGCGTGATTGATCGGACGCACGCTATCGAAGTGGGTGTCGGCGCTCCCCGCGTACTCCGGCAGGTTCAGGATGTTGGCAGCGATGAAGGCTTCCGTGTACTTCGAGCGATTCATGTACGAAGCGTCCAGGGCCGGGTCTGCCAGTTGGAACATGTCCTGCAGCGTCCGCACGAACGAGAAGTGGCTGTAGGCGTCGCTGTCCGACACGCCCTTGGGCGCATCGGCCTGATTCGTCAGGATGCCGAAGATGCTTTCGCCGTGGCCGCGATTGCCCTTGGTGTAGTTGTTGATCGTGGCATCGACCGACCAGGTGCCGTCGGCGTTCTGCTTGATCGGATTGGCAACGCTGCTGTTCGACACGTTCCAGCCGCAGCAGGAGTTGAAGCCGCTGGTGGCGTTGCCTTCGTCGAACATCAGCACGATGGCCACCCGCTTTTGCGGGTTCTGCCACAGCGGCGATGCCTGGATGCGCTTGACGGTGTAGTCGACGTAGTTGTCGCCGCGCGTGATGATCGCGCCGCCGGTCGCGGTCGGCACGTTGTTCGCCACGCTGCTGCAGTCGCTCGCGGTTCCGGTTCCGCCAACACCCTTCACGCTGATGCCGTGCATGTCGTCGCACTGGTCGGGGACCAGGAAGTTCAGGTTGCCGACGTTGCCGCTGGCCAGGTCGGTGCCGAACTGGTCATAGTCGTAGCTCGCGGGAATGGCGTAGTCGGTGCTGTTCTTCAGCGCCGCGTCCCACTGACCGCCACCCATCGTGCGATTGCTGTACTTCCACTCAGGCGCGCTGCGCACGTTCTGGTAGGCCATGCCGGGGTGGTGCTTGGTCTTGTAGAGGCCGGCGGGCAGTGGCAACGTGAGTGCCGCACTGCCCACGGCCGCCGTGTTGCCGGCCATGGTGCCCGGCGCGTAGACGTTGTCCTGCGCGGTGACCGCGGCATCGGCGACGCTGTCGGTGCGGAAGTCCTGGCCCGGATTCATCGATTCGCTGTACGTGCGCCAGGTCAGGCCGGCATTCGTCATGGCATTGAAGAGGTTCGGCTTGCCGACGATGTTGTGGGCAACCGCCGCCGACTGTGTGCACGTGGCAGTGAATGGCGACTTGGCCAGGCCGGGCTGCGTGTTGTCGGGCACGGGCAGGTCCTGCACCGCATTGGCTCCGGTGGCGTCGCAGTTCCACTGGCTGTCGTCGGTGATGCCCCAGTCGTCCGCACCGCCCAGGGCCGTGTAGTTGGGTTCGCTCGGGTTGCCCGTGGCGTAGTAGCTCACGAGCTGGTTGCCGGCCTTCAGGTAACCGTTGATCTTGGGCGCATAGGCCGAGTTGACGATCGACAGCGTGGCCTTGTTCTCCAGCATCACGATGAAGATGTTGTCGTAGCGCGGAATTCCCTCGACATTGAAGGCGGCCTGTTGCGACTGAAGGAAGGTGATCGGCTTGCGGGTGTCCGTCGCGTTGGCGGTGGCGACGGTCACGCCCGCCATGCCGGCCAGGCGCGGATCGCCTCCGGGATTGGCCAAGGCATCGGGGTACAGGTCGCCGCGGTCGAGTTTCGTGGTGGCGTAGGCGAAGCGATTGTTCAGCGCATTGGCTTCGTTGAGCAAGGCGGTCTGCACCGTCGCGCTGGCTGCGCTTGCATCGGCGAGCACGGCATCGACCGACACGCCGAGGCGCGTGGCCAGATTCTGCTTCTCGACCGCATAGCTGGTGTTGTTGGCCTCGATCAGGCGCGCTACTTCAGAGGACAGCGGGCTCACGACGACGGATTTGCCCTGCTCGAGGACCTGGTCGAGCGAGACACGAAGCACTTCGCGCGAGGGCACGCTGGCGCCGGTCGCGGTGTTCTTCGCGCTGGTGCCAATGTCGGCGATGAGTGCCGAAGCGCTCGGCAGTGAAAGGCTGAACTTGCCGTTGGCATCGGTGACAGCGGTGGTTTCGCCGCTGTCACAGCGACCGTTGTTGTTGGCATCGACGCAGACGGTTGCGCCCGCGTAGTAGCCGGGCATGACCACAGGGTCGGTGGCGCTGCCGGGCTTGAACGCACTGGCGGCGAGCACGCCGCTGACAGTGGTGCCGCTGCCCCCGCTGCTGCCGCCCCCGGACTGGCTGGGCGCTGACTGGCCGCCTCCCGCTTGCCCAGTGAGGAAGCCGGCGTCGTTGCCGCTGCCGCCTCCGCATGCGGCGAGCAGCGACGCTGCGAGCACGGTCAAAGCAGGGCACACCAAGCCGGATCTGATTTTTTGAATGGCTTTCAATGTTGTCTTTCAGTCGTGGAGAAGGATGCGAAATTGGCGGCACGGAACCGAAGGCCCCGCTTCGCCGGGAGAACCAGCGAATCTAGAGACGGTTCGTGTCAACCAAATGGCACCAGACTTACAACTGAATTAGCAAAAACAACAGACTTGCACAACATTGACGGAGCGTGTAGCGAGTGCCCAACTCGCCACGGCCCCTGCAAAAGCGGCTTGATCAGGCGTCGACCAGCACCTCGAAGCCGCCCCAGAACATCCGCTTGCCGTCGAAAGGCAAACGCTTGGGGTCCATCATGTCGGCGAGGCGCGGGTCGCTCATGACCAAGGCGTTGACCTCGTCGCGGTGGTCGCGCGATTCGAAGACGACGTAGGAGAACACGACGACTTCATCGTCCTTCAATTGGACGCTCTGCGGGAAGGACGTGACTTCGCCGGACTTCACGTCATCGGCAATGCATTCACGGTATGCGAGGGCGCCGTGCTCGCGCCAGATCTTTCCCGCGCGCGTCGCCATTTCGCGGTACTGCTCGATGTTGCGCTTGGGAACGGGGAGAACGTATCCGTCGACGTAGGCCATGCAAGTGACTCCTTGAGACTGGACAGCCAACGGTAGCGAACTCCGGAAGCATCGCCAAGCACCCTTCGGCCGGTGCAGGCATTTGCCGAACTGAGCCAGAATCCGTGACCCGTTCTTCCCCGTCGCGATCCGCCGCCCAGTAGGTGTCGAGAAGACTGGTGAACGACGGACGCGGCGCCTCGGCATGACTTGCCTCCTGAAGCTTGCTTCTCACTTGGCGCTACGCCGCCTTGTCGTTTCGTCTGACCGGGTTCAATGCACGGGCGTCAGGATCGGAGCGCCCTTGTTCTTCACGAGGAACACCACAAACTTCGCCGGCTTGGTCGTGCTGGCATTGCGGCCGACGATGTGCACGTCGTTGGGCCCCTCGTAGAAGCTTTGCCCCTCATGCAGCGTCACGGGCTCGCTCCCCTTGAGCCGCATGACGATCGAGCCCTCCAGCACGTAGAGGAATGCATGCGCGTCGTGGCGATGGACCTCATCCGTGCTGCCAGGCGGATAGAGCACTTCCAGGACCAGGCCTTCCTTGCCCGGGAAGTCGGGCAGGTCCTTGAGCATCACTTCTTTGACCTCCGCATGAGGCGCCGCGTGCGAGCATGGGGTGTACAGCACGCCCAGCAGCAGCAGCGCGCAGGCGATGGCAAGAAACTTCATACCGGCTCCCCGTTCTTTGAACAGATCGGGCGACGGATGCATATCGCGGATGCGCTGGGTCATGGGGACCTCCTGGGCGAATGGACAGGACTGAACCTTGGTCATCGGTCCGACACCACCTCAGGTCGCTGCAGCCTTGGCAGCCAGCCAGTCCTCGAACCGGATCGCGCCTATGCGCGGATTCTCTCCCGGCGTGAGCGACCGATCGGAGAGGAGGCCGCCGAAGTAGCGTGCGTGGACGTCCGGCACGACCTTGCGCGGATCCTGCGTCAGCCGCAGGAAGCGCCTGACCAGTTCGTCCAGCGGCATGGCCTCCGGACCGGCGACTTCGACCGTGCCGCTGACCGGCGGAGCGACTGCGACCTCGGCGAGCGCCGCTGCCACGTCCGTCGACGCGATCGGCTGGATCAGCGCCGGCGACAGGCGGATCTCCTCGCCGACGGTGCCCGCCTGGGCAATGCCGCCGACGAACTCGAAGAACTGCGTCGCACGCAGGATCGTGTAGGGGATGGCAGACGCCTTGATGAGGCTTTCCTGCGCGACCTTCGCCCGGAAATAGCCGCAGTCGGGAAGCCGTTCGCTACCGACGATCGAGAGGGCCACATGGTGGCGCACGCCGGCAGCGGCTTCGGCGGCCAGCAGGTTGCGGCCCGACGTCTCGAAGAATTCGAGGACGGCCTGGTCTTCCCAGACCGGTGCGTTCGCCACATCGACGACGACCTCGGCGCCGTCGAGCGCTTTGGGCAGACCCTCGCGGGTGATGGTATTGACGCCCGTGTTGGGGGAGGCTGCGAGCACGTCGTGGCCGCGCTCGCGTAGATTCTTCACCACCTTCGTTCCGATGAGGCCGGTGCCTCCGATGACGACAATCTTCATGGCTTCTCTCCGCTTTCTTTCGACCGCAACCGTTGCCGTCGATGTGTGGAGATTGCCTGTGCGCTGCGCGGAAGTCCTTGCCCTCACCTTGAATTTCCCTTCAGAAGAGCTTGCTTGCTCGTCCAAGCGTTGCTGTACATTCAGACGGAAACAGTCGTCAGTTGCCCCGCCATGGAGCCGAGGCGTTCGGCCAGGGGAAGCCAAGTGCAGTTCTTGTTTGAAGACTACGTGCTCGACCCGGAACGTCGGGATCTTTCGCGTCGCGCGGAAGTCGTGTCGATCGGGCCGCAGGTCTTCGATTTGTTGCTACATCTCGTCAGGAACCGCAACCGCGTCGTCAGCAAGGACGACCTGCTGCAGGCGGTATGGAGCGGCCGAATTGTCTCGGAGTCGACGATCACCAGTCACATCAACGCGGTTCGCAGGGCTATTGGCGACACTGGCGAGGAGCAACGCCTAGTCCGGACGGTTGCCCGCAAGGGTTTCCGCTTCGTCGGCGAGGTCCAGGTCAGCGAGAACGGGGAAGCTCAGCTGCCCGGTGTTCCAGGGGTCGACGAAGACACCTCCAGCGAATCGAGGGAGCCACCGTCCGCGCTCGTCCTTCCGGACAAACCCTCCATTGCCGTCTTGCCCTTCAACAACCTGAGCGGTGATTCGGAGCAGGAATATTTCGCTGACGGCGTGGTGGAGGACATCATCGCCGCGCTGTCGCGCATGCGCTGGCTGTTCGTCATCGCGCGCAATTCGAGCTTCACCTACAAGGGCCGGGCGGTGGACGTGAGGGAGGTTGGCCGCGAGCTTGGCGTGCGCTACGTGCTGGAAGGCAGTGTGCGAAAGACCGGCAGCAAGGTGCGCATCACCGGGCAGCTCATTGACGTCACGACCGCTACGAATCTCTGGGCCGAGCGCTTCGAAGGCACGCTGGACGACATTTTCGAACTGCAGGACCAGATAGCGGAAAGCGTCGTCGGCGCGATTGCGCCGCAGCTCGAACAGGCGGAAATCGAGCGCGCCAAGCGCAAGCCGACGGAAAGCCTGGACGCCTACGACTATTACCTGCGCGGCATCGCGAAGCTGCACAGCGGAACTCGCGAATCAATCGAGGCGGCGCTGCCCTTGTTTTACAAGGCCATCGAGCTCGATCCGGATTTTGCATCGGCCTATGGCATGGCAGCCTGGTGCTATTTCTGGCGCAAGGTGAATGGCTGGATGACCGATCGGCCCAGGGAGATCGCCGAGGGTACCCGCTTGGCAAGGCGGGCTGTGGAGCTCGGCCGGGACGATGCTGTCGCGCTTACGAGAGGAGGCCATGCACTCGGGCATCTCGCCGGCGACCTCGATGGCGGTATCGCGCTGCTCGACAGGGCCGTGCTGCTCAACCCGAACCTCGCGCCCGCATGGTTCCTGGGCGGGTTCCTGCGCGCTCTCCACGGTGAAACAGACGCAGCGATTGAACATCTGGCGCGTGCCGTTCGCTTGAGCCCACTGGATCCGGAGATGTTCCGGATGCAGGCAGGAATGGCGTTGGCGCACTTCTTCGCAGGGCGCATCGATGCCGCTTCGGCTTGGGCCGAAAAGGCCGTCGGGAATCTACCGACTTTCCTCGCCGCGGTCGGCTTGGTGGCGGCGAGCCATGCACTCGCCGGACGAACGGACAAGGCGCAGCAGGCGATGCAGCGCCTGCGCACGCTCGATCCGTCACTGCGCGTCTCCAATCTCAAAGACTGGCTTCCGATCCATCGCCCGGAAGACCTGGCGCAGTTCGCGGACGGGCTGCGGCTGGCCGGATTGCCCGAGTGACTACGGCACGGTTGGCGCAGACACCCGTACCGCTCGAACTCGATCTGCTTACGGGACGTTTGTCGCGAGGTCGCAATAACGGGGCCGGATCATGACAGGCCGCGAGTTGAATAGCGCGCATGGCTTGACGCAACCCAGAGCTTCGTGGCTGGCGGCCCTTCGCTTGACTCGCCGTTCTGCATGAGAGCCGGCCTTCAGGCCTCGCTCAGCACGGACGGACGCGTGGAGTTGCTAATCCACCGCCGAGTTGACCGCAGCGAGCCCGGCAATCCGCATAGCCGACTTTCGCGAACTACAGCTTCGGCCAGAACCGGAAGTTCGGCACGACTCTCCAGTTTTCCCATGACAGGCCTTGCAGGCGCTCGCCTCAGATTCAGTCGATAAGGTGGCGATGTTCAGGCGTTCGACCTTGATCCTTATTGGCTTCTATCGGGGCCTGCATTGCCCGTTCTGCCGACGTCAGGTGCTGCAACTCGCCAGCGTAGAGCCGCCTTTGCGCGCCAATGGGGTAGAGACCCTCGCCGTGATCAACACGCAGCTGGACCGCGCCAGCCTTTACTTCCGGTACCGGCCGACGCCGGTCACGCTACTGTGCGACCCGGATTGCCTCACACACCAGGCCTTCGGCGTGCCGCACCTCGAGTTCCTGGCTCCTGGCGACGGTAGGCACCCCGAATGGCCCTATCGCGCAAGCATGGCGGAGTTCGCCGCGGCACGCATCAATCCCACCGGCGAACTGTCCGGACCGACGCAGCCCATGGAGGCCAACACCGCCCTTAACCACGAGGACGGGTTTGAACTAGACGAGCTCGACAGCGCTGTCTTCGCGAGCCACGGCACTCAGCTCGTCGGACACTTTCTGGTCGACGCGGCAGGCATCGTCCGATGGGTGCAAATCGAGGCGGTCGATGGACCGAACAGCCTCTCCATCTTCCCCAATGCGGCGCAGATCATTGCCGCCGCTGGCAGCCTTGGCCCTTGACCACCGATGTCGACCAGGACCGGGCCTTCGCGCCTCACCTCTACATGATCAAACCGCTGGTCGCCTCGAGCAAGATTGAAGGGATCCGCTTCGGCCTAGAGCGGCAGCTGGACAATCCCGGGCAACGTTCGCCCATGGGGGCACGCGACTTCAAGCGCCGATCAGCTGCCGCAGTTCGCCTCGAATAAGGCCGCGAATCGTTCGGACCATCAGCGCGAACACGATCAGCGTCGTGATGCCGAGGAGCAGCACGGCAACGCCTCGATTGACGACGTTCGGCATGGCCGCCGCAAAGTGCATCGCCGCAACCGTGGCAGCCGCAAGCGGAAAACTTACAGCCCACCACGACACCCGAAACG
The DNA here is from genome assembly GCF_056395305.1 of Variovorax sp. 10L426. Lineage (NCBI taxonomy): Bacteria > Pseudomonadati > Pseudomonadota > Betaproteobacteria > Burkholderiales > Comamonadaceae > Variovorax > Variovorax sp. 10L426. Next base: position 270,193 of record NZ_JBFTJF010000005.1, on the reverse strand, counting down.
GGCAGCAGCGCGGTAGATGCCGGAGCAGCGCGATCAGCACGCAGATCAGGAGCAAGTCGACCATGAACAGGCATTGCGCAAACGAATCGTTAGTTCCCACGATGATCCGGTAAGCCGAATAGCCGATTGAGAAAGGAGCAGTCAGGATCAGCAGGGCAGGCAAAGCCTCATCGGGCGGCGGCGTCTGGAAGAGCAGGCGCGAGAAGATCAGCACGAACACCAGCAGCGAAAAGAAGATCCCGATCGCGAAGGCGAACAGGGCCAGTTCGTGCAGGTTGTCGACGAGGCCGAACGCAGGCAGTGCGATCGGCAGATTGAGTGGGCCCGCGACCGAGACGATCCACGCGGGCAATGCCGCTTCGACCTGCTGGCGCGCACTCATCCAACGAAACAGTCTAAGGCTCGTGAAGATCAGGCAGCCGGTCGCTCCGATGGCCCACAGCGTGGTCGCCAGACGAGGCACCCACGGCACGAGCGGGATGGGCAGCAGCATCAAGGCTATCGGCGCCAGCCCGAACAGATGGCCGCCGACCGGATGTGTCCACTCGGCCCGAACTGCCCCCGGGGCGGTCGCCGCCTTGGCCGCATAGGCGATCGACACCGCGACGAACACGAGCATCGACAGCGCCGCGAGCGCCTCGGAGATCCAGGCGGGCATGCCGAACTGCAGGTGCGCGAGATGCCACGCAGCGCCAAGGCCACCGATGCCGGTGGCTGAGCCGAAGAGGCCTACGGGAAGGTGGGAGAGGATGGGGTCCTGGGCCGGCAATGATCTTGCGAATAATTCCTGGTTTGTTGCTTCCATTTGGCAGCCGTTTCTTGATCGAGCCATCATCTGCGGTCCGTATGAGTGTTCTCGTGTAGAAGGCATTCGTGCCGATCGTCCTCGGCGAAGCATACAAGTCAAGGAGCGCAGAGCGATTGTTTGGCTGCTTCGGAGAAATCCGTACAGCCGCTTCGGACCCCAAACGCCAATTCGCCATATGTCGAAGCGGCCATTCGACGCAATTTCGTTGGGCCGCTGCATGCCACCTGCCATCGGAGGTCAAGTTCCGAACTACAGCGGTCGCGCACTGGCAAGGCCGAGAGCGGCCTGCCGGGCTACGCATTCGATTCGTGGATCGGCCTGCTCGCGCCGGCAGGTACGCCGAAGGCGGACATCGAGAGGCTGAATGCCGCGACCAACAAGGTGCTGGCCGAGCCGGCGATCCAGGAGCGTTTCAAGCGCCTCGGGGTAGAGCCGCGCAGCCAGACCGCCGAGGAATTCCAGAAACTGCTGCGCGCTGACTGGGATGCGATGGGCGCGGTCGTGAAGGCGTCTGGGGCGAAGGTCGACTGAGATGCGGGTCGACCCTAGACGACCTGGCGCTCGCGCCCCTCCCAATAGGGCTTGCGGAGATCCTTCTTCAAGACCTTCCCGGTCGGGTTGCGAGGCAGCGCATCGACGACGTCGAAGGACTTGGGGCACTTGAACGACGCCAGGCGTTCGCGGCAATAGGCCAGCACCTCTTCCGTGTCGACCGTGGCCCCAGGCGCCGCGACGACGACGGCCTTGGGCACCTCGCCCCACAGTTCATCCGGCACGCCGATCACGGCAACGTCTTCGATGGACGGATGCTCGGCCAGAACCCGCTCGATCTCTGCCGGATAGATGTTCTCGCCGCCGCTGATGATCATGTCCTTGATGCGATCGGTGACGTAGACGTAGCCGTCGGCATCCATGTGTCCGCCGTCGCCGGAGCGCAGCCAGCCATCCGCCGCGATCGCCGCTCTCGTGGCCTCCGGCTTGCCCCAATAGCCACCCATCAACTGCTCGCTGCGGACCCAGATCTCTCCAGGCTCACCGGTTGGAACGGGCTCGCCACTCACCGGGTCGCAGATCTTGATCTCGACGCCGTGGATCGGCCGGCCCGCCGAAACGAGCCGGTGTGCAACCGCCGGGTCCCCGTGGTCCGCTGCACCCAGGACGGTCACGACACCGCATTGCTCGGTCATGCCATAGACCTGTTGCATCACACCGGGGAACAGTTCAAGCGAAGCGCGCATCACCGGAAGCGGCATCGGCGAGGCGCCATAGGACAGCGTCTTCAATGCCGAGTAGTCACGGTCGGCCGCACCGGGGACCTTGGTCATCATGGCCAGCAGCGCGGGCACCAGGAACGTGTGCGTGATCCTCTCGCGCTCCAGCATGTCCAGCACCGCCGCGGGGTCCGGCATGCGCAGCATGGTGATCCGTGCGCCCTGGCTGAGCGCCGTCAGCGCGTAGCTGGTACCACCGACATGGAACAGCGGCATCGCGACCTGGACGCGCGCGCCGGCGCCCATACCTTGGTCGATCGCGACGTTGTGCGAGTGCGCGAGCATCCCGCGGTGGGTGAGCATCGCGCCCTTCGGGAAGCCGGTCGTGCCCGACGTATACAGCTGAACGAAGCAGTCATCGGGCGTCGCGGAATGAACCTCGGCATCGGGCTCATGCGCAGCCAGCCACGCTTCGTATTCGTCGTCGGGGCCGCCAATGCGGATCACCCGCTCCACGGCCGGCAGCTTCTCCCGGAGCTTTTCAACAGTCCCCGCGAACTCCGGCCCGACAAAGAGAATCCGGGCGCGCGCGTCGTTGATCACATAGACGATCTCAGGCGGCGCGAGTCGGAAGTTGACCACGGCGTTGGCTGTGCCGACCTGCGCGCAGGCCAGCGTCAGCTCGAGGCACGACGGATGGTTGAGGTCCAGAACGGCGATCCGGTCGCCGGGTTTGAGCCCCGCCGCCCGCTGGGCGGCAGCGTTGCGGCGCACCCGCCGGGCCAATTCGGCCCATGTCAGGCTCGACCCGCCGAAGCTCAGGGCCACGGCATCGGGTTGCCGGCTCTCCCAGTTCGCAAGCATGGCGGTGAAGTCGGTGGGAACGGATGGAACGGTCATGCGGTCTCCTCTTTTGAACGATGTTGACTTGAGCCAGCAGCTCAACCTTTTGCGTGAGGCCTAGCCTCCGTACAGGTACTGCGGCAGCCACAGCGTCAGGGCCGGCCAGAGGTACATGAACACCATGCACAGGATGACGATCAGCATGTACGGCATCATCCCCGCGAAGATCTGGTTGAGCGTCACGTGGGACGGCGACACCCCCTTCAGGTAGAAGGCCGACATCGCCACCGGCGGCGACAGGAAGGCCGCCTGGAGGTTCACGAACACCAGCACGCCGAAGAGCAGAGGGTCGATCTGGAAATGCGCGAGCAGCGGCAGGAAGATCGGAATGAAGATCACGATGATCTCGGTCCATTCGAGCGGCCAGCCAAGCACGAAGATGATCGCCTGCGACAGAAGCAGGAACTGCAGCGGCGTGAGGTTCATGCCCATCACCCACTCCTCGATGATCCGCTGGCCGCCGAGCAGCGCGAACACCGCCGAGAAGAGCGCCGAGCCGACGAACAACCAGCACACCATCGCCGTCGTCTTCGCGGTCAGGAAGACGGCTTCCTTGATGCGCTGGAAATTCAGCGTCCTGGCCTGCCATGCCATGAGGAAGGCGCCCGCCGCACCGACCGCCGCCGATTCGGTGGCCGTGGTGATGCCGAAGAGGATCACGCCCAGCACCACCAGCGTCAGGATGCCGAGCGGCATGACCGACGACACCAGCATGCGCAGGATCTCGAACTGCTCGGCGTCCAGGCGCCAGTAATACCAGCCGAGCATCGCGAGGGTGAAGGCGCAGGTCAGCCAGAAGCCCGTGTAGAAGGACTCGGGGACCGCCTCGGCATGCGGTGCCGCGACCGGCTCGCCGAGGGCCTGCATGGCTCGTCCTTCTTCCTCCCCCTCCCTGGGCGTACTTTCGGCGCCGGGCGGCTCCTGGACGCCATCGGACGGCGGTTCCTGCAATGCCTCGGACGACGACTCCGGCAATGCCGTGCCCGACTGCGGCGCCGGCTGCGCCTGCGTGACCTCCGGGGGCGGGGGCGTGTTGTCCTTCTGCGAATAGATCGTCACGTACCACCAGACGGAGCCCAGCGTCACGACCGCGAGCAGGATCGGCACGAGCGCCTGCGTCAGGAAGCCCAGCAGCTTCCACCAGGTGATCCGCACGCCTGCCGCAGCCGCCTCCAGGGCACGCTTCGGCATGAGCACAGCGGCGGCGAGCGCCGGCAGCATGCGGCGCGAGTAAGTGGCTGCGATGTGGGCCACCTGGGGCGAGATCGGTGCGCGCTGCGCTTCGGGGGGCAGTTTCGGCGCCACCTTGGGCTGGATCAGCGCCCATCCGATCACGTAGAGCAGATAGAGAAACGCCAGGAAGAAGCCCGGGAACATCGCCGCCGCATAGAGCTTGACCACCGACTGCCCGGCCACCGCCGCGTACACGATGATCATCACGGAAGGCGGGATCAGGATGCCCAGCGTGCCGCCCGCGGTGATGACGCCGGCCGCGAGCCGCGTGTCGTAGCCGGCGTTGAGCATGGGCCGCATCGCGATCACGCCCATCAGCACCACCACCGCGCCCACCAGGCCGCTGGCAATGCCCCAGAAGGTGCAGATGATCAGCGTCGCGACCGCGAGCGACCCGGGCACGCGGCGAAACGCGAGCTGCACGCTGTGGAACATCTTGTCCACCAGCGCGCCGCGCTCCATCACGTAGCCCATGAGGACGAACAGCGGGATCGACAGCAGCGTCTCGTTGGTCATCGCGCCGAAGGTCCGCTGCACCATCAGATCGAAGACATGGTTGTCGAACCAGGGCACGGCTGGATCGTAGAACGCGACGAAGCCGAACAGCATGCCCAGCCCCATCAGCGTGAAGGCGGTTGGGAAGCCCAGCATGATCACGACCACGATGAGCCCCAGCATCGTGAGTCCGAGAGCGGCCTCGTTCATTGGGGTGCCCTTGTGCTTCGCGCCGCGCTCATACTGACTCCCTCCCGCGCTGGCGCGCCGCTTCGTCCACGTCCTTGGCGCGTTCGATGACATCGCGCCGCGCCTCCTCGTCCACGTAGGTACTGCTGGCGAGCTGCTGCTCGACCACATCCATTTCCTCTGCGTCCTTCAGGCGCGGCGTCCACTCGCCGGTGCGCAGGCACGCCACGCAGCGCAGGATCTCGGCAAGACCCTGCAGCATCACGATGGCGCCGGCCAGCGGGATCACGAATTTGAACGGGTACACCGGCAGCGGCGTGGCGTTGAAGGTCTGTTCGCGCATCGCCAGCGAGTCCTGGAAGTAGCTCCAGCCGGCCCAGGTCAGCGCGCCGATGCCGGGGAGGAAGAACGCGAAGTAGAGCACCAGGTCCAGCGCGGCCTGCGTGCGCGGCTTCATGCTGCCGTAGAGGAAGTCGCCGCGCACGTGCCCGTCCTGCGACAGCGTGTAGGCGCCGCACATCATGAAGAGCGTCCCGTACATCATGTTGTTCACGTCGTAGATCCACGCCGTGGGTGCGTTGAGCACGTAGCGCTTGAAGACCTCGGCGCACACCACCAGCATCAGGGCGACGATGAGCCACGCAAAGGTCTTGCCAGTCCATGTGCTCAGGCGGTCGGCGGCGTGCAGTATTTGTTGCGTTTTCATGGGCAACCCGAAGTACGACAGGCACGGAAAAACCTTCCGGCCGTGGCCGGAAGGCGGATGCGGCTGCTACGGCGACGGCGACGGCATCAGGTCTTCTTCGCCGGAGTCGCGAAGTAGTGGTTGTAGGCCATCCTGAAGTCGACCATGTAGTCGTTCTGCCACTGGCCGGCGGGTTGCGCAAAGGCCTTCTGCGATTCGAGCACCTTCTTGAACAGCGGGTTCTCTTCCGACTTCTTGGCGATCGTCTTGTCCCAGGCGGCAAGCTGGGCGCGCAGGATGGCGTCGGGCGTCTTGTAGAACTTCACGCCCATCTTCTTCATCTCCCCGTAGTCCATCGTGTTGCGGGCCACGGCCTTCCAGCTCATGTCGGCGCTCGCCGCCTGCACCGCGTAGTCGATGACGGAGCGGAGCTCCGCCGGTAGCGCGTTGTACTTGGACTTGTTGAACAGGATCTCGAACTGCTCGCCGCTCTGGTGGAAGCTCTGCAGCATGCAGTTCTTCGCCACATCGGGAAAGCCCAGCACCCGGTCGCTCGAGGCGTTGTTGAACTCCGCCGCGTCGATCAGGCCGCGGTCGAGCGCGGGCACGATCTCGCCACCGGGCAGCGGGTTCACCGCGGCGCCGAGCTCGGTGAAGATGTCGACCGCGAGCCCGACGGTGCGGTACTTGAGGCCCTTCAGGTCATCGACCTTGGCGATGGGCTTCTTGAACCAGCCCAGCGGCTGGGTCGGCATCGGACCGTAGAGGTACGACACCACGTCCATGTTGATCGACTTGTAGATTTCCTCGAGCAGCACCTTGCCGCCGCCGTAATAGTGCCAGGCCAGCACCATGTTCGGGTCCATGCCGTAGGCCGGGCCCGAGCCCCACAGCGCGAGCGCCGAGTTCTTGCCGTAGTGGTAGGCGACCACGCCATGGCCGCCATCGAGCGTGCCCTTGTTCACCGCCTCGAGCAACTGGAAGGCCGGCACGACGGCACCAGCGGGCAGCACCTCGATCTTCAGGCGCCCGCCGGCCATGTCGTTGACCTTCTTGGCGAAGTCGTTCGCATATTCATGGAAGATGTCTTTCGCAGGCCAGGTGCTCTGGAATCGCAGCGTCGTGGTCTGGGCCATGCTCAGCATGGGCGCGGACATGGCGCCAGCCGCGACTGCCGCACCTTTCAGCAGACTGCGTCGACGGGTCGTTTGCTTCTCTGTCATAGCGTGTCTCCTTGGTAGGTCCTGGAAAATCCAGACTCGTATCTTGATGCGTAAACATTCGTGACAAAGAGGGTTTTCACGAACTGGTGGTCCGGCACGGGCGCGCCGGAACCGCCTCCGGGCCTGCGTCGTGTTGACGCACGAAGGCGGATGGTTCAGTCTTGCCGTGTCCGGACTGGCAGGCGGTGTCCCAGTGGTTGGGGCATCGAGTCAGGTACGTCGCGGACGGAGGTTGTCATGCATGCCGACTGCAATGCGCTTCGCTGTTCGAAGGCCCCCATGGCTTTCAGGACCCGACTCGCTGCCACGCTGATCCTGGCCGTGGCGTCCGCACTCGCCGCATTTCCTCGAACTGCTGCCGCCGACGACGTCCCCTACTTCTACGTGGTCAATACAGGCACGCGGATGATGGCCGAGGTCCTTGCGCGCCGCATCGATGACGGTGCGCCGGTTGTCCTCTCGCCGAACTACGGCGGCGAGAGCCAACAGTTCAGCATCCAGCGGCTACCCCAGACCGGCGACGCCGGGCCCTTGCAGGATCAGTGGTTCATGCTGCGGGCGAGGCATTCAGGGAAATGCGTGAAGACCAACGGCTTCCGGCCCGGCGCCACAGTCGTCCAGGAGACGTGCAGTGGGGACGCTTCCCAGCTATGGCGCTTGCGGACACTCGTCATGTCCGCGGTCGACTGCCCGGCCCGAAGCCGGTGCTTCATGGGGCGGCGAACGATCCTGGAGAACTTCTTCGGCCGCGGGCGGTGCATGGATGCGGCGAATGGCCTGATTCCAGGACTGCCCGAACAAGGCAACACCTTGCTGGTCCGCGAGTGCATTGCCGGGTTCAGCGCACCCAACGCCGTCAACCAGGAGTGGCAACTGGTCGACGTGCAGGATTGGGATGCGCCCTTCAACTTCAGGTGAAACTCAGCCCGCGCGCAGCTGCGCGCGCAGGTTCGCGCCGATTTCCGGCCGCTCCAGGAAAGGATCGGCCGGATTGGTGATCGAGACGATGTTCTCCATCCGGCTCTTCACGTTGCCCAGCGCCTTGGGGTGGCTGAACACGTAGAACTGGTTGGCGGTGATCGCTTCGAAGACCTTCTGCGCCACTTCGGCCGCCGTGACCTTGCCGCTGCTGACGGCCTTGTTGCTCATCGCCTGGCCGATCAGCTGGCTCTTGGTGAGCTGGCCCGTCGGCAGTGAGCTCGGGCGGTTGCGCTCACTCTGCGTGATGCCGGTGGGCACGAAGTACGGGCACAGCAGGCTGGCGCCGACCTGGTCGGTCACGAGCTTCAGGTCCTGATAGAGCGTCTCGGTCAGGCTCACCACCGCCGCCTTGGCCGTGTTGTAGATGCCCATGTTGGGCGGCGTCAGCAGGCCGGCCATGCTCGACGTGTTGACGATGTGGCCACGGTAGGCCGGGTCCTTGGCGGCCGCGTCGAGCATCATCGGCGTGAACAGGCGCACGCCATGGATCACGCCCCAGAGGTCGACGCCGAGCACCCATTCCCAGTCGGCAACCGTGTTTTCCCACACGAGGCCGCCGGCGCCGACGCCCGCGTTGTTGAAGACGAAGTGCGGCGCGCCGAAGCGCTGCTGCACGGCCTTGGCGAGATCCTCCATCTGCGCGGCGTTCGAGACATCGACCTTGCGCGCCAGCACCTGCGCGCCGGCGGCTTCCATTTCGGCCTGCGCGCGATCGAGCGCGTCCTGCTGCACGTCGACCAGCACGAGGTTCATGCCGCGCGCGGCGCCGATGCGCGCGCATTCAAGGCCGAAGCCGGAGCCAGCGCCGGTGAGAACGGCCGTGGTGCCCTTGAAATCCTGAATCATTTGCGCGAATCCTTTCGTCTCTGGTCTTGGAAGAAAGCGCTATTGAAATACGGAAACCGCAACCGTGCAGTCGCAAAGGTGCTCGTCGGCGCACTTCTGGTCAATTCCATGCGCGGCGCCTAGGATGGAGCTTCGAGGGACTGAAGGAGAAGCTCATGCCCAGCGCAGGTTCCGACACGATCTTTGCCGGCTCGATTCCGGAGTTGTACGACACCCAGGTCGTTCCGTTGGTCTTCGAGACGTATGCGGTCGACCTGGCGGGGCGCGTTGCGTCCCTGGGCCCGTCTCGCGTGCTCGAGATCGCCGCCGGCACGGGGGTCGTCACCCGGGCGATGGACAAGGCACTGCCCCCGCAGGTCGAACTGATTGCAACGGACCTGAACCAGCCCATGCTGGACCGTGCCGCGGCGGTCGGCACCCAGCGGCCGGTGCGCTGGCAGCAGGCGGATGCGATGCAACTTCCGTTCGAGGACGCGGGCTTCGATGCCGTCGTCTGCCAGTTCGGCGTGATGTTCTTTCCAGACAAGGTGCACGCGTTGTCGGAAGCGCGGCGCGTGCTCCGGCCGGGCGGCGCCCTGCTCTTCAATGTCTGGGATCGCATCGAGGAAAACGAATTCGCCGACGTGGTCACGAACGCGCTCGCCGAGCTTTTCCCGGCGGACCCACCGCGCTTCATGGCGCGCACGCCGCACGGTTATTTCGATCGGGAAGCCATTGCGCGGGATGTCGCGGCTGCCGGATTCGGCCCCGAACCGCGCATCGAGACGGTCGCAGCGCGCAGCCGCGCTGCGACGGCGGAAATGGCGGCGGTCGCCTACTGCCAGGGAACGCCCTTGCGCAATGAAATCGAGGCCCGATCGCCCACAGGTTTGGCTGCGGCAACGACGGCCTGTGCCAAGGCGCTCGCCGGGCGCTTCGGCACCGGGCCGGTCGACGGCAAAATCCAGGCGCACATCGTCGTTGCGCTCAAATGAAATGAAATGAAAGCACAAGAACAGAAGGAATTGCTCCAAACGCTTGAGGCCCGCTTCGAGAAGAACATGCACCGGCATGCCGGCATCGCATGGACTCAAGTACAGGCGAGGCTCGAGGCCAATCCCGATGCACTGAAGTCGCTGCGCGAAATGGAGGCCACGGGTGGCGAACCGGACGTCATTGCCCGGGACGAGGAAACAGGCCACCTCATCTTCTTCGACTGTTCCCCGGAAAGTCCATCAGGGCGCAGAAGCGTCTGCTACGACGCTGAAGCGCTTGAATCGCGGAAGGAGAACAAGCCGGCGAACAGCGCCACCGAAATGGCTGCAGCGATGGGCATCGACCTGCTCTCCGAGGAACAGTACCGAGCGTTGCAGAAGCTCGGCGACTTCGATGCGAAGACGTCCAGTTGGGTCAGGACACCGTCTGAGATTCGGGCGCTCGGCGGGGCCCTCTTCTGCGACAGACGCTACGGCAAGGTGTTCGTCTATCACAACGGAGCGCAGTCGTACTACGCTGCCAGAGGCTTCCGCGGCTCACTGAGAGTCTGAAGTCTCGACCTGCCGCAGCACGTAGCCGATGCGCGGGAAGTGAACGTGCACGGTGCCGATGCGGTCTCCGCTGCGGCGCAGCGTGTAGTGGGTGCGCGTGGCGGCGATCAGCTCGCCTTCGGTCTGCTCGGGGCCGAAGCTTTCGGCAGCGATGGTGACGCGGGATCCGAGCGGGATGCCGTGGTCGTCCTGGAAGGTGCTGTCCGACAGCAGCGTGTGCGGCGTCGAGGCGGCGGCGATTTCGATCGCCTGCGTGGCGTCGAAGGTTTCCATCGTGCCGTGGCCGATGCCCGCCATGCGGTCCATCCAGTCGCCGACCGCGGGCGTCAGTTGCAGGATGGCGGCCATCGAAGGCGTGCGCTTGCGCGTGAACCACAGCGGGTGGTAGCAGGCGAAGTCCGCCACCGTCGGGAAGCCGCCCAGAACGTAGTCGGTGTCGTCCAGCATGTCGGACAGGCGCCGCAAATAAGACTTGTAGGCGGCCGCGGCATCGCCCGGGCGCAGGCGCACCATGTGGCTGCTCATGGCCTTGCGGTCTTCGCCAAAGGCCTTGGCCGCCTCGGGCGGCGCCTTGGCGAACGCGTCCGCCAAGCCCTTGCCGCTGAGGCTGTAGGCCATCGAAGCCCAGAACATCGTGCTGTCGGCCCATTGGGCGACAAGGCGCGACAGACCCTTGCCCGGCTCGGGGTAGATCGAAGGCACCGGCGCCAGATGTTCGAGCACGTCGCAGATCAACGCGGTGTCGCAGTAGATGTCGGCGCCGATCTGGAGCACGGGCGTTCGACGGTAGCCCCCGGTCAGCGCCAGGAGGTCGGGCTTGGGCAGGATCGGCGGGATGATCACCGACTTCCAGGCCAGCTTCTTGTAGCCGAGGATCAGGCGGATCTTCTCGGAGAACGGCGAGGTCGCGTAGTGATGGAGGATCAGGTCGGCCATGAAAGTCCTTCTTCCTTCTTGCGGGGTCACTGGGGCTGCGCGCGCGCAATGATCGCATCGAAATCGACGCCTGTGCCAAGCGTCCCGAAGGCTTGGCCCCAGTCGCCGCCGAGGCGCGATGCGCAGAACGCGCCGACGACGGCGCCCGGCGCGGTCTGCGCGAGCAGCGCACCCTGCACCGCGAGCGCCACATCCTGCGCGAGGCGGCGCGCTTCGGACTCCGTCGCCATCGCCTCGATGCGTGCGGGCAAGGCGTCGGCGAGGCGGTCGAGTGCGGCATCGACGCCGCGTGCCGGCGCCAGTTCGTGCACGATCGCGGCGACGGCATCGCCCTTGCGCAGGCCACGCAGCAGGTCGAGCGCCATGATGTTGCCGGCGCCTTCCCAGATCGAATTGAGCGGCATCTCGCGGTAGACGCGGGCCATCGTGCCCTCGCCGCCCTCTTCCACGTAGCCGTTGCCGCCCAGGCATTCCATCGCCTCCTGCGCGAAGTGGCTGCCGCGCTTGCAGATCCAGAACTTGGCCACCGGCGTGAGCAGGCGCGCCATCAGGCGCTCGTGTTCGTCGTCCTGATGGTCGAAGGCACGCGCGAGGCGGATGGCGAGTGCGGTCGCGGCTTCGCTCTCGATGGCGAGATCGGCCAGCACGTTCTTCATCAGCGGCTGGTCGATCAGCGGCCGGCCAAACGCCTGCCGCTGCGTCGTGTGATTCAGCGCGAGGCTCAGGGCCTGGCGCATCAGGCCGCTGGTGCCGAGCGCGCAGTCGAGCCGCGTCATCGTGCCCATTTCAAGAATCTGCGGAATGCCGCGCCCCTCTTCCCCGACCAGCCAAGCGCTCGCGCCGTGGAACTCGACCTCGGAACTCGCATTGGCCTTGTTGCCGAGCTTGTCCTTCAAACGCTGGATGTGGATGGCATTGCGACTGCCGTCGGACAGCACGCGCGGCAGGAAGAAGCAGGTCAGCCCGGCCGGGGCCTGCGCAAGCACCAGGAAGGCGTCGCACATCGGCGCGGAAAAGAACCACTTGTGGCCGGTGATCTCGTAGCGCTCCCCCCAGGCATCGCTGCCCGCGCGAACGGCGCGCGTGGTGTTGGCCCGCACGTCCGAGCCGCCCTGTTTCTCGGTCATGCCCATGCCCATGGTCAGGCCGGGCTTCTCGCTCCAGGGGTTGAGCGTGGGGTCGTACCAGAGGCTGGCGAGCTTCGGCCCCCAGTCCGCATGAATGGCCCCATTGCCGCGCAGCGCGGGCGTCACGGCGTAGGTCATCGAGATGGGGCAAAGAATCGATGCCTCCAGCTCCGTGAAGAGCATGAAGCCCGCAGCGCGATGCACATGCGGCGATGGCCCCGAGGCCGTCCACGGCGAGCCGTGCAGACCGGCGCTCACTGCCGTCGACATGAGCGCGTGATAGCTCGGATGAAACTCCACCTCGTCGATGCGCCGCCCGAAGCGATCGTGCGTGTGCAGCACCGGCGTGTGGATGTTCGCGAGACGCGCGTGCGTCTGCATCTCGACCGATCCCATCGCCGCACCCAGGTGCCCGAGCGCCGCGAGGTGGAGTTCAGGCGCGTTGAACTTCAACGCGTCGCGCAGCGGCCGATTGCTGTCGAAAAGGTTGTAGCCGGTCAGCGGAGCCGGCTGGTTGAACACTTCATGCGTTTCGATGTCGCTCATGGCAAACCTCCGACACGTGACTTTTCGGGAAACGCCGCGGAACCGGCTTTGCCGGGCCGCCGGCGTTGCCCCCTGAAAGGGGGTTGGCGAAGCGACACGAAGTGCGCGCAGCCTGGGGGTTAGATCAATTTGACGAGCTGTTTGCCGAAATTCCGGCCCTTGAGCAGGCCGAGGAAGGCCTCGGGCGCCGACTCGATGCCCTGGGCAATCGACTCGCGCGGCCGGAGCTTGCCGCTCGCCACCAGCCCGCCGAGTTCGGCCAGCGCTTCAGGCCACACTTCCATGTGCTCGCTGACGATGAAGCCTTCGAGCTTGATGCGGTTGATGAGGAAGAGCGCCGGATTGGCCAGTGGCAGCGGTTGCCCGTCGTAGCCCGCGATCATCCCGCACAGCGCGATGCGCGCAAAGCTGTTCGTGCGCAACAGCACGGCATCGAAGATGTAGCCGCCGACGTTCTCGAAGTAGCCGTCGATGCCGTTCGGGCAGGCTTCCTTCAGCGCCGCGCTCATGCTCTTCACGTCCGGGTGCTGGCGGTAGTCGATACAGGCATCGAAGCCGAGTTCGTCGGTGACGTACTTGCACTTGTCCGGCCCGCCGGCGATGCCCACCACCCTGCAGCCGCGCGCCTTGGCGAGTGCGCCGAAAGCGCTGCCCACCGCACCGCTGGCGGCGGTGATGACCACGGTCTCGCCCGCCTTCGGCTGGATGATCTTCACGAGGCCATACCAAGCCGTCACGCCGGGCATGCCGACCGCGCCGAGGTAGTGGGACAGCGGAACATGCGTCGTGTCGACCTTCTTGAGCGCGCCGGGCTGCGAGGCATCGACGACGCTGTATTCCTGCCAGCCGCCGAAGCCGACGACCTTGTCGCCCACGGCGTACTTGGGGTGCTTGCTTTCGACGACTTCGCCCACGGTGCCGCCCTGCATGACCTGCCCGAGCGGCTGCGGCTGCGCGTAGCTCTTCGATTCATTCATGCGGCCGCGCATGTACGGGTCCAGGCTCATGTAGTGATGACGAACCAGCACCTGGTTGTCCTTGAGCGCGGGCGTCTCCGTGCTCACGAGCTTGAAGTTGCTGGCGACGGCTTCGCCTTCGGGACGGTTGTCGAGAAGCTGTTGGCGGTTGGTGGGCATGAAAGTCTCCGGTCAGTCTGTAGAGGGTGGGCGCATGTCGTTGGCGCTCGCGGGTCCGATGGGCAGGCGGCGCTTCACGTACTTGAAGGTGCCGGTCGCGTGCGCGCAGACGCGTTCCTGCGCGTCGTAGATCTTGGCTTCGGTGAAGGCCATCGTCGCGGTGCGATGCAGCAGCTTGCCGCGTGCGACCAGCGGGCCGACCGAAGGCGCCATGAAGGTGGTCTTCATCTCGATCGTGACGACACCGATCTCCGGCGTGTCGCTGCGTGCCGCGGCCGCTTGGGCGATATCGAGCATCGTCATGACGACCCCGCCGTGGGTCACGTCGAAGGTGTTCAGGTGCTCGGGCTTCGCAGTGAAGTGCAATTCCGAACCGCCGCCCTCGAACTTCGCGATCTCGATACCCAGGTGGCTCGCGAATGGAATCCGCCCGATATAGGAGCGCAGGTGAATGTTGTCGGTCGCGGACGTCATGTCATGCGCCGAGCACTACGCTCACTCCGCCGTCCACCGCCAGCCACTGGCCGGTGATGTGCTTGCCGGCATCGCTGGCATACAGCAGCGTGATGCCCTTCAGGTCTTCGTCGTCGCCAAGGCGGCCGAGCGGCGCGTGGCCAGCCATCTTTTCCTCGCCGATCGACTTGATCAACCCGGATGCCATCTTGGTCATGAAGAAGCCCGGGCAGATCGCGTTGACGTTGATGCCGTACTTGCCCCATTCGGCCGCCAGCGTGTGCGTGAAGCCGATCACTGCGCTCTTCGACGTGTTGTAGGCGATGGTCTGCATCTCGGGCGGGTTGCCGTTGAGGCCGGCGATCGACGCGATGTTGATGATGCGTCCGCTCTTCTTCGGGATCATGTAGCCGCGCGCGATCTGCTGGGCCAGCACGAAATAGCCGCGCACGTTGAGGTTCATCACCTTGTCCCAGGCCTCGACCGGATGGTCTTCGGCCGGTGCGCCCCAGCTCGCGCCGGCGTTGTTGACGAGGATGTCCACCGCGCCAAGGCGCTCCAGCGTTTCGTCCGCGAGGCGCCGGGTGTCTTCTTCCTTCGAGCAGTCGGCGGCGATCCAGCGCGCGTCGATGCCGGCGGCCTGGAGTTCGGCCGCCGCCTGTTCGAGGTCTTCCGCCTTGCGCGAGCTCAGCATGACCTTGGCGCCGGCTTCGCCGAGCGCATGAGCCATCTGCAGGCCGAGGCCGCGCGAGCCGCCGGTGACGAGTGCCACCTTGCCGCTGAGGTCGAAAAGTTTCTGGATGCTTCGTGCAGTCATGGGTGTCTCCGGAATCATTGGGTTTCGTAGTCGAGCACGCTGCGCGATTCGCGCAGGCTGCCCAGGAATGTCGACACTTCGACGTGCACCGGATGCTCCAGGTACGCCTGCAGTGCCGCCTTGTCGTCGAAGGCCGAGACGAGAACGACGTCGTGATTGGCTTCGAAGCCTTCGGTGCGAACGGCCACCTCGAACTCGCGCATGCCGGGCACCAGGCCCTTGCACGTGTCGAGCCTGGCCTTGAACTTCGCGGCGTCGCCGGCGTTCCTGAGCTTCCACATGACGACGTGTTTGATCATGGCGATTCCTTCGATTGCTTCGAGTCTTTCAAACGGGAGCGAACGTAGATCAGCACGACGCCGACCAAGGCGATCACCACACCGGGCACGGCCATGGACCAGCCGAGGGCCACTTCCGTCCGACCGGTCGCGATGCCGAGAATGAGCAGAAACAAGCCACCGTAGATCAGGATCCATATCCACTTCTCCAGCGTGGCATGCGACTGGGTCGCGGCCATCAGAAGGCCTCCTCGGGCAGCGCTGCGCAGGTCGGGTCGCGGCTTTCCACCACATTCAGCCAGGCGCCGATCTTGGGCAATTCGTAATTGAAGAAATAGTCCGTCGCGCCGATCCGGCCCGCCGTGGCGGGGGATACCTTGGCTGCGTCGCGCTCGAGCGCGCGCTGCGCCACGTCGAGCCAGATCCAGGCCAGCACCACGTGACCGAAAGCCTGCATGTAGGGCACGGCGTTGGCCAGCGCTTCCTGCGGATTGCCGGTGGACCAGGCCGCCTTGGTCGCGGAGCCGACGCGCTGCAAGGCCGCGCCCAGCGCCTTGGCATGGCCGGCCAGCGCAGGCAGCTTGCCGGCGCGCGCGATCGTTTCGGTGATGCGTCCGGCCAGCAGCGTGAGGCCGCGGCCGTCTTCCATCAGCACCTTGCGCCCGAGAAGGTCGGCGGCCTGGATGCCGTGCGTGCCTTCATGGATCATGTTGAGGCGGTTGTCGCGCCAGTACTGTTCCACCGGGAAGTCGCGCGTGTAGCCGTAGCCGCCGTGAATCTGGATCGCGAGCGAATTCGCTTCGAGACACCATTCGCTCGGCCAGCTCTTGGCGATGGGCGTCAGCACTTCGAGCAGCAGGCGCGCGTCGTCGGCCGCCTCCAGACTGCCGGTCTTCTGTTCGTCGACCAGGCGCGCGCAATACAGTTCCAGCGCCAGCGCGCCTTCGCAATACGCCTTCTGAGCGAGCAGCATGCGGCGCACGTCGGAGTGCTCGATGATGCGCACCTGCGGCTTGGCCGAATCCTTGCCCGCGGGACCGGCTGGCCGACCCTGCGGGCGGCTCTTCGCGTAGTCGAGCGAGGCGTGGTAGCCGGCCATGCCGAGCATCGTCGCCGCGGTGCCGACACCGATCCGCGCCTCGTTCATCATGTGGAACATGCAATGCAGGCCCTTGCCGGGCTGCCCCACCAGGTAGCCCACCGCGCCGGCCTTGCCGCCGACCGGATACTTGCCTTCGCCGAAGTTGAGCAGCGTGTTTGTCGTGCCGCGCCAACCCAGCTTGTGATTGAGGCCCGCGAGTGCGACGTCATTGCGTTCGCCGGTCAGCTGCCCTTCGGTGTCGACCATGCGCTTGGGCACGATGAAGAGCGAAATACCACGCGTGCCGGGAATCAGCTTGCCGTTCTCGTCCGGGATCTTCGCCAGCACGATGTGCACGATGTTCTCGGTCAGCTCGTGGTCGCCGGCGGAGATCCACATCTTGTTGCCCGTGAGGCGATAGCGCGGTCCCAGCGGATCGTCCTGGAAATCCGCGCCGTCCGGAACGGCGCGCGTCGCGACATCGCTGAGGCTGGAGCCGGCCTGCGGCTCCGACAGGCACATGGTGCCCGACCAGCGGCCCGAGAACTCGTTCTTCGCAAAGACCGACTGCTGCATCGGCGTGCCGTGGACCATCAGCAGATTGGCGTTGCCGCTGGTCAGCATGCCGGAGCCGATGCTCACCGACGCCATCGCGAAGAAGCTGTTGGCCGCGGCCTGCACGGTGTAGGGCAACTGCATGCCGCCGATGTCGTAGTCCTGCGCGGCGCTGAGCATGCCGGACTCCGCGAAGGCCTTCTGCGCGTCGTGCGTGGCCTGCGGCAGGATGACCTTCTCGCCGTCGAAGTGCGGTTCCTGCGTGTCGACGGTGCGATTGAAAGGCGCGTACTTTTCGCGCGCGATGCGCTCGCAGGTGTCGAGCACGGCGTCGAAGGTTTCTCGCGAATGGTCGGCAAAGCGCTCGCGCTCTTTGAGCGACTCGGCATGAAGCCAGTCGTAGAGGAGGAATTCGAGGGTGGGACGAAGGCTCATGGTTCGTATCGCTGCGTAACGTTCTAACGTTCTCAGTGTGATGCCCCAGGCCAGAAACCCCGCGGAACCGGCTTCGCCGGGCCGCCGGGGTTGCCCCCGGCAGGGGGTGGAGAGCGACACGAAGTGCGCGAGCCTGGGGGCGAGCTTTACAAGATTTCGAAAACGCCCGCCGCGCCCATGCCGCCGCCGATGCACATCGTGACGACGACCTTCTTGGCGCCGCGACGCTTGCCTTCGATCAGCGCGTGGCCGGTCAGTCGCTGGCCGCTCACGCCGTAGGGGTGACCCACCGCGATGGCGCCGCCGTCGACGTTCAGGCGGTCAGCCGGGATGCCCAGTTTGTCGCGGCAGTAGATGACCTGCACGGCGAAGGCTTCGTTGAGTTCCCACAGGTCGATGTCGCTGACCTTGAGGCCGAGGCGCTTCAGCACCTTCGGGATCGCGAAGACCGGGCCGATGCCCATTTCGTCGGGCTCGCAGCCGGCGACCGCAAAGCCGAGGAAGCGGCCGAGGGGCTTCAGGCCCTTTTGCTCAGCGTACTTTTCGTCGACGATCACGCAGGCACCGCCGCCGTCCGAGAACTGGCTCGCATTGCCGGCCGAGATCAGGCCGCCGGGAATGGCCGGACGGATGCCGCTGATGCCTTCCTTGGTCGTGCCGGCACGGATGCCCTCGTCGTTCTCGACGGTGACTTCCTTGGTGCGCAGGCCCATCACCGGATCGGCCACGCCGGCCAGCACGGTGATCGGTGCGATCTCGTCCTTGAAGCGGCCGGCTTCGAGCGCGGCCGTGGCCTTCTGCTGGCTGGCGGCACCGTATTCGTCCATGGCATCGCGGCCGATGTTGTAGCGCTTGGCGACCTGCTCGGCCGTTTGCAGCATGTTCCAGTAGATCTCGGGCTTGTGCTTGACCAGCCATGGATCGGCCAGCATGTGCTTGTTGGCTTCGTTCTGCACGCAGGAGATGCTCTCCACGCCACCGGCCACGTAGACCTCGCCTTCGCCCGCGATGATGCGTTGCGCCGCGGTTGCGATGGTCTGAAGGCCCGACGAGCAGAAGCGGTTGATGGTCATGCCCGACGTGGTGATCGGCAAGCCGGCGCGCAGGGCGATCTGGCGCGCGATGTTGGAGCCGGTCGCGCCTTCGGGCGTGGCGCAACCCATGATCACGTCGTCCACCGTAGCGGGATCGATGCCGGCGCGCTGCACCGCGTGCTGCACCGCATGGCCGCCGAGCGTGGCGCCGTGCGTCATGTTGAAGGCACCCTTCCAGCTCTTGGCGAGCGGCGTGCGGGCGGTGGAAACGATGACGGCGCTGGTCATGGTGTGGTCCTTTGAAGAAGAGGAATGACGTTGACGTTTACTGAGGCTGTGCGGTGTTTTGCAGCAGCTGGTGATAGAACTGGATCGCCTCGCCGTAGTTGGCGATCGCGATGCGCTCGTTGGTGCCGTGGAAGCGCGCGAGGTCCTCGCTCTTCACGCGGAACGGCGAGAAGCGGTAGACCGAATCGCTCACGAGGCTGAAGTGGCGCGAGTCGGTGGCGGCGGTCATCAGGCCCGGCGCGACGACGGCGTCGGGAAAGGTCTGGCGCACGGCTTGCTCGATCGAGCGGTAGCCGGTGCCGTCGGTCGGCGAGACGGGCGACGGCTCCGAATTGCCCGGATAGCGCTTGACCTGGATCGCGTCGTTGCCGAGCGCGCGTTTCAGGTGCGCTTCCACGCTGTCGATGGTGTCGCCCGGCAGGATGCGGAAGTTCACCGCCGCTTCGGCGCGGCCGGGCAGCACGTTGTCCTTGTTGCCGGCGCGCACGATGGTCAGCGCGGTGGTGGTGCGCAGCATTGCGTTGCTGCTCGGGCTCTTCGCGAGCTGGCTTTCCACGAGCGGCGCGGTAAGCCACAGGTTCGACAGCATGACGCGGTTGATGCCGCTCATCTCCGGCGCGAGCGTGCCGAACATCTGGCCGGCCACGCCCTTGATGCCGCCGGGCATCGGTGTCGCCTCCAGCTTGGCCAAGGCGGCGCTCATCATGCCGATCGCGCTGTGCATCGGCGGCATCGACGAGTGACCCGGCGCCGTGTCGAGCGACAGAAAGAAAGTGCCGTAGCCCTTTTCGGCAAGGCCGATCAGCGCCGCAGGCTTCGACAGGCCCGGCAGCACGCCGTCCAGCACCAGCAGGCCTTCGTCGAGCACCCAGTCGAGCCGCACGCCGCGCGACTTGAGCAGCTCCGCGATCGGTAGCGCACCGCGCAGGCCGCTGACCTCTTCGTCGTCGCCCATCACGAGATAGATCGTCTGCCGTGGCTGGAAGCCGCTGCCGATGAGCATCTCGATGGCTTCCATCTGCGCGAACAGATTGCCCTTGTTGTCGAGCGCACCGCGGCCCCAGACGAAGCCGTCCTTGATCTCGCCGCTGAAAGGCTCGACCGACCAGGCCTTTTCGGTGCCGGGCGCGATGGGCACCATGTCCTGGTGCGCCATCAGCGCGACCGGCTTCGCCGTGGGGTCGGAGCCGGTCCACGTGTAGAGCAGCGCATGCTGGCCGACGAATTCCTTCTTGAGAGTCGCATGGACCTTCGGATATTGCTGTGCGAGATACGCGTGCAGCTTGTCGAATTCGGCCGCGTTACCAGCCGGATCGTCGAGGCTGGACACCGTGCGGAAC
Organism: Variovorax sp. 10L426; assembly: GCF_056395305.1. NCBI lineage: Bacteria > Pseudomonadati > Pseudomonadota > Betaproteobacteria > Burkholderiales > Comamonadaceae > Variovorax > Variovorax sp. 10L426. Next base: position 250,067 of record NZ_JBFTJF010000005.1, on the reverse strand, counting down.
TGGATCGCACCGGACAGCCGCTTGGCAGCCGCCTGCAAATCGATCGGCAACGCCGGCGCCGGCGTCACGGCAACTTGCCGCGACGGTGTACGCCAGGTATTGACCGCCACTGCCGCCACCAGTGCAAGGAGCACCAGCAGCAGCCCAAGGAACACGCGTTTCACCATAGAGCGGTCTCGCCTCCGGTCAGCTGAACGACTTGCCTTCGGCCACCAGCTTCTGGATCAGCGGTGCGGGCTTCCAGAAGTTCGCGTCGTCGTGCGGGTTCTTCGCGAAACGCTTCATCGATTCGGCCACGTTGTAGAGGCCGACCTGCGATGCGTAGTGCATCGGACCGCCGCGCCAGATCGGGAAGCCGTAGCCCGTGAGGTACACCATGTCGATGTCGCCGGACTTCGAGGCAATGCCGTCTTCGAGGATATGCGCACCTTCGTTGACCAGCGCATACACCAGACGCTGCACGATTTCTTCGTCGGAGATCTTGCGCGGCGTGATGCCGATTTCCTTGCGATGCTCCTCGATCATCTTGTTGACGAGGTCCGAAGGAATGGCGTCGCGCTTGCCGGCCTGGTAGTCGTACCACCCTGCCCCGGTCTTCTGGCCGAAGCGGCCCAGTTCGCAGAGCTTGTCGGCCGTGCGGCTGTACTTCATGTCGGCGATCTCGGTGGCGCGGCGCTTGCGAATCGCCCAGCCGATGTCGTTGCCGGCGAGGTCACCCATGCGGAACGGGCCCATCGCGAAGCCGAACTTCTCGATCGCCTTGTCGACCTGCTGCGGGGTCGCACCTTCGTCCAGCAGGAAGCCCGCCTGGCGCGAGTACTGCTCGATCATGCGATTGCCGATGAAGCCGTCGCACACGCCGGAAACCACTGCCGTCTTCTTGATCTTCTTGGCCGTCGACATGACGGTCGCGAGCACGTCCTTGGCCGTCTGCTTGCCGCGAACGACTTCGAGCAGCTTCATCACGTTGGCCGGGCTGAAGAAGTGCATGCCGACCACGTCCTGCGGACGCTTCGTGAATGCTGCGATCTTGTCGACGTCGAGCGTGGAGGTGTTCGACGCCAGGATCGCGCCGGCCTTGGCGACGCGATCGAGTTCCTTGAACACCTTTTCCTTGACGCCCAGTTCCTCGAACACGGCCTCGATGATGAGGTCCGCGTCCTTCAGATCGTTGTAGTCGAGCGTGGTGCTCAGGAGCGCCATGCGCTGGTCGTACTTGTCCTGCTTGAGCTTGCCCTTCTTGACCTGCGCTTCGTAGTTCTTCTTGATGGTGGCCACGCCGCGGTCGAGCGCTTCCTGCTTCATTTCGAGGATCTTGACCGGGATGCCCGCGTTCAGGAAGTTCATCGAGATGCCGCCGCCCATCGTGCCGGCGCCAATGACGCCGACGGACTTGATGGTGCGCTGGGGTGTGTCTTCGGGTACGTCCGGAATGCGTGAAGCCGCGCGCTCGGCCATGAACAGGTGGCGCAGCGCCATCGATTCGGGCGTGAACATCAGCGCGGTGAAGATGCGGCGCTCTTCGGCCATGCCGTCATCGAACTTCATCTTGGTCGCGGCCTGCACGGCATCGACGCACTTCAGCGGCGCCGGGTAGTTCTTCGACATGCCGCCGACCATGTTGCGCGTGAACTGGAAGTACGCATCGCCTTGCGGGTGCTTGCATGGCAGGTTGCGCACCAGCGGCAGCGCTTCGCCGGTCTTGCCGGCCACCGACTTGGCGAACTCGATCGCTTCGTCGAACAGGGATTCAGCCGAACCGGCCAGCTGGTCGAACAGCTTCTGGCCGGGCAGCGTGGCGAGCAGTTCGCTCTTGACGGGCTCGCCGCTCACGATCATGTTGAGCGCGGTTTCGACGCCCAGCACGCGCGGCAGGCGCTGCGTACCGCCGGCGCCGGGAATGAGGCCCAGCTTGACTTCGGGCAGCGCAACGCTGGTGCCCGGTGCGGCGATGCGATAGTGGCAGCCCAGCGCCAGTTCGAGGCCGCCGCCCATGCACACGGAGTGGATCGCGGCAACGATGGGCTTGGTCGATGCTTCGAGCGCGAGGATCACGCTCAGCAGGTTGGGCTCCTGCAGGGCCTTCGGCGTGCCGAATTCCTTGATGTCGGCGCCGCCCGAGAAGGCCTTGCCCGCGCCGGTGATGACGATCGACTTGACGGCCGGATCGTCGATCGCCTTGGCGAGACCGTCGGTGATGCCGATGCGTGTCGAAAAACCGAGGCCATTGACCGGGGGGTTGGTCATGGTGATCACGGCGACATCGCCGAGCACTTTGTATTCAGCCGTCATGCTGCGTTCCTTTGGGATGGGAGAGGATCGAAAAAACGGGTTCGAAGGCCATGGCACCCGTCGGCGCCGCGGCCTTCGCACTTAAAAAGCACGAGTGTTCTTTTTTTGTGGAATTCTAGGCGTTTCGGATGACCCGGCAACAACATTCAGTCGCTGCCGGGACAACGAACGGAAGTATCAAACTTCCAGCCATTCCTTGCGAGTTGCGGCGTCTGCACGAAGGGAATCAGGCGTGCCGTCGAAAACGATGCTGCCGTGGCCCATGACCAGCGCGCGATCGGAAATCTGCATGGCGATGGTCAGCTTCTGCTCGATGAGAAGCACCGACACGCCCTTGTCCTTCAGTGTGCGCAGGTACTCGCCCACCAGTTCGACGATCTTCGGCGCAAGGCCTTCGGTCGGCTCGTCGATGATGATCAGGTCGGGGTCGCCCATCAGCGTGCGGCACAGCGTCAGCATCTGCTGCTCGCCGCCCGAGAGCACGCCCGCTTCGGTGTGCTGGCGCTCCTTGAGGCGCGGGAACATGCCGTACATGTCGTCGAAGGACCAACGGCTGCCTTTGCCCTTGCCTTTTTGCCCCAGCAGCAGGTTCTGGTGCACCGTGAGCTTCGGGAAGATGTCGCGGTTCTCCGGCACGTAGCCGATGCCCAGGTGGGCGATCTCGTAGGCCTTGCGGCGAAGGATGTCCTGCTCCTTCCAGCGCAGCGTTCCTTCGGCATGCACGAGGCCCATGATGGCCTTCGCCGTGGTCGATCGGCCGGAGCCGTTGCGGCCCAGAAGCGCCACGATTTCCCCGGGACCGACGTCAAACGAAACACCATGCAACACATGGCTCTTGCCGTAATAGGCGTGGATGTCGTGAAGCTTCAGCATATCGGTCAGTGTCCAGCGCCCTGGGCATCGGCAACGGCCGAGCCGAGATAGGCCTCCTGCACGCGCGGATTGGCGCGCACGGCGGCAGGCGTGTCGAAGGCGATGACTTCGCCGTAGACCACCACCGCGATCTTGTCGGCAAGGCCGAACACCACGCCCATGTCATGCTCGACGGTGAGCAGCGTCTTGCCCACGGTGACTTGCTTGATGAGCGCGATGAAGTGCGAGGTCTCGGTCTTGCTCATGCCCGCGGTCGGCTCGTCGAGCAAGATCACGCTGGCGCCGCCGGCGATGGTCACGCCGATCTCCAGCGCGCGTTGCTCCGCATAGGTCAGGTTCACCGCCAGCACGTCGCGCTTCTTGTCGAGGCCAACCTGATGGATCAATTCTTCCGTGCGCTCGTTGGCGTCGTGCAGTTTCGACAGGAAGCGCAGGAAGCTGTAGCGATAGCCCAGGCTCCACAGCACGCCGCAGCGCAGGTTCTCGAAGACGCTGAGCTTCGGGAAGATGTTGGTGATCTGGAAGCTGCGCGACAAGCCGAGACGGTTGATCTCGAAAGGCTCCTTGCCGTCGATGCGCTGCCCGTCGAGCAGCACCTCGCCGCTGGTTGGCGCGAGCCGTCCGCTGATCAGGTTGAACAGCGTCGACTTGCCGGCGCCGTTGGGTCCGATGATGGCGATGCGGTCGCCGGCTTCGATGGCGAGATCGACGCCGCGGATGATCTCCGTCTTGCCGAAGCTCTTGCGCAACGATTTGAGTTCAAGTGCGTGGGTCATGCGGCTTCCCTCCGCTTGATCTCGGCTTCGATTTCTTCCTGTGCGTGGCCCCATGTGCGCACGAAGCGTCGCCGCACGATCTCGAACAGACCCAGTCCGACGAAGAACAGCGCCGCGGCGGCCGTCCAGTTCGCGGCAGAGGAAGTGTCGAGCGTCAGTCCGGCGAAGGGCAACTCGGGTCCGAGCGCTGCGTTGAGTTGCATGTGATAGATCATCTCGACAATGGCCGCTGCGCCCGCGACCATGAGCACGCCCGTGGCGATCAGGCCCGCATAGATCCCCCAGAAGCGCTTGAACTTGCCGAACTTGGCAACCCGCAGGTTCATCATGATCAGGCTCGCCACACCGCCCGGCGCGAACATGACCATGAACAGGAAGACAAGCCCGAGGTACAGCAGCCATGCCTTGCTCAGTTCCGACAGCAGCACCGAGGCAAACACCAGCAGCACCGCGCCGATGATCGGGCCGAAGAAGAAAGTCGCGCCGCCCAGGAAGGTGAAGAGCAGGTAGCCGCCCGAACGGACGCCGCTCAGGCTGTCCGCCGCGTTGACGATCTCGAAGTTGATCGCTCCCAGCCCGCCGCCGATGCCGGCGAAGAAGCCCGCGATGATGAACGCGAAGTAGCGCACCCGCTGCGTGTTGTAGCCGATGAAGGCGACACGCTCGGGGTTGTCACGCACGGCGTTGAGGATGCGCCCGAGCGGCGTGCCGGTAAAGGCATACATCAGCGCCGTGCAGATGAAGCAGTACACCGCGATCAGGTAGTAGACCTGCATCTGCGGCCCGAAGGTGAGGCCGAGGAAGGGCGTGCCATAGACACGGTTGGTCGTCACGCCGCCCTCGCCGCCGAAGAAGCTCGGGAACATCAGCGCCATGGAGGCCACGAGTTCGCCAATGCCCAGCGTGATCATCGCGAAGGTGGTGCCGGCCTTCTTGGTCGTGACATAGCCGAACAGGATGGCGAACACCATCCCGCCCAGTCCGCCGACCAGCGGGATCAGCACCAAGGGCACCGGAATGCTGCCCTTGGCCGCCAGGTTCATCGCGTGAATGGCGATGAACGATCCCATGCCGACATACACCGCATGCCCGAAGCTCAGCATGCCGCCCTGCCCCAGCAGCATGTTGTAGCTCAGGCAGATGATGATGAGATAGCCGATCTGCGACAGCATCGTCAGCGCGAGGCTGCTCGTGAATACCAGCGGCGCCACGATCAGCGCGACCGCGAACACCGTCCAGATCACCAGGCGCGAGATGTTCCGGGGCTTGGAGCGGTTGTACTGCCTGGCGGCAGTGTTTTGAATGGGTTGTGCGTTCTGCTGCGTCATGTCAGTCTTCCCGCGTGCCGAGCAGACCTTTGGGCCTGAAGATCAGCATGAGCACGAGCAGCAGGTACGGCAGGATCGGCGCGACCTGGGAAATCGTGAGCTTGAGCAACTCGTAGCCCGGCGTCTGGTCCGTCACCGCGACGCCGAGCATCTGCAGGCCGCCGGCGAGCGACTGGTCCATGGCGACCGCGAAGGTCTGGAGGATGCCGATCAGCAGCGACGCGAGAAAGGCACCGGCCAACGACCCCATGCCTCCGACGACCACGACGACGAAGATGATCGATCCGACCGACGCCGCCATGGCCGGCTCCGTCACGTAGGTGTTGCCGCCGATTACTCCGGCCAGCCCGGCAAGCGCCGCGCCCCCGCCGAAGACCAGCATGAAGACGCGCGGCACGTTGTGCCCCAGCGCCTCGACCATTTCGGGATGCTTGAGTGCCGCCTGGATCACCAGGCCAATGCGCGTACGCGTGAGCAGCAGCCACACCGACAGCAGCATCAACATCGCGACCAGCATGATGAACGAGCGTGACTTCGGAAACTGCGTACCGAAGAGCGTGAACAACGGACCCTGCAGTTGCGTCGGCAAGCCATAGGGCACGGTGGAACGGCCCCACACCAGCTGGACCAATTCGAGGATCAGGTAAGACAGGCCGAAGGTGACGAGCAGTTCGGGGACGTGGCCGAACTTGTGGACGCGGCGCAGGCTGTAGCGCTCGAAGGCGGCGCCGAGCGCGAACACGATGAGCGGCGACAGGACCAGCGCCGGCCAGAAGCCGACGACCTGCGAGATGCTGTACGCGAAATAAGCGCCCAGCATGTAGAAACTGGTGTGAGCGAAATTCAGCACGCCCATCATGCTGAAGATCAGGGTCAGGCCAGAGCTCAGCATGAACAACAGCAAGCCGTAGCTGACGCCGTTGAGCAGCGAGATGACGAAGAATTCGACGTTCATCGGTCCTTGGGGTCGCGTGGAAAGAAAAGAGGCCCGAGTTTTGAAGTCGGGCCTCGACCGGTCAATTCCCCGTCAGGGAATCAGGGGCTCGGCCGCTTCATTTCGCACGTGGTGGGCGTGCTGGCCACGTAGGGCTCGTAGTACTTCACGGGCACGAAGGTGTAGCCCGTTCCTTCGGCATCGACGGGGTACTTGCCGCCCGCCTTCTCCCACTTGGCGATATAGAGGCCTTGCTGCAACTGGTGGTCAGTCTTGCGCATCTCGACGTCGCCATTGAAGCTCTTGAAGCGCATGCCTTCCAGTGCGGCGGCCACCTTGACCGGATCGGTCGACTTGGCCTTGACAAAGGCGTCGCTCAGCATCGCGAACGCCGTATAGGCCGACTGTGTGTAGAGGTCTTCCTTGAACTTCTTGTTGAACTCGTTGCCCAGGCGCTCGATCTCGCCGCCCATGTTGGCGTGGCCATAGGCCACCTGGTACACCTTGCCCGCAGCTGCGGCGCCCATGGCAGTCGGCGTGCCACTCACGCTGCCGTAGTAGACATAGAACTTGACGTTGTTGAGGCCGGCATCGTTCGCCGCCTTGATCAGCAGCGTCAGGTCGGAACCCCAGTTGCCGGTGATCACCGTATCGGCGCCCGAGGCCTTGATCTTGGCAACGTACGGCGCGAAGTCGCGCACCTGCGCCAGCGGGTGGAGGTCGTCGCCGACGATCTGCACGTCAGGCCGCTTGCGCGCCAGGTTCTCCTTGGCGTACTTGGAGACCTGCTGGCCGTGCGAGTAGTTCTGGCCGATGATGTAGACCTTCTTGATCTCCGGTTGGTCCTTCATGAAAGTGGTCAGCGCTTCCATCTTCATGGAGGTGTCGGCGTCCAGGCGGAAGTGCCAGTAGCTGCACTTGCTGTTGGTCATGTCGGGGTCGACCGCAGCGTAGTTGATGTACAGCATTTCCTTGCCGGGATTGCGGGCGTTGCTCTTGTCCAGAGCGTCGACGATCGCCAGTCCCGCGCCGGAGCCATTGCCCTGGAGGACGTAGCGCGCGCCCTGGTCCTGCGCCGAGCGCAGCGCATTCGTGGTTTCCTGCGGGCTGAGCTTGTTGTCGATGCCGATGATCTCGAACTTCACGCCGGCGGCGTTCTTCTTGTTGAATTCCTCGGCCAGGAACTGGTAGGTCTTCAGCTGGTTGGTACCGACCGCTGCCATCAGACCCGAGAGCGGGTCGATCCAGGCGATTTTGACGGTTTCACCCTTTTGAGCGAAGGCGCCGGTGGCGCTGGCTACAAGGATGGCGGCAGTTGCGAATTTCAGAGCGAACTTCATTGAGAGTCTCCTGGGGTCAAGCTGTCGGAATGCGGGACGAGATTACAAGTGTTTGGAACCTCGCCCGTCAGGGAATGCCCGTAAGAAAAGCGCTGCCGGGGCTGTTTCTATCACCCATGCGACACGGCGCATCCTGTTGGTGCTACCCGGCGGTAGAACGGCGGGGTCAGACGCCCGGCAACTTGTAGTCGCGCAGCAGCTCACGCAGGCGCGTCTTCAGGATCTTGCCGGTGGCGCCGAGCGGAATCGCCTCGACGAACACCACGTCGTCGGGAATCTGCCATTTGGCCGTCTTGCCCTCGTAGAACGCGAGCAGCTCATCGCGAGAAACTTCGCTGCCCGGCTTCTTCACGACCGCGACGATCGGGCGCTCGTCCCACTTGGGGTGCGCGACGCCGATGCAGGCCGCCATCGCGACGCACGGATGCGCCACCGCGATGTTCTCGATGTCGATCGAGCTGATCCATTCGCCACCGGACTTGATCACGTCCTTGCTGCGGTCGGTGATCTGCAGGAAGCCGTCGGCGTCGATGGTCGCGACGTCACCGGTCGGGAACCAGCCTCGGCCGTTCTCGTCGGTCACGAGCGGATTGCCGCCCTCGCCCTTGAAGTATTCCTTGACCACCCACGGCCCCTTGACCAGCAGGTCGCCGGAGGTCTTGCCGTCCCAGGGCAGATCCTTGCCGTCGCCGTCGATGATCTTCATGTCCACGCCGAAGATCGCCCGCCCCTGCTTCATGCGGATGGCGGTCTGCTGCTCCTGCGGCATATCGAGGTGCTTGTTCTTCAAGGTGCACAAGGTGCCGAGTGGCGACATCTCGGTCATGCCCCATGCGTGCAACACCTCGACACCGTACTGTTGCTGGAAGGCATTGATCATCGCCGGCGGACAGGCCGAGCCGCCGATCACCGTGCGCTTGAGCGTCGAGAACTTGAGCCCGTTGGCTTGCAGGTGCCCGAGCAGCATCTGCCAGACGGTCGGCACGCCGGCGGCGAAGCTCACTTTCTCGGCCTCGATCAGTTCATAGACCGACTTTCCATCCAGCGCCGGGCCTGGAAACACCAGTTTGGCGCCGACCAGCGCCCCCGAATACGGGATGCCCCAGGCGTTGACGTGGAACATCGGTACGACCGGCAGGACCGAGTCGCGTGCGGACAACATCATCACGTCCGGCAAGGCCGCGGCGTAGGCATGCAGCAAGGTCGAGCGATGGCTGTAGAGCGCCGCCTTGGGGTTGCCCGTGGTGCCGCTCGTGTAGCACATGCTCGACGCGGAGTTTTCGTCGAAGCTCGGCCAGGCGTACTCGGTCGGGCGCTGGCCCATCCAGGCCTCATAGCTGACCAGGTTGGGGATGCCGCTGTCGGCCGGCAGCTTGTCGGCATCACACAGCGCGATCCACTTCCGGATGGTCTTGCACTTGGCATGAACAGCCTGTATCAGCGGAAGGAAGGTCAGGTCGAAGCACAGGATCTGGTCTTCGGCGTGGTTGGCGATCCATGCGATCTGATCGGGGTGCAGCCGCGGGTTGATGGTGTGCAGCACGCGACCCGAGCCGCTCACGCCGTAGTACAGCTCGAGGTGGCGATAGCCGTTCCAGGCCAGTGTCGCGACGCGATCGCTGAAGAGCAGTTGCTCGTCGTCGAGTGCATTGGCGACCTGGCGCGAGCGGGACGCGATCTCTCGCCAGGTGGACCGATGAATGTCGCCCTCCACCCGCCGCGAGACGATCTCGGCGTCGCCGTGATGGCGCTCGGCGAACTCGATCAGCGACGAGATCAGCAATGGTTGGTCCTGCATCAAACCCAGCATCTATTGGCTCCTTGTTGAATGGGCTTCTTGAAAATCGAGGCAACGTCCTCTGACCGCCCGAGATTCGCCGATGTTGTGCGCTGCACACAATGACACAAACCCGCAGTCGCGAGTTGTAGTTCACCCGCGGCGGGCGGGCCTATTGCGGGCCTATTGAGTTTGGATGCGGGCGGCGTCCGGGCTGGCGTCGAACACGATCTTCGACGGCCACGGCGCCCAGTGCGCGCCGAGTTCGGGCGTGTTCGGATCGCCGGCGCGGAGGAAGGCGGCGACGCTCGCCATCATGGCGTCCGACAGGGCGAGCCGTCCGGGGCGGTTGGCGGCGCTGTTGGTCACATTGGAGAACAGCGACGGACCGAAATTGCCGAAGACGAAGCCGAGATCGAAGACATGCGCGGCGCCGTAGATCTCGTTCCACGGCGCGGGCTCCTGAGCCCAGTCGAACTGGTAATGCCAGACGTTCGCCTGCTGCGTCTTCAAGGTGTCGAGCAGGTTGTCGCAACTGCGCATCATGAAGCCCTGGGTGATTCGCGCCGTCATTGCGTCGTAACCTGTGTCGGGCGTTTCCACGGGCAGGTACGACGCGTCGAGGATGTCGGCGGACGTCAGCGGGGTCGGCGCATCCGGATCGAAGTTCTGCATCATGATGAAGCGCGTCGCGTCGTCGATCTTGATGCCGGGCTTGCCGCCGAACAGCGTCAGGAACGCCGCGAACAGCTTGCCCTCGTCGCGCGTGACGCCGACCACCATCGGCATCTTCGTATAGCGCCCGGCGGCGAACGCGGCGATCGGGTCGGCGGGCAACACCACGCCGTCCGGAATCGGCCCTGAGCCGGTCAGGCCCTTGGCGAACACGGTGTTCAGGATGGTTTTCCCGTCCAGCGAGCGCAGAAACTCGGCGATCTGTTCCTTCGCCTGGCTGGCGGCAAACGCCGCAGCGGCGTCGAGGTCGGCCGCCTTGCCGTCCGCCACGAGAAGATTCAGCAGCAGCGCATTGCCCTGCGCCAGGTAGGTCGAAGCGGGCATCAGCGTCGGCAGGCTGCCCTGCGGCAGGTTGCTGGCGAGCGAAATCCCGCCGCTCAACGGCATGGCGCGATGGAAGAGTCCCTCGGACAGCGGCGAGGCGATCAACGCCAGCAGGTTGATGGCGCCGGCGGATTGGCCCATCACCGTGACATTGCCGGGGTCGCCACCGAAGGCGGCGATGTTCTTCTGGATGTAGCGCAGCGTCGCCAGGTTGTCCAGGAGCGCGAAATTACCGGAGTCGTCGCCCTCCGATCCGCCGGGCCGCAATTGCGGAAGATTCAGAAAGCCGAAGACGCCGAGCCGGTAGTTCGCGGTGACGATCACGGCATTCGCCTTCCGGGCGAGGTTCGCGCCGTCGTAAAGGGGGTCGGCGCTATAGCCCGAGATGTTGCTGCCACCGTGGATGAACAGCATCACCGGCAGCTTGTCGTCAGTGCTCGCGGGACGCCAGATGTTGAGCGTCAGGCAGTCCTCGCTGCCGACCGGCGTATTGAGCGTGCTCGCAATGGTCGCGTCGCAGGTATTGTTGGTACCCGGACCATAAATGCGGCCGACTTGCAGGCAGGGCTCGCCGAATTCGCGCGCCTCGCGGATGCCGGTCCAGGGTTCGGGCTCGACCGGTGCGCGCCAGCGCAGCGCGCCGACCGGCGGCTGGGCGAAGGGGATGCCCTTCCAGTAATAGGTACCGCTGCCGACGGTGTCGTCGACGCCTTCGACCTTGCCTTGCGCTGTGGTGCGCACCATGAGTCCGTCCATGGGCGCCACAGTAGCACCATTCCCCTTGCGTTTTGGGGTCGGCGTCCGGTGCGGGACAATCCGGCCCATGACCATGCTTGCAGACGAAGCCGACGTCGTGGACCTCGGACTGCGCTGGGTCCCCGGCTTTTCAGGCCTGGGCTCCCAATTCTTCACCGAACTCCAGCCCCGCCCGCTGCCGGAGCCCTATTGGGTCGGTCGCAGCCTCTTGGCCGCGCGCGAGCTCGGCCTGGATCCGTCCTTGCTGGAATCGGACGAAGGGTTGGCGGCTTTCACCGGAAACGCCCCCATCGCCGGAACGCGGCCGATCGCCACCGTCTACAGCGGGCACCAATTCGGCGTTTGGGCCGGCCAGCTCGGCGACGGCCGGGCGATCCTGCTCGGCGAGACAGCGGGCGGCCTCGAAGTCCAGTTGAAGGGCAGCGGGCTCACGCCGTACTCCCGCATGGGCGATGGCCGTGCCGTCCTGCGCTCCAGCATCCGCGAGTTCCTGTGCAGCGAGGCGATGCACGCGCTGGGCATCCCGACGACCCGGGCACTTTGCGTGACCGGCTCGGACGCCCGCGTGCGCCGCGAAGAACTCGAAACCGCGGCCGTGGTCACCCGCCTGTCGCCGAGCTTCATCCGCTTCGGGCACTTCGAGCATTTCGCCGCCAACCAGCGCGACGACGAACTGCGCGCCCTGGCGGACTACGTGATCGACCGCTACTACCCCGCCTGCCGGACCACCGACCGCTTCAACGGCAACGCCTACGCGGCTTTGCTCGAAGCGGTGAGCGAGCGCACAGCCGCCCTGCTCGCGCAGTGGCAGGCGGTCGGCTTCTGCCACGGCGTGATGAACACCGACAACATGAGCATCCTCGGGCTCACCATCGACTACGGGCCCTTCCAGTTCCTCGATGGTTTCGATCCGCGGCACATCTGCAACCACAGCGATACGTCCGGCCGCTATGCCTACAACCAGCAGCCCAACGTCGCCTACTGGAACCTGTTCTGCCTCGCTCAGGCGCTGCTGCCGCTGATCGGTGACCAGGAAATCGCGATCGCCGCGCTGGAGTCGTACAAGACTGTCTTCCCGAACGAATTCGAGGCACGCATGCGGGCCAAGCTGGGCCTCGTCGACTCGGCTGAATCCGACCGCGCGCTCATCGAGGGCGTGCTGAAACTGCTGGCGCAGGAAAAGGTCGACTACACGATCTTCTGGCGGCGTCTGTCCGGCCTCGTGGCAGGCGACAATCCGGACGTCGTGCGCGATCTCTTCATCGACCGCGCCGGCATCGACGGCTGGCTGGCATCGTTTTCGGAACGCCGCAAAGGCATTCCAGCAGCGCGGGCGGCCGACCTGATGATCCAGTCCAACCCCAAGTTCGTGCTGCGGAACCACTTGGGCCAGCAAGCCATCGAAGCCGCGCAGCAGAAGGACTATTCCGGCGTTGCCACCTTGCTCGCGCTGCTCGAAACCCCATTTGAAGAGCACGCCGGCCACGAGGCTTTCGCCGGTTTCCCGCCCGATTGGGCTTCCACGATCGAAATCAGCTGCTCATCATGACCGAACCCATCCAGAAAACCGACGCCGAATGGAAAGCCGTGCTTGCCGAGAAAGGCGCCGAACCCGCCGCTTTCGAGGTCACGCGCCATGCAGCGACCGAGCGCCCCTTCACCGGAAAGTACGAAGCCCACTGGGACGACGGCACCTACCATTGCATCTGCTGCGGCGCCAAGCTGTTCGAGTCGGCCACCAAGTTTGACGCCGGCTGCGGCTGGCCAAGCTTCTCGCAGGAGGCGGTGCCCGGCGCGATCCGCAACATCGTCGACCGCTCGCACGGCATGGTTCGCACCGAAAACGTCTGCGCCCATTGCGGCGCCCATCTTGGCCACGTGTTTCCGGACGGGCCGACAGAGACCGGCCTGCGCTATTGCATGAACTCGGCCTCGCTGGACTTCCAGAAGCGCGAGACCGACTGATCCCGGATCCCCTGACCATGAAACTGATCCTCGATTTCTTCCCGATCCTGCTGTTCTTCGGCGCGTTCAAGCTCTACGACATCTACACCGCCACCGGCGTGCTCATGGCCGGCACGGTCATCCAGATGGCGATCATCTGGTTCACCGAACGCAAGCTGCTGCCGATGCAGAAGGCCACGCTGGTGCTGATCCTTCTTTTCGGATCGCTCACGCTGGCACTGCACGACGACCGCTTCATCAAGTGGAAGCCGACGGTGCTCTACGGTGCCATGGCGGTGGCGCTGGCCATTGCGCTGTGGGTCTTCAAGAAGAACTTCCTCAAGATGCTGCTCGGCGCGCAGCTCGAGCTGCCCACGCACATCTGGGGGCGGTTGAATGTGGCCTGGATCGCCTACTGCGTGTTCATGGCAGTGCTCAATGGCTACGTGGCCGCGTATTTCAGCACCGAGGCGTGGGTCAACTTCAAGCTCTGGGGCTATGTGTTCCCGATCGTCTTCCTGGTCGCGCAGGGCTTGTATATCTCGCCCTACCTCAAGTCCGACAAGCCTGCTGCATGAGCCTTCCGACATCTGCGGATCTCGAAGCGCGTCTGCGTGACGCGCTTCAGCCGACCCAACTCGAAGTGATCGACGAAAGCGCCGCGCATGCCGGTCATGCGGGCGCCAATGCGGATGGCTACGGCACTCATTTCCGCGTCCGCATCGCCTCGCCGTTGTTCGCCGGCAAGCCCCGCGTGGCGCAACATCGGCTTGTGTATGATGCGCTGCAAGTTTTCATCGCACGGGGTCTTCACGCGATTGCCATCGAAACGCTTTGAAGCGCTTTGATCACACCTGCCGCCCCGTGCGGCCAAAAATTCCCCCTTTTCATTTCAGCGCTTTTTTCACTCGCGCCTTCGCGCGCTTCCCTCCAGGACCGAGGCTCCCCCTATGAAGAAACAAATCTTGCAGGCCTTCGCGGCCGCCGTGCTCCTTGGCGCGGTTCCCCTCGCGGCGCTTGCGCAGAACGCGGCCATCGTCAACGGCAAGCCGGTGCCGAAGGCACGCATGGACGTGCTGGCACAGCAGCTGGCCGCCGCCGGCCGTCCGGTCACGCCGGAAATGCAAGGACAATTGCGCGAAGAAGTGATCACCCGCGAAGTGTTCATGCAGGAAGCGCAGAAGCAAGGCCTCGACTCGACCGAGGACTACAAGAACCAGCTCGAACTCGCGCGCCAGGCCATCCTGATCCGCCAGCTGTTCGACAACTATCGCAAGACCAACACCGTTTCGGACGCCGACGCGCAAGCCGAATACAACAAGTTCGCCGCAGCCAACAGCGGCAAGGAATTCAAGGCACGTCACATCCTGGTCGAGACCGAAGACCAGGCCAAGAAGATCCTCGCCGACCTCAAGAAGGGCGCCAAGTTCGAGGACATCGCCAAGAAGCAGAGCAAGGACCCGGGATCGGGCGCCAACGGTGGCGACCTGGATTGGGCTTCGCCGTCGAGCTTCGTGCCTGAGTTCTCCGAAGCCATGGTCAAGCTCAACAAGGGTGAGACCACGGCCGCACCGGTCAAGACGCAGTTCGGCTATCACATCATCCGCGTTGACGACATCCGCCAGGCACAGCTGCCGAAGTTCGACGAAGTCAAACCGCAGATCATTCAGCAACTGCAGCAGCAGCGTCTGCAGAAGTACCAGGAAGAACTGCGCGCCAAGGCAAAAGTCGAGTAACTGGCTCTCCCCCAGGTTGGCTCACTTCGTGTAGCCGCCCACCCCCTCGCCGGGGGCAACACCAGCGGCCCGGCGGAGCCGGTTCCGCGGTGTTTCTGGAAGGAAAAAGCGGCCCTCACCACCTTCGGGTGGCTCGGAGACCGCTTGCCCGGCCTTGAACGTGACGCGCGCGACGCGATTGCCGTGCGAATCGCGATGCTGGACGACGACGCGCACGCAGCGTTCTTACCACCTACCCGCGCCATGGGGTGATGCGCGGTAACCATCGCCTCACGTTCGCCCGGTAGCGCTTGTACTCGTCGCCGAACTGCTCGCCCAGTGCAGGCTCTTCGTAGGCGACAACGAACAAGAAGAATCCGGCCCACACGATCGCGCCGTACTCCAGCACCGTGACGCTCCCGAACAGGAGGCCCTGGCCGGCGATCAACGCCGTGACTGCGACGTACATCGGATTGCGGACGTAGCGATAGAGCCCGGTGACGACGAGGCGCTTGGGAGGCATTACGGGCGCCGGTGTGCCGAGGCCGTGCAACGCGAAGCGAGCGAACGAATCGAGCAAGATGGGCAACCCGGCAACGATCAGGGCGGCGCCGAGCACGCGCGCGATCGGGAATAGCGGAGGCGCGAAGTGCCAGTGCGTGAGGTACCAAGGGACGTACACGGCGAGCGTGCCCGGAGCGATGACCAGGAAGATCGCGGAACCGATGATCGCGGCGGCGCGCTGCACGATAGGAGCATATCTCAACGCCGCCGCGAATCGTGCGGATTGGGCGAGCGCTGGCGTCGCGTGATGTCCTGCGCGAGGGTGTAGTCGCGCTCTGGGCGTTCAGCCCACCCACTTTCTGGCGTTGCGCCAGATTCGCAGCCAGGGGCTGAACTCGCTCTTGTCGCCTGACGTCCAGCTCATCTGAATGTTGCGGAACACCCGTTCGGGGTGCGGCATCAGCGCGGTGAAGCGGCCGTCGGCGGTGGTCACCGATGTGAGGCCGCCTGCGCTGCCGTTGGGGTTGAACGGATAGCGTTCGGTCGGCTGGCCGTGGTTGTCGACGAAGCGCATCGCGGCGATGGCCTTGGCCGGATTGCCACGGTGCTTGAAGTTGGCGTAGCCCTCGCCGTGCGCAACCGCGATCGGCAGACGGCTTCCCGCCATGCCGGCGAAGAAAAGGCTGGGCGATTCAAGAATTTCGACCATCGACAGGCGCGCCTCGAAACGCTCGCTCTGGTTGGTCGTGAAGCGCGGCCAGTCTTCGGCGCCGGGAATGATGTCGGCCAATTCGGCGAACATCTGGCAGCCGTTGCAGACGCCCAGACCGAAGGTGTCGGTGCGCCCGAAGAAGCCCTTGAACTGATCGGCCAGCTTCGGGTTGAAGGTGATGCTGCGCGCCCAGCCGATGCCGGCACCGAGCGTGTCGCCATAGCTGAAGCCCCCGCAAGCCACGACGCCCTTGAAGTCCGCCAGGTCCGCCCTGCCCGTCTGGAGGTCGGTCATGTGCACGTCGAAAGCCTCGAAGCCCGCTTCGGTGAAGGCGTAGGCCATCTCGACGTGCGAATTGACACCTTGCTCGCGCAGGATGGCGACCTTCGGTTTCGCAAGTTTCAGGAATGGCGCGGCAACGTTGTCTGCGACACCGTCCGCCAACAGCACGTGCGCGCCCGGGTCCTGCGAATCGCCGGCCGCGGCATGTTCGGCGTCGGCGCAGTCCGGGTTGTCGCGTTCGCGGCAGATCTTCCAGCTGACGGAATCCCAGACCTGATGCAGATCAATGAGGTTGGCGCTGAAGACGGCCTTGGCGTCGCGCCACACTTCGATCTTGCCCTTGCCGGCGTCCATGGTCGACGCATCAGGCCGGGTCTTGCCGACAAAATGGCTGTGGGTGCTCAGGCCGTGGGCACGCAGGGTCTGCATGACCTCGTTGCGCTCCGACGTGCGCACTTGCAGCAGCATGCCAAGCTCTTCGTTGAAAAGGGCCTTGAGCGTGAGTTCCTCGCGGCGTGCGCTGACCTGGCCGGCCCAGTTCTTGGCGTCGCCGTATTCGGCGCGGCTGTCGCTGATGCCGTCGCCTTCAGTGACCAGCAGGTCGACGTTCAGCGCCACGCCGACATGGCCGGCAAAGGCCATTTCGCAGGCCGCGGCGAACAGGCCGCCGTCGCTGCGGTCGTGCATGGCGAGGATCTTGCCCTCGGCGCGCAGCGTATTGACTGCCGCGACCAGCTTGACCAGGTCTTGCGGATCGTCCAGATCGGGCACGATGTCGCCGCTCTGTTCCAGCGTCTGCGCGAGGATGCTGCCGGCCATGCGGTGCTTGCCGTGGCCGAGGTCGATCAGGACCAGCGTGCTGTCGGCCTCTTCCGCATCGAGTTGCGGCGTGAGCGTGCCGCGCACATCCGCCAGCGTGGCGAAGGCGCTCACGATCAGGCTCACCGGCGACGTCACCTTCTTCTGGGCGCCGCCGTCCTGCCATTGAGTGCGCATCGACAGCGAATCCTTGCCGACGGGAATCGAGATGCCTAGCGCGGGACACAGTTCCAGGCCGACCGCCTTGACGGTCTCGTAAAGCGCGGCATCTTCGCCGGGCTCGCCGCAGGCCGCCATCCAGTTGGCCGACAGCTTGACGCGCGACAGCTCGATCGGCGCGGCCAGCAGGTTCGTGATGGCTTCGGCCACCGCCATGCGGCCGGAGGCCGGGGCGTCGATGGCCGCGAGCGGCGTGCGCTCACCCATGCTCATTGCCTCGCCGGCAAAACCCTTGTAGTCAGCCAGCGTCACGGCGCAATCGGCCACCGGCACCTGCCAGGGTCCGACCATCTGGTCGCGGTGGCTCAACCCGCCGACCGTGCGGTCGCCGATGGTGATGAGAAAACGCTTGGAGGCAACGGTCGGATGAGACAGCACGTCGATGGCTGCTTTCTGCAGATCCACGCCCGTCAGGTCCAGGGGCTTGAAGCGGCGCTCGACGGTCTTGACGTCGCGCAGCATCTTGGGCGGCTTGCCGAGCAACACGTCCATGGGCATGTCGACGGGTTGCGCATCGGCGCCTTCGTCGCCGACCCGCAACTGGCGCTCCTCGGTCGCAACGCCGACCACGGCAAACGGGCAGCGCTCGCGTTCGCAGAACGCGCGGAACCGGTCGAGCGACTCGGGCGCAATCGCCAGCACGTAGCGCTCCTGGCTCTCGTTGCACCAGATTTCCTTGGGCGCCATGCCGGACTCTTCGAGCGGCACGGCGTGCAGGTCGAAGCGCGCGCCGCGCCCGGCGTCGTTGGTGAGCTCGGGGAAAGCGTTGCTCAAGCCGCCTGCGCCGACGTCATGGATAGCGAGGATCGGGTTCGCATCGCCTTGCTGCCAGCAATGGTTGATGACCTCCTGCGCCCGACGCTCGATCTCGGGATTGCCGCGCTGCACCGAATCGAAGTCCAGCTCGGCCGCGTTGGCGCCGGTCGCCATCGAACTCGCCGCGCTGCCGCCCATGCCGATGCGCATGCCGGGGCCGCCGAGCTGGATCAAGAGCGCGCCGGCCGGGAACTGGATCTTCTTTGTCTGGTCGGCATCGATGCTGCCCAGGCCGCCCGCAATCATGATGGGCTTGTGATAGCCGCGCTGCACGGTGTCGCCATCGCTGCCCACGGCCTGTTCGTACTCGCGGAAGTAGCCGAGCAGGTTGGGCCGGCCGAATTCGTTGTTGAACGCGGCGCCGCCGAGCGGGCCCTCGGTCATGATCTGCAGCGGGCTCGCGATGTGGTCCGGCTTGCCGTAGCTGCCGTCCTTTGGCCATAGCTTCGACACCGTGAAGCCGGTCAGGCCCGCCTTGGGCTTGGAGCCGCGGCCGGTGGCGCCTTCGTCGCGGATTTCGCCGCCGGCGCCGGTCGAAGCGCCGGGAAACGGCGAGATCGCCGTCGGGTGGTTGTGCGTCTCGACCTTCATCAGCACGTGGCTCAGCGCATCTTGCTTGGCGTAGCCGCCGGTGTCCGACGCGGCAACGAAGCGCTCGATCCGTGTGCCTTCCATGATCGAGGCGTTGTCGGCGTAGGCGACGATGGTGTGCTGCGGGTTCTGGCGCTCGGTGTGGCGGATCATCGAGAACAGGCTCTGCGGCTGCGGCTGGCCGTCGATGATGAAGTCGGCGTTGAAGATCTTGTGGCGGCAGTGCTCGCTGTTGGCCTGCGCGAACATCATCAGCTCGACGTCGCTGGGGTTGCGCCCCAGGCGGGTGAAGGCGTCGACCAGGTAGTCGATCTCGTCCTCCGCCAGCGCGAGGCCGAAGGTCCTGTTGGCCTCCACCAGCGCGGCCCGGCCGCCGCCCTGCACGTCGACCTGCGCCATCGGCTGCGGCGGCAACTCGGCAAAAAGACCGGCGGCCTGGTCGAGCCGGGCCAGCACGGATTCGGTCATGCGGTCGTGGAGCAGATCGGCGACCGCCGCGAGCTTGTCGCCTTCGAGCGTGGCGGTCTTGCCCAGCGCCTTGTCTAGCAGGGGCGACTTCAGCGCCAGGTGGCATTCGGTGACGCGCTCGACACGGCGGAGCGCGAGCCCGCAGTTGTGCGCGATGTCCGTGGCCTTGGATGCCCAGGGCGACACGGTGCCCAGGCGGGGCGTGACGACGACTTTCAGGCCGGCCTTGGCAGGCGCGACAAAGGGCTCGCCATAGCCCAGGAGCGCCGCGAAGCGCTCGCGCGCCGACGGGTCGATCGCAGCGTCGGTGACGACCAGGTGGACGAAACGGGCGCTCAGGCCCTCGATGCGCGAATCGACGGCCTGGAGGCGCGGCAGCAGTTGCCGCGCCCGGAATTCGCTGAGCGCGCTGCCGCCCTCGAAGAAAGTCACCACGGGAGCAACGGAATGGAGGGGCGGTTTCACGGGCAACGTCACGTTCGGATCGGCCAGTCGGCCGCGTTGGGAATGAAGAGAATGAGGCGGCAGCCGCTGACTGGGGCCATCCGCGCTAACCCTGAATTTTAACGTTCCGAATGGGATAATTCCGGCCATGAGCATTACCTACAAAGACGCCGATGGCGTGGCCGGCATGCGCGTGGCATGCCGCCTCGCCTCCGAAGTGCTGGACTACATCACCCCCCACATCAAGCCCGGCGTCACCACCAACGAGATCGACAAGCTCGCGCACGACTACATCACGCAGGTCCAGGGCGCGATCCCGGCGCCCCTGAACTACATGGGCGCCAGCACCGTGCCCTACCCCAAGTCGATCTGCACTTCCGTCAACCACGTCGTGTGCCACGGCATCCCGAATGACAAAGCGCTCAAGAAGGGCGACATCGTCAACTGCGACATCACCGTCATCAAGGACGGCTGGCACGGCGACACGAGCCGCATGTTCGTCGTCGGCGACGCCTCGATCGCGGCGAAACGCCTCTGCACCTTCACCTACGACGCGATGTGGCACGGCATCGTCAAGGTCAAGCCGGGTGCCCGCCTGGGCGACATCGGCTTCGCGATCCAGCGTTTTGCCGAAAGCAACGGCTTTTCGGTGGTGCGCGAGTTCTGCGGCCACGGCATCGGCCGCGGCTTCCATGAAGAACCGCAGGTGCTGCACTACGGCCGGCCCGGCACGCTCGAAGAACTCAAGGCCGGCATGACCTTCACCATCGAGCCGATGATCAACGCGGGCAAGCGCGAGATCAAGGAAGACGCCAAGGGCGGCCAATACGACGGCTGGACGATCGTGACGCGCGATCATTCGCTCTCGGCCCAGTGGGAGCACACGGTGCTTGTCACCGAGACCGGCTACGAGGTGCTCACGCTCTCGGCCGGCAGCCCGCCGCCGCCCGCTTTCGTCACCGCCACCGCCGCGGCTTGACGTGGCATCGGCCTCCCAGGGCTGCCACAGTGGACATTTCCTCGTTGCGTGACGCCTACCGTACCCACAAGCTGGCCCTGTTCGACCAGCTCCGCAGCGCCCGCGCGCCCGCACGCAGCGTGCACACGGTGCTGCGCCAGCTCGCCGCGCTGGCCGACGAAACACTGAGCGCGCTGTGGGCCGACGCCGGTTTCGGCAACCAGTTGGCGCTGGTCGCGGTCGGCGGGTTCGGGCGGGGCGAGCTGTTCCCGTTTTCCGATGTCGACGTGCTGCTGCTGCTGCCCGAGGGCCACGGAGAGGACATCGAACCAGGCCGTCTCGAAGCCTTCATCGGCCATTGCTGGGACGCGGGCCTCGAAATCGGCTCCAGCGTACGCACGGTGTCGGAATGCCTCGCCGAAGCGGCGAAGGACGTCACCGTACAGACCTCGCTGCTCGAATCGCGCCTGATCGTCGGCGACAAGAAGCTCTACGCGACGTTCCGCAAGAGCTTCTTCGCGGCCATCGACCCGCAGGCCTTCTTCACCGCCAAGTCGCAGGAAATGCGGCATCGGCACCAGAAGTTCGAAAACACGCCCTACGCGCTCGAACCCAATTGCAAGGAATCGCCAGGCGGCCTGCGCGACCTGCAGACGATCCTCTGGATGACCAAGGCCGCGGGCTTCGGCAACCGCTGGGATGACCTCGCCAAGAACGGCCTGGCCACCACTTTCGAGATTCAGCAGATCAAGCGCAACGAGGCGCTGCTGAGCCTGATCCGCGCCCGCCTGCACGTGACGGCCAACCGCCGCGAAGACCGCCTGGTGTTCGACCTGCAGACCGCCGTGGCCGCGACCTTCGGCTATGTCGGCGAATCGCAGCGCATGGCCAGCGAAGCGCTCATGCGCCGCTACTACTGGGCGGCCAAGGCGGTCACACAGCTCAACCAGATCCTGCTCCTGAACATCGCCGACCGTCTCCAGCCGCAGTTCGAGGAACCGACGCCCATCAACGAGCGGTTCTACGAAAAGGCGGGGCTGATCGAGGTCGCGAGCGACGATCTCTACCTCAAGGATCCGCACGCGATCCTCGAGACCTTCCTGCTCTACCAGAAGACGATCGGCGTCAACGGTCTGTCGGCGCGCACGCTGCGGGCGCTCTACAACGCGCGCCATGTCATGGACAGCAAGTTCCGCAACGACCGCGTGAACCACGCGACCTTCATGCGCATGCTGCTGCAACCGCGCGGCATCACGCATGCGCTCCGGCTCATGAACCAGACGTCGGTGCTGGGCCGCTACCTGCGCGTCTTCCGCAGCATCGTGGGGCAGATGCAGCACGACCTGTTCCATGTCTATACGGTCGACCAGCACATCCTGATGGTGGTCCGCAACGTCCGGCGCTTCTTCATCGCCGAGCATGCGCACGAATACCCGTTTTGCTCACAGCTCGCGGCCGGGTGGGACAAGCCGTGGATCCTCTACATCGCGGCGCTGTTCCACGATATCGCCAAGGGCCGCGGCGGTGACCATTCGACACTGGGCGCGCGCGACGTGCGGCGCTTCTGCCGCCAGCACGAGATTTCGCGCGAGGACGCCAAGCTCATCGAATTCCTCGTCGGAGAACACCTGGTGATGAGCCAGGTCGCGCAGAAGCAGGACCTGGGCGACCCCGAGGTGATCGGCGCCTTCGCCAAGCGCGTGGGCAACGAGCGCTACCTGACGGCGCTCTACCTGCTCACCGTCGCGGACATCCGGGGCACTTCACCGCGCGTCTGGAACGCGTGGAAGGGCAAGCTGCTCGAGGACCTTTATCGTCTGACCTTGCGCACTCTGGGCGGCCGCATGCCCGACCCGGGCGCCGAGATCGAGTCGCGCAAGCGCGAGGCCCTCGTGCAACTCGCGCTGCACGCGGAGCCCCTGGATTCGCACAAGGCGCTGTGGGGAACGCTCGACGTCGGCTACTTCATGCGCCACGACGCGTCGGAGATCGCCTGGCATGCCAAGCAGCTTTCGCGTCACGTCCCGCATCCGGGCGTGCCCATCGACCCGCGCACGCCGCCGCTGGTCCGGGCCCGGCTGTCGCCGGTTGGCGAAGGCTTGCAGGTCGCGGTCTATACGCCCGACCTGCCGGACCTGTTCATGCGCATCTGCGGCTATTTCGACCAGGCATCCTTCAACATCCTGGATGCCAAGGTGCACACCACGAGCAACGGTTTCGCGCTCGACACCTTCCAGGTGATCACCACCTTCATTCCGGAGCACTACCGCGACCTGATCAACATGGTCGAGGCCGGGCTGACCAAGACCCTCAGCGAGGCGGGTCCGCTGCCCACGCCGAGCAAGGGCCGCGTCTCGCGCCGCGTGCGCAGCTTTCCGATCAAGCCGCGCGTCAGCCTGCTGCCTGATGAAAAGGCGCAACGCTGGCTGCTCAGCATCTCGGCCAGCGACCGCGCGGGCTTGCTTTATTCGGTCGCACGCGTGCTGGCCCGGCACCATCTCAATCTGCAGCTTGCCAAGGTTTCGACCTTGGGAGAGCGTGTGGAAGATACCTTCCTGATCAGCGGGCCGGAATTGCAGGGCCAGCGGGCGCAAGCGGCGATCGAGACGGAACTGCTGGAGGCGTTGGCTTCCTGAGGAGTGGTCTGGCGGCTGGGGACTAAACCCTCCCCGTGGCCAGCCGCCGCTCCAGCCACACGCTGTACCTCGACAACCCGAAGCACAGCACCCAGTAGACCAGCGCGATGAAGAGGTAGCCCTCCAGGTAGAACGGCCGCCAAGTGGGATCGCCGCCGAGGGCAAGCCCCAGCGCGCCGGTCAGCTCGAACAAGCCCACCACGGTGACCAGCGAGGTGTCCTTCAAGGTACCCACCACGCTGTTCGTGAGCGCCGGAACCACGATGCGCAGCGCCTGCGGCAGCACGATGTCGCGCTGCACCGGCCAGCGCCCGAAGCCCAGTGCCATCGCCACTTCGGTCTGTCCGCGCGGCACCGCCTGCAGGCCGCCGCGAATGATCTCTGCAAGGTAGGCGGCGACAAACAACGACAGCCCTGCAAGAACTCGAATCAGCACATCGGGCTGCCACCCCGCCGGCCAGAGCAAGGGCAGCAGGAACGAGGCCATGAACAGCACCGAGATCAGCGGGACGCCGCGCACCAGCTCGATGTAGGTCGCGCAAAGCGTGCGCACGGCCGGCCACTGCGAACGCCGCCCGAGCGCAAGAGCCAGCGCCAGTGGAAATGCGAGCGCCAGTCCGACGACGGCCAGCCCGATGGTGAGGGGCAATCCGCCCCAGCGATTGGTGGGCACGGGATCCAGTCCGACAATGCCGCCGCGCATCAGCACCAGGAATAGCGCCAGCGTCACGAGCCACACTGGCAGCAGCCACCACCGCCAGGTGCGCGGCCAGGCGCTCAGCATCGTCGTCGCGGAAAGCACGGTGACAGCGACCGCCGGCCTCCACTGGTCTTCGTAGGGATAGCGCCCGAACACGATGGGCCGCCACTTCTCGGCGATCACGCCCCAGCAGGCGCCGTGCTGCACGGCCCGGCAGGCTTCGGCGTCCGGGCGAAACACGGCATGCAGCACAGCCCAATCGATGAGGTGAAAACCCGCCCATCCGAACAGGAAGATGAGCGCAACCGTCGACGCCGCGCGCAGCGGTGATCCCCACAGCTCCGCGCGCCATGCGACGGGCGATCGGACCGTGCCGCTCATCGCCATCCCCGGAGTGCGACACGCGCGTTGTAGCGGTTCATTGCGGCGGAAATGAGCAGCGACAGCCCGAGGTAAATCACCATGATCACCGCGATGCATTCGAAGGCCCGGCCCGTCGAGTTGATCGAAGTGTTGGCGATCGAAACCAGTTCCGGATAGCCCACCGCGACGGCGAGCGAAGAATTCTTGGTCAGGCTCAGCAACTGATTGGTGAGCGCCGGCACGATCACACGCAGCGCTTGCGGCAGCACCACGATCCGGAGTTGCTGCCAAGGCGAAAGCCCGAGCGCCTGCGCCGCCAGTTTCTGCCCCTGTGAAACGGACGTGATGCCGGCACGAACGATCTCCGCGACAAAGGCTCCCGTGTAGAGGGCCAGCGCGATCACGACCGCGAGGTATTCCGGGCTCAGCGCCGCGCCGCCGCTCACGTTGAAGCTGCCACGCTCGGGCCATTCGAAGTGGCTCGGCCACCAGCCGCCCTCGTCGCTCACCGGCCACGGCATCGAAAGACCACCCTTGCTGAGCCAGAAGCCATTCGCCAGTTCGATCGGTTCCGTCGAGTCCGGCAGCAGTTGCGTGAGCGCGAAGTACAGCATCAGCAACTGCACCAGCAGTGGCACGTTGCGGATCGTCTCGACGTACGCGCCGCACAGGCCACGCACCAGCACATGCGGCGCCAGGCGGCCGATGCCTAGCAGCGTGCCGAAGACGACCGCGACGACAGCAGCGGGAATCGCGGCGCGGATCGTGTTGATCAATCCCGCCAGAAAGGCGCGCCAGAATGGCTGGCCCGCGTTGAAATCCAGCCACCCTTCGGAGATCTCGAATCCCGCCGGCTGAAGGAGAAAGTCGAATCCCGAGCGCACGCCGCGCGCCCGGAGCACCTCGAGCGCATGGTGGACCAGCAAGAAGGCGCCACCCACGACCGCCGCGATCAGCACGCCCTGCACCGCCCAGGCGAACCAGACGGCGCGGCGCCCGCTGGCCGCCGGCCGACTCATCGGACCGGCAATCCGTACATCAGGCCGCCCTTGTTCCAGAGGTTGTTGGCGCCGCGGGGCAACTTGAGCACGGATTTCGGACCGACGTTGCGCTCGAAGACTTCGCCGTAGTTGCCCACGGCCTTGATGGCCCGATAGGACCAGTCCTTGTCGAGACCCAGCAACTTGCCGAGGTCGTCACTGGTGCCGAGCAGCCGCTGCTGCGCCGGGTCTTTGCTGTTGGCCTTCAGGTCGTCGATGTTGGCTTGCGTGATGCCGAACTCCTCGGCCTCAATCAGCGCGTTGGGCACCCACTTGGCGATCGCGAACCATTCGTCGTCACCGCGGCGCACCAGGGGCGCGAGCGGCTCCTTGGAGATCAGTTCAGGCAGGATGACGTAGTCGTCGGGGTTCGGCGCTTCCTTGTTGCGCAGGCCGGCCAACGCCGAGGTGTCGGTCGTGAACGCCTGGCAACGGCCGGAGAAAAATGCCTTGAACGAGGCCTCGAAGCTCTCGAACACGACGGTCTTGACAGGGATGTTCTGCGCCTTGAAGTAGTCGGCGACGTTCTTCTCGTTGGTCGTGCCGGCCTGAGTACAAATCGTGGCGTTCTTGAGTTGCTTGGTGCTCGTCACCTTGATCTTCTTGGGCACCAGGAAGCCTTGACCGTCGTAATAGGTGATCGTCGTGAAATGGAAGCCGAGCGATGCGTCGCGCGTCAGCGTCCATGTGGTGTTGCGCGCGAGGATGTCGATCTCGCCCGCCTGCAGCGCGGAAAAGCGCTGCTGCGAGTTGAGCGGAACGAACTCCACCTTCTTGCCGTCGCCGAGCACGGCCGCTGCGATCGCGCGACAGGTGTCGACATCGAGGCCGGACCAGTTGCCCTGCGTGTCGGGCGCGGAGAAGCCGGCGACGCCGTTGGTCACGCCGCACTTGACGCTGCCGCGTTGCTTGACAGCGTCGAGCGTCTTGCCGGCAAAGGCCGGCGCGGCAATGAAAGCCAGGGCGGCGGCAGCGGCGGCAAGCGCCGGGCGGAAACGTTGGTTCATTCGGAGACCCTCTTCATTGTTGGAAATAGCTGCAGCGGGCAGTTTACGAGGCAGGTGAGAGTCTGCCAAAGAACCGCGGGTTGGATGCACATTCGCGAAACGCTCATCGACATCGAACACAATCGGGGCCTTTTACCTTTATCCGATCAAAGAGGATTCCTCGTCCATGATTCGTTCCGACGACACCGGCAAGCTCGTTCTGCGCGTGGCGCTCGGCGTGCTCCTTCTTCTTCACGGGATTGCCAAGCTGAGGGGCGGCCTCGGGTTCGTGGAGAACCAGGTCAGCGCGCATGGCCTCCCAGGCGCATTGGCCTACCTGGTGCTCATCGGCGAGATCTTGGCGCCGGTGTTGCTGATCGCCGGGATCTACGCGCGCGCGGCCGGCTGGATCGTGGTCATCAATATGCTCGTGGCCATCTGGCTGGTGCACACGAAGACCCTGTGGGCCCTCGGAAACACCGGTGGCTGGGCGCTCGAACTGCAGGGCATGTACCTGTTCGGCGGGATGGCAGTCGCCTTCCTCGGCGCCGGACGATTCAGCGTCGCCGGCAGCGGCGGTCGGCTGAACTGATCAGTCGTCCTCGCTCGCATCGAGGCCCGGAAACAGGACCTCGGTGTAGCCGAAGCGCGAGAAGTCGCGCACCCGCATCGGGTAGAGCTTGCCCAACAGATGGTCCACCTCGTGCTGGACGACGCGGGCATGAAAGCCATTCACCGCACGGTCGATCGGATCGCCGTACGGATCGAAGCCGGTGTAGCGGATGTTGGCGAAGCGCGGCACCACGCCGCGCAGGCCCGGCACCGACAGGCAGCCTTCCCAACCCTCTTCTTCCTCATCGCCGATGGGGGTGATGACCGGATTGATCAGCACCGTGCGCGGCACGAGCGGCGCATCCGGATAGCGCGGATTCACCGCATCGGTGCCAAAGATCACGAGTTGCTGATCGACGCCGATCTGCGGCGCGGCCAGTCCCGCGCCGTTGACCGCGTGCATGGTTTCGAACATGTCGCGGATGAGCAGATGCAGTTCGTCGGTATCGAAGGCAGCGACCGGCTGCGCGACGCGCAGCAACCGGGGATCGCCCATTTTCAGGATTTCGCGGATGGCCATGGCGGGATTATCGCGAGGCCACCACGCTCAGGCGCGGCGGCCTCCGCCGAACCCCCGCCCCCCGCCTCCGCCCGGTCCCCGACCAGGACCGAAGCCGCCATTGCCCCAGCCCCCGTGACCCCAGCCGCCCTGACCCCAGCCCGTGTGACCCCATCCGCCGTGACCCCAGCCCCCACGCCCCCAATAGGGATATCGCCCGCCGCCGTAGTAGCCGGACCCGTAGAAGCCCCCGATGAAGACGGAGGGTCCGCCCCACCCCCAGTAGGGATACGAGGCCGGATAGGAATACGGATAGGAATAGTAGGGGTAGGCCCCCGAATACACGGCGCCGTTGTAGTACGGCCCCGCCGGGTACGCCACGCAACCGCTGAGCAAGGCAGCCCCGCCGATCACGATACAAGCGCCAATAAGACGAATTCGATTCATGAGGACTCCTGGTCGCCACGCATCCGTTCAACGTCGGATCATCCGCCTTGTTGACAGGGCTTGCCAGGAGCCTTGTAAAGCCACCGTAGGGCCCGTTCAGGTGGCCGCTTGAAGGATCTCCAGCATCTGCGCCTCGTCGATCACCGCCACGCCGAGGTCGCGCGCCTTGTCGAGCTTGCTGCCCGCCTCGGCGCCCGCGACGACATAGTCGGTCTTCTTGCTGACGGAGCCGGCCACCTTGGCGCCGGCAGCCTCCAGTTTGTCCTTCGCCTCGTCGCGGCTCAGCGTAGGAAGCGTTCCTGTGATGACGAAAGTCTTGCCCGCCAGCGGCTTCAGCGCCCGCGCGGCCGGCTCGCCCTCTTCCCAGTGAAGGCCGCAGGCGCGCAGTTGCTCGACCACCTCACGGTTGTGCGGCTGGTCGAAGAAGGTCCGCAAGCTCTGCGCCACCACCGGGCCCACGTCGTTGACTTCGAGCAATTGCTCTTCGGTCGCGTCCATGATCGCGTCGAGCTTGCCGAAGTGCTTGGCGAGGTCCTTGGCGGTGCTCTCGCCCACGTGGCGGATGCCGAGGCCGAACAGGAAGCGCGGCAAGGTGGTCTTCTTCGATGCCTCCAGCGCATCGACGATGTTCTTCGCCGACTTGTCCGCCATCCGGTCCAGGCCGGCCAGCGTCGACAAGCCCAGCTTGTAGAGATCGGGCAGCGTCCGGATCAGGTTGGCATCGACCATCTGTTCCACCAGCTTGTCGCCCAGACCCTCGATGTCGAGCGCGCGCCGTGCCGCGAAATGCAGGATCGCCTCCTTGCGCTGGGCGCCGCAGAAGAGCCCGCCCGTGCAGCGGTAGTCGACTTCGCCCTCTTCGCGCACCGCATCCGAATCGCAGACCGGGCATTTGTGCGGCATGGTGAACACCGGCCCGCGTTGGTCGTCCGGCCTGGCTGCGCTCTCCGGCAGCACGCCGACGACCTCGGGAATGACGTCGCCGGCGCGTCGCACGATGACGGTGTCGCCTACCCGCACATCCTTGCGGCGCGCCTCGTCTTCGTTGTGGAGCGTGGCATTGGTCACTGTCACGCCGCCGACGAACACGGGCGCCAGCTTGGCCACCGGCGTCAGCTTGCCGGTGCGACCGACCTGCACTTCGATCGCAAGCACCTCGGTCAACTGTTCCTGCGCCGGATACTTGTGCGCCACCGCCCAGCGTGGCTCGCGCGAGACGAAGCCGAGTTGCCGCTGCAACTCGAGGCTGTCGACCTTGTAGACGACGCCGTCGATGTCGTAGGGCAACGCATCGCGCTGACGGCCAATCGTCTCGTGGAAGGCGATCAGCTCCAGCGCGCCGCGCGCCCGGGCGGTCTGCGAGGCCACCGGGAATCCCCAGGCATCGAATTGCTGCAGCCAATCGAACTGCGTCGGCCAGTTCGGGCCACCCTGCTCCGGCGGCGTGACCTCGCCGAGGCCATAGGCAAAGAAGCTCAAGGGGCGGTTCGCCGCAATCGCCGGGTCGAGCTGGCGCACCGCGCCCGCCGCTGCATTGCGCGGGTTCACGAAGACCTTTTCGTTCTTCTGGCCGGCCGCGATCTTTTCGCGCTGGCGCTCGTTGAGCGTGTCGAAATCGTCGCGCCGCATGTAGACCTCGCCCCGGACTTCCACGACCGGCGGAATCTCGGACGCCTTGCCATGCAACCGGAGCGGAATCTGCTGCACCGTGCGGATGTTCTGCGTGACGTCCTCGCCGATTTCACCGTCGCCGCGGGTCGCGGCCTGCACCAGCACGCCGTTTTCGTAGCGCAGGTTCAGCGCCAGGCCATCGAACTTGAGTTCGCACACGTATTCGACCTGAGGTGCGTCTTCCGCCAGCCCGAGCTCCTTGCGAACACGCGCGTCAAAGGCGCTGGCGCCGCCGGGCGTGATGTCGGTTTCGGTGCGGATCGACAGCATCGGCACCTTGTGGCGAACCTTGGTGAAGCCATCGAGCGGCTTGCCGCCCACGCGCAGTGTCGGCGAATCCGGCGTGCGCAGGTCGGGGTATTCAGCTTCGAGCGCCTGGAGGCGCTGAAACAGCTTGTCGTACTCGGCGTCCGGCAACTGGGGTGCGTCGAGAACGTAGTACAGATGAGCGTGCCGGTGAAGCTGCTCGCTCAGCGCGGCGGCTTCGCGAGCCGCCTCTTCGCGCGTCGTCATGCGGGTCTCCCGAAGAGAAGGCGGTTAACTGAAAAGTCTGCGCGCCAATGGCGATCCCGCCGAGAGGTCGCGCGAATCAAGCGTGTCGTAGAGCTGCAGGAGATCGGCGCCGATGACGTCCATGGTCTCGTCACGCAAAGGTTGGCCGTCGCTGTCGGTGACGACGCCATCCATTTCGCGTGCCAATGCGGCGGCGACCTCTCGCATGCGCTCGAAGGCCTGCTCCTCGCGGCCGACCTGGGGTACATCCAGGCTCAGCGTGAGTTCGCGGATGGCCGATTGCGCGGGGTCGTCGGCCAGCGCCGCCTGCGTATCGAAGGACAAGCCCAGGATCGGCGGCAGGCCCGGTTCCGCAGCGGGAAGGACCATGCGCCCCGGAATCATGCCGGCCACGAAGCCCATCCGCGCGGCGTTCTGCTGCACATAACCCGGACTCCACGCGGCATGCCGCGCGCGAAGCACGAAGCTCAGTTGCGCATCATGCGTGCTCGCGAACTGGTCGAGTTCGCGCGCACGGCCGACCTCGTCGAGCATTTCCGGAAACTCGGGCGCGCCGTTCACCGCGTCGGCGAAAGCCTGCGCCTTGACGACGAATTCGGAGTATTCGATCTCGTTGAGCGCGCCCGTCCGGTTGGCCAACTGCACCCCGACCTGGAAGGCGCCGTAGCGCTGGCCTGGCACCGCCGGCTCCCAATTGCCCGTGTGTTCGTTGAGTCCTTCGACCGCGACCGGCTTGCTGCCGGCACGCCGCGTGGCGGGCATCGCGGCAATCGCGGCGTCGCCCGAGGCGAGACCTTCGAGCGATACCGGCGCGATCACGTCGATCAGCGGGTCGAGACCGCCGCGCCGGTCGGCCGTGGGTACGGGCAATGCAGCAGGCGCCGGCAGGTCCGGGTCGAACAGCGGTTCGTGCCGTTCGGTGCCGGGCAAGCGGTGCGGATCGACATGGAGCAAGGGCTCCTGGCCGCCTTGCGACGACGCGTCCGCCTCGGGCGGCTCGGTGGCGCTGGCGTCGGGTTGCCGCGGCGCATTGCGGCGCGACATCCATGTGTTGTAGCCGACCACTGCGGCAAGGACGAGTCCGCCAAGGATGGCGAGGGCGACGGTGAGGCTGCTCATGAATCGGGTCGACTCAAGCAGCTTCGACCATCGACACGGCCGATTCCATATCGACCGCCACGATGCGCGACACACCCTGCTCCTGCATGGTCACGCCGATCAGTTGTTCGGCCATTTCCATCGCGATCTTGTTGTGGCTGATGAAGAGGAACTGGGTTTCGCGGCTCATCGCGGTCACGAGTTTGGCATAGCGTTCGGTGTTGGCGTCGTCGAGCGGTGCGTCGACTTCGTCCAGCAGGCAGAAGGGTGCGGGGTTGAGCTGGAAGATCGCGAACACGAGCGCGATCGCCGTCAGCGCCTTCTCGCCGCCTGACAGCAGGTGGATGGTCTGGTTCTTCTTGCCCGGCGGCTGCGCCATCACCTGCACGCCGGAATCGAGGATCTCGTCGCCGGTCATCATCAGCCTGGCGTTGCCGCCGCCGAACAGCTCGGGGAACATGCGGCTGAAGTGCTCGTTGACGATCTTGAAGGTGCCGCCGAGCAGATCACGGGTTTCGGCGTCGATCTTGCGGATCGCGTCTTCCAGTGTGCCGATGGCTTCGTTCAAATCGGCGGACTGCGCATCGAGGAAGGTCTTGCGCTCGCGCGCGACAGCCAGCTCGTCGAGCGCCGCGAGGTTGACGGCACCGAGCGCTGCGACTTCGCGGTTGAGCCGGTCGATTTCGCTTTGCAGGCCGGTGAGGCGAACCTTGTCGGTTTCGATCGACAGCGCGACCGTTTCGAGATCTGCCTGCGCGTCGACCAGCAGTTGCTGGTACTGCTCGAAGCCGAGGCGAGCCGCCTGTTCCTTCAGCTGGAAATCGGTGATGCGCTGGCGCAGCGGGTCGAGTTCGCGCTCCAGTTGCAGGCGGCGCTCGTCGCTCGCGCGCAATTTGAGCGTCAGGTCGTCGTACTGGCTGCGCGCGGCGCCCAGCGCGCTTTCGCGTTCGAGCTTGAGCGACAGCGCATCCTGCAGCCCGGCCTGCGCGGCCGCGTCGGACAAGCGGCCGAGTTCGGCGCGTGCGCGCTCGTCTTCCTCGGCCAGCGAGACGGTCTGTTGCGTCGCTGTCTCGATGGCGCGGCTGAGTTCGCCGCGGCGCGCTTCGAGCGTGCGCTGCGCAAACGTTGCTTCCTGCGCCTGCCGTTCGAGGCTGCGATGTTGGTCGCGGCTCGCAGCCAGCGCACGGGCCGCTTCGATCACGCGCTCGTCGAGTTGCGCGTGGCGCTCCTGACTGTCGGCAAGCTGCATGTCCAGCTCTTCGAAGCGTGACTCGGCGGCAATGCGCCGTTCCTGCAGCTCTTCGAGCTGGGCGACGACTTCGCCGAGATCGTTGGACAGTTGTTCGCTGCGCGCGCGTGTCTGTTCGGCCAATTGCGTCAGGCGCAGCGTCTCGACCTGGAGTTCGTGCGCACGCGACTGCGTGTCGGTCGCCTCGCGTCGGGCGGCGACGAGGCGCTGGGCCGCTTCGGCGTAAGCGGCCTCGGCGCGGGCCAGCGCTGTGCGCGATTCGTCGGCGATCAGCGTCTGGGCGCGCAACTGGCGCTCCAGGCTTTCCATTTCCTGCTGGCGCGCCAGCAAGCCGGCTTGCTCGGAATCCTGCGCATAGAAACTGACGCTGTGCGCGGTGACCGCATGGCCGCTCTTGACGTAGATCGCCTCGCCCGGCTGAAGCTTGTCGCGCTGGACCAGGGCTTCTTCGAGCGTGTCCGCCGTATGGCAGCCGTGCAGCCACTCAGCGAACAGCGCCTGCTGGCCGGCATCGCTCAGTCGCAGCAGGTCGGAAAGACGCGGCAGTGCAGCCGGGCCCGGCGGCACGGCTGCAACGGGCGGCGTATAGAACGCCAGCTTGGCCGGGGGCGCGTCGCCGCCGAATGCGCGGACCATGTCGAGCCGGCTGACTTCGAGCGCGCCCAGGCGCTCGCGCAGCGCCGATTCGAGCGCGTTTTCCCAGCCCTGTTCGATATGGATGCGGCTCCACAGGCCTTGCAGGCTTTCGAGGCCATGCTTGGCCAGCCAGGGCGCGAGCTTGCCGTCGGTCTTGACCTTTTCCTGCAGCGCCTTGAGCGCTTCGAGGCGAGCCGAGAGCTCGGCATGGCGTGTGCCTTCGGTATTCACGGCCTGCTGGCGCGTGCGACGGTCATCGTCGAGTTGCGGCACCGCTTCCTGCAAATCATGCAGCCGTGCATCGGCTTCGGTGGCGGCCTCCTGCGCGGCAGCGAACTGCTCCTGCAAATCGCGCAGTCGGGCCTCGTCGGGCGCCGCGAGCGCGTTCTGGTCGCTGCGCAGACGCTCGGCGCGCTGGTTGAGCTGGCGGCTCTGTTCTTCGATGTTGCGCTGGTCGGCGGCCAGCACCTGGATCTGCTGCTGGACCTGCGCGACCAAAGCACGCTGGGCATTCGCCTCGTTTTGCGCGCGTTGCTGGGCGTCTTCGAGCTCAGGCATGCGCGCGTCGTGCTCTTCGAGCTGCGCGGCCAGCAGTTCGGCTTGCTCTTCGGCGTTGACGCCTTGACCGGCAAGGGTTTCGATCTCGGCCTCGGCATCTTCGCGACGGGTGCTCCATTGCGCGATCTGCTCGCGCAGTTGCACCAGTCGTTGCTCCACGCGCTGCCGCCCTTCGACCACGAAGCGGATCTCGCCTTCGAGCCGACCCACCTCGGCGCTGGCTTCATACAACTTGCCCTGCGCCTGGTTGACCTGATCGCCGGCGGAATAATGCGCCTGCCGCACGGTTTCGAGTTCGGCCTCGATGTGGCGGAGATCGGCGGTGCGCGATTCAAGGTCGTTGATCGCCTTCTCGGCATCGGCCTTGATCCGGCTCTGGTCGGACTCACTCTCGGTGCGCTTCAGGAACCACAGTTGGTGCTGCTTGCGCGTGGCATCGCTTGTCAGCGTGTTGTAGCGCGCGGCGACCTCGGCCTGCTTCTCGAGCTTTTCGAGGTTGCTGTTGAGTTCGCGCAGGATGTCTTCGACACGCGTAAGGTTCTCGCGCGTGTCTCCGAGGCGGTTCTCGGTCTCGCGGCGACGTTCCTTGTACTTGGAAACGCCGGCGGCTTCTTCCAGGAAGAGCCGCAATTCTTCAGGCTTGGATTCGATGATCCGACTGATCGTCCCCTGCCCGATGATCGCGTAGGCACGCGGCCCCAGGCCGGTGCCCAGGAACACATCCTGGACGTCGCGCCGGCGCACCGGCTGGTTGTTGATGTAGTAGCTCGAATTGCCGTCGCGCGTCAGCACGCGCTTGACCGCGATTTCGGCGAATTGCGACCATTGCCCCCCGGCCCTGTGGTCGGCGTTGTCGAAAACCAGCTCGACGCTCGAACGGCTGGCCTGCTTGCGCGTGGTGGTGCCGTTGAAGATGACGTCCTGCATCGACTCGCCCCGCAGCTCGGAGGCGCGCGATTCGCCGAGCACCCAGCGCACGGCATCCATGATGTTCGACTTGCCGCAGCCGTTGGGCCCGACGACCCCCACGAGTTGGCCGGGCAAGAGGAAATTGGTGGGTTCGGCGAACGACTTGAAGCCGGAGAGCTTGATGGAATTGAGACGCACGACAGGTCGGCCCTAAGCCAAGGTGTTGATTTGTAAGGAGAATTCACTGGCCTGAATCCGGAGGACCGGCCGCCACCTGAGGGGAGGATGATAACGTGCGCCCCATGCGCGCCTCCCCCAGTTTTCCCCTGCTTGAACCTCGAATCTGGCGACCCGGAATCTGCGCCGCGGCCCTCGTGCTCTGCGGTTGCACGTCCACTCAACGCGCCGAGCCCTACAACAATCAGGAATGGCTCCAGACGGGCGCCAACCGCATCGCCAATCTGGCGCTGCGCGACAACATCCAGTCCGTCAAGCGCGTGCAGTTGTCTCTCTACCGGCGCAATCCGCGCGAATGGAAGAAGTGGGCAGCGAGCGCGGACGACGCCATCCAGCGCACCTGGGATGCCATTCAGCAAGAACAGCCCCTGCCCGATCTTCACGGAGCGACTGGCATCGACGCCATCCGGCTGGCCTTCGAGACCACCCCGAAGCCCTACGAGGGGGATCGCGTCGCAGCGCTGGTGGTGGGTTGGGCCTCGCTGCTCAAGCAGGCCAACGGCAACACCTGGGAGCAGAGCATGCTGGACGGCGTGAACGCCGAGAACAGCTTCCGCGCTGCGCGCAACGTCGAGATCTCGCTGTGGCTCATCGGCTCCAAGACCAACCCGGATGGCAAGCCTCTGCTGCTGGCCACGGAAATCAGCGATCGCGGGCGCAATTTGCTGGTCGATCGTGAGCTCTCCAAGGTGGTCGCGCGCCTCGATCTGATGGCCGCACAGGCGGACGAAAAGTACCGCCGCGCGGCACTCGATTTCAGTCAGAACTGGCTTCTCGGCAGCCTGGGGCCGTTCTTTTCGATGGTGCCCAAGAATTAGGGCCTATCCAGGCCTGAGCACACCATGACGATGACGACCGCCAGGACGATTTCGCCAACGCTTCGCATCGTGCTGCTGGTGATGCTCTGCGCCATGACCGCTGGCTGCGCGCTCATCACGGCCGATCGGCAGATGAAGCGCATCCATGATGCCGTGTATTTCACGGGGACCGTCGAAACCGAGAAAGAGGCACGAGGGCCCATCGTGGTCGTGCTCTACAAGGTCGGCGATGAGCCACGGCCGATCTTTCTCGATGTGATTCCGAGAAGCCGCGGGGTCTATCACCTGGCGGCCCCGCCCGGCCAATATGGAATCCTGGCGTTCGAGGATGTCAATCGCGACATGCAGTACCAGCGCGGCGAGCCGGCGGCGCTCTATCAAGGCACTCCCTTGGCCATGGATGCCGTCAACGATCCGCCGACTGCTTCGACAGGACTCGGTCAGATCAGGATTCCCTTCGCCGCACCCACGGTCGCGCTGCCGGCCGTGTTCGACGAAGCCTATGCGGAGTTGGTGCGTCGACGGAACGAAGGATTCGGCGCGCAAGCCGCGATCGACGAAAAGCGTTTCTCCCCGCAAAAGGTGCGCGAAGGAATGTTCGCGCCGCTGCAGTTCATTGCCGAAGACCGGGCGGGACTCTTCATGCTCGAACCCTTCGATCCGAAACGGGTGCCGGTGATCTTCGTGCACGGCATTGGCGGATCGCCGCGCGATTGGGAAGAAGTCATCGACAAGCTCGACCGCACGACCTTCCAGCCATGGGTCTTCTACTACCCCAGCGGTTTTTCCATTGGCCTGTCGGCCATGATGCTCAACAACGCGCTCGATGAGTTGCACTATCGCTACGGCTTCGCCACCAGTGTGGTCGTCGCTCACAGCATGGGCGGATTGGTGACCCGCGGCGCCTTGAACATCATCCTGCGCGAGGGGCGCGTGCCGCCGGTCCATCACGTGATCACGATTTCCACCCCCTGGCTTGGCCAGGAGAGCGCGCGATGGGCGGGCATCGGGCCGACGCGCGTACCGGGCTCGTGGCTCGACATGGCGCCCGGTTCGCCGTTCCTGCGCGAACTCCCGACGGTGCGGCGACCAGCAGACATCCGGTACACGCTCTTTTTCGGCTACGGCGGCCGGTCGCGCTTCGTGCCCGGCAGCAACGACGGTGTCGTTTCGCTGCGGAGCGTCCTCCCGCCCGATATCCAAAGCCGCGCCGATTTCACCTTCGGGTTCGACGAGGACCACAGCTCGATCCTCAAGTCGAGCGCAATGATCGACAAACTGCAGCAGCGCATGAAGGACGAGTTGAATCAGCTTCCGTCCCCCTAGAATCCTCCGGACCTTTCCATCCCTCCTCATCCCTCTCCAGGAACCTCATGAGCTCCCTCAACTTCATCGGCGGCGAAAAGGGCGGTGTCGGCAAGTCGGTCACGGCACGGGTCTTGGCGCAGTATTTCATCGACCACAGCAAGCCCTTCGTCGGATTCGACACCGATCGCTCGCACAGTTCCTTCACGCGCTTCTACGAAGGCTTCGCGTCCCCGATCGTGGTGGACAGCTTCGAGGGGCTCGACACGGTAGTGAATGGATTCGAAACCAATCCCCAGCAGAGCGTGATCGTCGACCTTGCGGCCCAGACGCTGGCGCCGCTGTCGCGCTGGATCAAGGAGTCGGACCTGTTCGACGTGTTCGCCGAACTCGGCGTCGCCGTCAACTTCTGGCATGTGCTCGACGATGGCAAGGATTCGACCGACCTGCTGGGCACGCTGATCGACACCTTCGGCAATCGGCCGAACTACATCGTGGTGCAGAACTACGGCCGCGGCAGCGACTTCGGGCTGCTGCTCGGTTCGCAGTCGCTGAGCAAGGCGACCGCACAGGGCGCGCGCGTGATCGCCCTGCCCCGCTTGCACGACGCGAGCATGCGCAAGATCGATGCGCGCAACACGAGTTTCTGGAAAGCGGTCAACGACCGCGAAGGGCCGCACGCGCTCGGGCTGCTCGAACGACAGCGCGTGAAAACGTGGCTGGCGACGGCTTACGGGGCTTTCGACACGTTGCCGCTCTGAACTCGCCCCCAGGTTGGCTCACTTCGTGTAGCCGCCCACCCCCTACCGGGGGCAACACCGGCGGCCCGGCAAAGCCGGTTCCGCGGTGTTTCTGGAATTGGGCGCGCGGGATTTAGGCGCGCCGCCCACATCTCATTTTCTTGTCCGGGATATGCGTCTTTCGGGGCGCCGTCGTGCGCCTTGCGCGATCGCTGGGTGGCTGTCATGTCGCAACGCGACAACGCAAATGTGCTCTTCGAGGGTCGATCTTGCAGGGTTATTGGATGACCTTGCAGGAACGGGTCTGCCGCGCAGAAGTGCCTCTGATGGAATCGACTCAACTTCCCAATGGGAGGTTGGCCCGGGGGCCGGTGCGAGCACAAAAGTGCCGTCACGGTGAGCCTGTCACACCGGTGCCTTTGTTGAACCTTGGAGAAACCTGGAATGAAAAAATCTCTAGTCGCCCTGGCCGCCCTGGCAACCCTGACTGTTGCCGGCACCGCCTCGGCCCAGTCGTCCGTCACGCTGTTCGGCGTGGTTGACGCTGCGGTCAGCAGCTACTCGAACAGGGCGGAAACCCCACTTGGCAATAGCATCACCACGAATCAGACGGCCCTCACCAACTCCGGCTACAACTCGAGCCGTCTGGGCTTCCGCGGGACGGAAGACCTGGGGGGCGGCTTGGCCGCGAGCTTCTGGCTCGAAGCCGGCCTGAATAACGATGACGGCACCGGTGCTGGACCGGCCGGCGGCTTGAGCTTCAACCGTCGCTCGACGGTGAGTCTCTCCGGCGCATTCGGTGAAGTCCGCCTGGGCCGCGACTACACCCCGACGTACTGGAACGACTCCGTGTTCGATCCTTTCGGCGCGAACGGCGTTGGCGAGAATCTGGTCTCGACCGCCAACGGTGGCATGCTCAACGAGAACTACACGCGAGCCAGCAACTCGATCGGCTACTTCCTGCCACCCAATTTGGGCGGTGCGTACGGCCAGGTCATGTATGCCTTCAACGAGAACGAAAAGTTCGATCCGGCCATTCTGACCCCCAACGAGCCCAATACCCAGCGCGCAGGTCGCTATATCGGTGGTCGCGTCGGCTACGCCACCGGACCGGTTGACATCGCCCTCTCCTATGGTGAAAGCACTGTGGCAGATGACTTCTTCATGGGCTTGACCGCAAACGTTGCGACCTGGAATCTGGGCGCTTCGTACGATTTCGGACCGGTCAAGTTGTTCGGCGAATACTCGGACAACCGACTGAAGATCGACGTCCAGAATTTGGGCATGCTGGCCGATCCTGGTGCCAAGG
The DNA here is from genome assembly GCF_056395305.1 of Variovorax sp. 10L426. NCBI lineage: Bacteria > Pseudomonadati > Pseudomonadota > Betaproteobacteria > Burkholderiales > Comamonadaceae > Variovorax > Variovorax sp. 10L426. The sequence goes on along the minus strand of NZ_JBFTJF010000005.1, from coordinate 211,134 downwards.
GTTGGTTGCTTGGTGCGACCGTGCCTGTCGGTCCTGGCCTCATCCGTGCTTCCTATTCGGCAGTGCGGTACCGCGGATTCGAACTGAACGAAGAGCCACGAGCCGACAAGTTCGCGATTGGCTACGTGCACAACCTCTCGAAGCGCACGGCGCTGTACACGACTGTGGCTCGTGTGAACAACAAGAACGGAGCAGGTCTGACCGTCGGCGGCCCGGCGTACAACGTTGCGTTCGACGGCGTCTGGACCACGCCGAAGAGCTCCACTGGCTACGACATCGGTATTCGACACGCTTTCTGATCGAGCGTCAGCATCGAAGGCAGTTTGAGGGCTGCCCGGCAAAAGTCGGGCAGCCTTTTATCTCTTCCGCGAGCGCTTCGCGCCGTCCAGTTGTTCACAAATCAGCCATCAGCCCACATCCGCTCACGTGGCGGTTAATGAGGTCAAAAGATATGGCAAGGGAGTCCAAATGCCGAACAGTTTTCTATCCAGACCATTTGCAGAGAGATTTTTGGACCTCAACGACCTCCGCGTTTTCGCGTATGTCGCATCGCTTGCCAGCTTCTCGTTGGCGGCCGACGCTTTGAAGATCCACAAATCAAGCGTAAGCAGAAGCATCGCACGACTCGAAACCATGCTCGAAGCCCCGTTGCTTCAGCGCACGACGCGCAGGGTTCAACTGACTCGAGCCGGCGTGGCCTTGAAGGTCCGCTGTATTGAAATCCTCACTCGCGTCAACGAGTCGATCACCTACATTGGCAGCATCAATACCGATTGGCCAAGGGGCCGCGGGGTCATCTCCGCTTCGGAGATTGCGTTGCCGAGTCGATCTGAACGCCTGTTGCCACAATTTTCCAAGCCGCGACCGCCGTCACACTCGGTCGTTGAGGCGTTGCGCTTGCAAAAAGCCTGATCGTGTTCTTGACTGCGCAGATGGAATCTTCGTAACCGCGCAGTCATCCATCTCAATGAGTGCCGCAACGCAAGGCCTGCCGCATCTTGCTCGGCGTGACGCGATACCAGTTCTTGAACTTGCGACCGAAGCTGGTCGGATCCGAATATCCCAGTTGCGAGGCAATGTCCTCCATGGACAACTCCGTGTGTTGCAAGTACCAGGCGGCATGCTCCTTGCGCAGTTCGTCCTTGATGTCGGAGTAGGTGACTCCAGCGTCCGCAAGCCTCCGCACCAACGTCCGTGCGGAGATGCCCAAGTCAACGGCCAACTCACCTGCTTCCGGATTGATCGTCATTCGGTCAAGCAGCACACGTCGCACGCGCTGCACGAAGTCACCCTGCCCCAGTTCCGACTCCATTCGCCGACAAGTCTGCGCAGCATCCAGGAATGCCTTTGAATCCGCAGAAGTACAAGGCACTCGGAGTATTTCCGCAGGCAACCGGAAGGTCAGGTGTTCCTGATCGAACGCGACCCTTCGGACATAGCGCAAACACGGCACATCGTTGCCGGCCGGGCGGGGATAGGGCAATCCCACGGTGAGTTCGTCGGCGGGCCGCCCCAACATCGCCTCCAGCAGCCGGCAGTGCGCGCCGAGAATGGATTGCATGACGAAGACGTGCGTCTCGCACAGAGGGCGCAACGGCCTGACCTTGATAGTGCTCCACTGAGGGCCGCTTTGTATCTGGAACTCTACGCTCCCAAAGAGCAGGTTGGCGTGCCGGCTCACAAACTCGAGGCCTTGACCCAGGCTGTCGCTTGTCACGGCCGCGATACCGACCGGGCTGTGATACGGCTGGAGCATGGATCCGGCCATCAAGCCCAATGCCGGCTCGCCACTGCATTGGATGGCCTGGGCGACAAATCGACGGAAGACCGAGAAGTCCACCATCTCCTGGCCGTCGTAGAGGTCCTGCCAAGCCAAGCCCGCACTTGAAAGTACTGTCGAGGGCGATACGCCACGACTGTTCAAGCAGTCGAGGACGCTTCGAACATAGACGGGATGCGCAAACGGGATGGAGACCTCACCCTTGGAATTCATAACTCGATCGTGGATTTGCCTGGCTTGTCAGTAGCGCGGAGCACCCTTGTCCAAAAGGTGTGCGCTTGACGTCGTGGTGTCGTCAACTCGCGGGCTCAGCCGCAAGATTGGGACTTCTCAGAGTCGCTGTTCGACCCCGGCAAATCTACTCTTCGCGTGCCCGCGTTTGGCTCTCAAACGGCCGAGAAAGGTCGCGAAGGTCGCCGCGAAAAAGCTGGAACTTCATTCGAAGCTTTGGGCGCGACGCCACATTGCATGGCGCGGGCGCTCACAGCAGCCGGCGCGGCCGGTCTGCGGGGCTCATGCGAAAGGACTGCGCCGGATTCAGCGCGCGTCGCTGGAAGTCCCGCGACGGAACATCAGAATCAGCAGCAGGATCGCGAAGCCAGTGAATGCGATGAACGACCAGTTTGCGATCGACAGACCCAGGAAGGTCCAGTCCACCTGTGAACAATCACCTGCGCCGCGGAAGATCATCGGCAGTGCGCGCTGCAAGGGGAATGTCTCGATCATTCCGTAGATGTCGCGTCCGCAGCTCATGACTTCCGGCGGATGCCATTGCAGCCAGCTCTGTCGCGCCGCCGTGTAGGCGCCACCGACCGCCATGACAAAGCCGAGCAGCGAGCCCGTCACCTGCAACCCCTTTCGGCGGCTCAGCGAAGCCAGACCCGCGAACAACCCTACCAGCACCAGCGCATACCGCTGCACGATGCACATCGGGCACGGTTCCAGCCCGACCACGTGCTGCAGATACATGCCGAACGCAAGCATTGCGACACACGCTGCGCAAATCAGTGCCAGGGCGCGCCGCGGCGCGCCGAAATACCAGTCAATCATGGTGAAACCCAGTCCTCTACGAACACCCGGGCCTTGCGTGGCGTGGCGACAACCGTGTCGCCCTCGCGCAGACCCAGGTCCCGGAACTGTTGCGCAGGAAGTTGCGCTTCGATGATGGTTCCGGAGCCCGGATTATCAGGATTCGATTCGGTGGGTTCGAGTTCCAATCGCGCGATAGGACCGACCACAATCGCGCGAGTCAAGGTTGCGACGATGCCCGTTGCACCGGGCGTGTACCGCGTGACGGCGAGGTCGTGCGGACGCACGTAGGCCAGCGCCTTTCCGTCGCGCACCTCCCTGTTTTCGGGCGAATCGATGCGGATGCCTTCCACGTGCACCTCGCCCTCGTGGGCGCGACCGTGGAACAGGTTCACATCGCCCAGGAAGCCGTAGACGAAGGGGCTTGCCGGATGGTCCCAGACGTCCTGCGGCGAACCGACTTGTTCGACCTGCCCGCTGTTCATCAGCACCACGCGGTCGGCGACTTCAAGGGCCTCCTCCTGGTCGTGCGTGACGAAGATGCTGGTGACGTGCAGTTCGTCATGCAGGCGTCGAAGCCAGCGGCGCAGTTCCTTGCGCACCTTGGCATCGAGCGCACCGAAGGGTTCGTCGAGCAGCAGAACCTTCGGCTCCACCGCGAGCGCACGCGCCAAGGCGATGCGCTGGCGCTGGCCACCGGACAACTGCGCGGGATAACGATCGGCCAGCCAGTCGAGTTGCACCAGCTTGAGAAGGTCATGCACCTTGGCCTTGATCTGCGCTTCACTCGGACGGGTGCCGCGCGGCTTCACGCGAAGACCAAAGGCCACGTTCTCGAACACCGTCATGTGCCGGAACAAGGCGTAGTGCTGGAACACGAAGCCCACCTGCCGCTCGCGCACGTGCACATCGGTGGTGTCTTCGCCCGCGAACAGGATGCTGCCGGCGTCGGCGGTTTCAAGGCCCGCGATGATGCGCAGCAGCGTGGTCTTGCCGCAGCCCGAGGGGCCGAGCAACGCGACCAGTTCGCCCGACGAGACGTCCAGGTTCACGTCGCGCAGGGCGTGAAAGTCGCCGAACCGCTTGCTGACGTTGCGAATTTCGATACTCATGATTTCTCTCCTTCAGGACGCAACGGCCGGCGGCCGCTCGGGCGGCAGGTCGGCGATGGCCTTCATTTCACGCTCGTGCCGCCATTCGACGAAGGACTTGATCACCAGGGTGACCAGCGCCAGGATGGCCAGCAGCGAAGCCACCGCGAAGGCGGCGACGGACTGGTATTCGTTATAGAGCACTTCCACGTGCAGCGGCATGGTATTGGTCTGGCCGCGGATATGACCCGAGACAACCGACACCGCGCCGAACTCGCCCATGGCTCGTGCATTGCAGAGGATCACGCCGTAGATCAGGCCCCACTTGATGTTGGGCAGCGTCACGCGCCAGAAGGTCTGCCAGCCGGTCGCGCCGAGCACGATCGCGGCCTGCTCTTCTTCCGTGCCCTGTGCCTGCATGAGTGGGATCAGTTCGCGTGCGATGAACGGAAAGGTCACGAACACCGTTGCCAGCACGATGCCGGGCACCGCGAAGATGATCTTGATGTCGTGCGCTGCGAGCCACGGCCCGAACCAACCCTGCGCGCCGAAGACCAGAACGTAGATCAGGCCCGCCACCACCGGCGACACGGCAAACGGCAGGTCGACCAGCGTCGTGAGGAAGGCCTTGCCGCGAAACTCGAACTTGGCAATAGCCCATGCGGCGGCGACGCCGAAGACCAGGTTCATCGGCACCGCAATGGCCGCGGTCAACAAGGTGAGCCGAATGGCGCTCCACGCGTCCGGCTCCTTCAACGCCTCGATGTAGGCATCGAAGCCCTTGCGCAATGCTTCGGCCGCAACGGCGGCCAGCGGCAACACGAGGAACAGCAGCATGAAGGTCATTGCGATGCCGATCAGCGTCCAGCGAACCCAGGCGGCTTCGGTCGTTCCGGCCTGCGCGCGGCGAACGGTTCTGGAAGACGCGCTCATGACAAACTCCCGGCGCGACGCCGCTGCCATACCTGCAGGCCGTTGATGACGAGGAGCAGCACGAACGAAATCACCAGCATCACGAGCGCCACCGCGGTCGCGCCGCCGTAGTCGTACTGTTCGAGCTTGCCGATGATGATCAGTGGCGTGATCTCGGAAATCATCGGCATGTTGCCGGCGATGAAGATCACCGAACCGTATTCGCCGATCGCACGCGCGAAAGCCATCGCGAAGCCGGTGAGCAGCGCTGGCGTGATCGAAGGCAGGATTACTTTGGTAAAGGTCTGCAGGCGCGTCGCGCCGAGGCTCGTCGCGGCTTCTTCGAGTTCTTTTTCAGTGTCCTCGAGCACCGGCTGCACGGTCCGGACCACAAAGGGCAGTCCGATGAAGATCAGCGCGATCACCACCCCGGCCGGCGTAAAGGCCAGCTTGATGCCCAGCGGTTCAAGGTACTGGCCGATCCAGCCATTGCCCGCGAGCAGCGCGGTCAGCGAGATGCCGGCGACGGCCGTAGGCAACGCAAAGGGAAGGTCGACCAGCGCGTCGACGATTCGTTTGCCCGGAAACTTGTAGCGCACGAGCACCCAGGCAACCAGCAGTCCGAACACCAGGTTGACCAGCGCGGCGATCAGCGATGCGCCGAAGGTCAGCCGGTAAGACGCCATGACGCGCGGTGCCGTGACCGCGGTCCAGAACTGGTCCCAGGTCAGCGTGAAGGTCTTGAACACCAGCGCCGAAAGCGGGATCAGGACAATCAGGCTCAGGTACAACAACGCGTAGCCGAGCGTCAGGTGGAAGCCCGGCAGCACGCGCCGGGAGACACCTGCGCCGCCCGCACGCGCAAGCGGCGCCGCCGAGGACGGCAGCGCCGAAGAAACTGCACCGCTCATTTATTTAGCGCCGGGCGTATAGAGCCGGTCGAACTGGCCACCGTCATTGAAGTGGACTTTCTGCGCTTCGCTCAGGCTGCCAAACAGTTCCTGCACCGTGAAGAGTTGCAGCGGCTTGAAGGTCGAGGCGAACTGCTTGAGAACCGCTTCGGAACGCGGGCGCAGCGCATGCTTGGCCGCGATTTCCTGGGCCTCGTCAGAGTAGAGGTAGTCGAGGTAGGCCTTGGCAAGTTCGCCCGAACCCCGCTTGGCGGTCGTGCGCTCCACGACGGCGACCGGGTTCTCTGCCACGATGCTGATCGACGGATAGACGGCGTCGACCTTGCCCGCGCCGAATTCGCGATCGATGGAGACCACTTCGGATTCGAAGGTGATCAGCACGTCGCCGATGTTGCGTTGCAGGAAGGCGGTCGTCGCGTCGCGGCCGCCGCGCGCGAGCACCGGCACGTTCTTGAAGAGCTTGCCGACGAACTCGGCCGCCTGGGCGTCGGTGCCGCCCTTCTTCTTCACGTAGCCCCATGCCGCCAGGTAGGCGTAGCGGCCATTGCCGCCGGTCTTGGGGTTCACGACGACGACCTGCACGCCGGGCTTGATGAGGTCATCCCAGTCCTTGATGCCCTTGGGGTTGCCGTGGCGCGTGAGGAACAGCATCGTCGAAGTGGTCGGCGCCGCGTTGTAGGGGAATCGCTTGGGCCAGTCCTTGGCGACCACGCCGGCGTTGGCCAGGAAATCGATGTCGGTGCTGGTGTTCATCGTGACCACATCGGCGTCCAGACCATCGGCCACGGCGCGCGCCTGGGCGCTGGAGCCGGCATGCGACTGGTCGATCTTGACGTCCTTGCCCGTGGTCTTCTTGTAGTGCGCCACGAAGGCGGCGTTGTAGTCCTTGTAGAACTCGCGCGCCACGTCGTAGGAAACGTTGAGAAGTGTCGTGGGCTGCGCGGAAGCAGCACCTGCGGCGGCGAGCACGAGCGCGCCAAGGATCGTCTTGATTCTGGAAGTCATAGGGTTGCCAAAGGTTCGAAATTTTGACGGCCGTCCATCAGCGTGGTCGGCTCGTTCGTCAGGGATTGGAGCAGAGCAAGGCCCAACGGCCAGTCCCCATGCCCGGATTCAATGTTGATGTGGCCGGCATTCTGCATCCGAACGAATTCGCTTCCCCAGGAGCGGGCATAGGCGCCGGCCAGCCGCACCGGGCAGTAGGGGTCGTTGCTGCTGGCCACGACGATGCTGCGGTAGGGCAGCTTTGCGTAGGGAACCGGCGCGAAATCGGACAGCACGGCGCGTCGCTCGGGGTCGGCGGGCGCCACGAGCAAGGCACCGCCGATGCGGGCGGTCGCGGCTTCGGAGAGGTGCGTGGTCGCGATGCAACCCAGGCTGTGCGCGGCGATGACCACCGGCGTCGGACTCTCGAGCACGAGCTTTTCGAGCGAAGCCACCCAGGCGGAACGCGTCGGTGTGATCCAGTCATCTTGCGTCACGCGAATCGCGCCCTGCATGCGCTCGGCCCATAGGCTTTGCCAGTGGCCCGGACCGGAGTCACGCCAGCCCGGCACGATCACGATGGTTGGTTTCGTCACGCAGAAAACTTGATGGCCTCTAAGGGGAATCGAGGATTCTGCGAAGCATTGCTTCAAAGACAAACGAATATCTACTTGTTTGAATATGGCATTTTTCGCATAAGCAGATCAGCCGGCCAGGTCGTGAGGCTCATCGCTGTCGAGGTTTTCGACCAGGAAATCGATCAGCCGCCGCACGGCCGGCACCAGCGCCCGCCGAGCCGGGAACATCAAGTGAGTGATGCCCGGAGCCGGTCCCCAGCCCGGCAGCACCTCGACCAGTTTCCCCGTCTTGAGCTCGTTTCGGCACATGTAGTCGGGCAGCACCGATACGCCCGTGCCCTGCACCACTGCGAACTTGAGTGTCAGGAGGTCATCGGCAACGTAGCGCGGTACGTGCGAATGCACGGTCACCTTGCCGGCGGGCCCTTCCAGGCGCCAGTTGGTCCGGCCGTCGCCAGTGGACATCGACACGGTGTCGAGCTTCGACAGATCCGTCGGCACCAGCACCGGCCCTTGCCGCTGGAGCTGATCAGGATTGCCGACCAGGATGCCCCGGCTGATGCCGAAAATCTTCGCGACGAGCGTGGCACTGTCCTCGACCTCGGGCCGCACGCGCAGCGCAAGGTCGACGCCCTCCTCGACCAGATCGACCGGCCGGTTCAGCACGCGCATCTCGACACGGACGGCCGGATAGAGCGCCATGAAACGCGGCAGCAAAGGGCCGACACTGCTCTGTGCCAACGTCACCGGACAGCTCAGGCGTACGGTGCCTCGCGGCTCCGTCTGGACTTGTGCAACGGCCTCGGCAGCCGCCTGGGCCGCATCGCGCATGGCCGCGCAGTGCTTCAGATAGAGCTCGCCGGCAGACGTGAGCGACAGCCGCCGCGTGCTGCGCTGCATCAGTTGAACGCCGAGTTGCGCCTCCAGATCGGCGATGCGGCGTGACAAACGCGACTTCGGAATGCCCAGCGCGCGGCTGGCCGCCGCAAAGCCACCGCGCTCCGCCACCTCGGCAAAAAACACCATGTCGTTGAGGTCTTGCATGGTCGACTGTCCTATCCATGGAACGAATTAAGCCATTTTTGCTTACTTATCAAGTAATCGCTACAAAAATAGAATTCTTCCCACGCCGACCGATTTCAGCGCCGGCAACTGTTCAAGAAAGACCATCGATCATGAAACTGCTGCACGTCGACTCCAGCGTCCTGGGTACCAACTCCGTTTCGCGCCAACTGACCGCCGAAATCGTGGCCGATTGGCGCAAGGCCCATCCCCACACGACCGTCGACTACCTCGACCTCGCGGTGGACACCCCCAACCATTTCACCGCCGACGCGCTCGGCATCAAGGTCGGCGTCCAGGCGCAGCCCACAGAAGCCCAACGCCGTGAAAACGAAGTGTCCGAGCGGCTGGTGACGCAATTCCTGGCGGCGGATGTCATCGTCGTCGGCGCCCCGCTCTACAACTTCACGGTGCCGACCCAGCTCAAGGCCTGGATCGACCGCCTCGCGCAAGCCGGCCGCACCTTCAAGTACACCGACAAGGGCCCGGTCGGCCTCGCGACCGGCAAGACCGTGATCGTGGCCTCGACCCGTGGCGGCATGTACTCGACGAGCGAAGGCGGCCAGGCGATGGAACACCAGGAAAGCTATCTGAAGGTGATCTTCGGCTTCTTCGGCATCACCGACGTTCGCTTCGTGCGCGCTGAAGGCCTGGGCATGGGTGATGCGGCCAAGGCTTCCGCCATCACCGCTGCGCGCGCCGAGATCGCCGTGGCGACCGGCAAGGCCGCCAATCAGGACGTCGCGACGCTGGCCGCGTAATCCACGTCACTCATCGCGCACCGGCTGACGGTGCTCCGCCAAGAACCGCTGACACCGCAAGGTCTCAGCGGTTCAGCGTTTGGGACGGCAGTTCCCCGTATTTCTCGCGGTAGCGTGCGCTGAAATGCCCGAGGTGGGCGAAGCCCCATCGCAAGGCGACATCGCGCACGGTTTCGCCAGGCAGGCGCCCTTGCGACAGCTCGTCGCGCACGCGCGCCATGCGTACATCCGCGATGTGGCGCATCGGCGTAGTGGTCCTGTACTTTCGGAATCCGAGAAACAGCGCGCGGGTGCTGACACCCACATGCCTGGCGAGGTCCGCAACCGAAATTGGCTCGTGCGCATGCTCGTCGACGTAGGCTTCTGCGCGCCGCACGAAACCCGGTGAGACGCTGTGCTCAGACGCGCCGAGCACTTCACTGTACGAATGCGGCTGGCATTGCAGCAGCGCGGCAATGCCGGCCTGTTCGATCTGCGAAGCGAGCAGCGGGGAATCGACCCAGGGCGAACTTTTCGAGAGATCGTCGCCGAGTTCCTCGAACAACCAGCGAACCCAACCCACCCATGCCGCGGCGCGCGGTTGATCGAGCGCCATCCCCGGCGCGAAGACGACCGGCTCACGCAAAGGCCGGCCGAGGTGGCCGGCACATTGCTTTTCGAGCGCAGCGCGCTCCACCCGCACGAAGAGCTTCTCGCAGCCCTCGTGGTGGAGCATCGTCATCGGCTCGCTCGGACTGACGACCGACGCGACGGCGCTTGTCGACTGCACCGTCTCGCCCGCCGTGCGCACACCTTCGCTCCCCTGCAGAAGGATCTGGATCAGATAGAAGCTCTGCAGTTGCCCCGGGTCGATCGCCACGGTAGCGCCGTAGCCCATGCGCCCCAATCCCAGCGCCCCGATGCCGCGGTAGTGCATCGACGCCTTGACGCGCTGGCGACTGCCGATGACCGACAGCTTGTGATCGCAGAACACCTGCGTGACGCGGCTGCGCGCTTCATCGAGATCTGAAGTCTGAAAGTGGCCAATGTGAGGCAGGGGGCCCCGGGCAACTGGAGCAACTGAAGCTTGAATCACGCGCTCTCCGGACAGTCTGGTTTCGAAACGCTTTTCGGCGATCCCCAATCCCGATACTGGGCGCTCGCGCCGAGGTCGGACTTCGGGGATAACCCTCGCCCACCCTGCTCCTGCATGGCACGGCGGCACAAAGACTTGCACTCATGGGACAGCGCTTGCGCGCCCGGGACACCGCCCTGGCGCCGCGTCCCTATCGTGAACCCGTCCAAGTTCACACATGCACGCCCCATGCCAATCCAACCTACTCCCCTCCTGCAGCGCAAGCACTTCCTGCTCGGCACCTTCGCCTCCAACTGCTCCAGCGGCATGTCCGTCACCAAGGTGCCGGAACGCTGGCAGAACACCTGGGACAACAACCTGAAGCTCGCCCGCCTGCTCGACGATGCGGGCATCGACTTCATGCTGCCCATCGCGCGCTGGATCGGCTACGGCGGCGACACCAATTTCCATGGCGACGTCCTGGAAACCGTGACCTGGGCAACCGGGCTGGTCGCGCAGACGAAGCAGCTGACGGTGTTCGCTACCACCCATACCGCGGCCAACCATCCGGTGGTCGTGGCCAAGCAGATCGCGACCATCGACCAGCTCGGCCAGGGCCGCGCCGGCCTGAACATCGTCGCCGGCTGGAACAACCCAGAGTACGAGGCGCTGGGCCTGAAGCTTCCGCCCGACCACGAGACACGCTACGCGTATGCCGAAGAGTGGTACCAGCTCGTGCGCAAGCTGTGGCAAGACCCGGGCATCTTCGACTGGGATGGTGCGCATTTCCAGCTCAAGGGCATTCACAGCCATCCGAAGCCCTACGGCGGATTGCCGCCGATCCTCAACGCGGCAGGCTCGGGGCTCGGACGCGAATTCGCCACGCGCAACGCCAACTTCCTTTTCACGCCGGCCATCGATCTTGCGCGCTCGAAGGACGAAGTCAGCGAACTGCGAAGCTCGGCCAATGCCAAGGGGCGAAACGTCGGAGTGCTTACTTTCTCGCACGTGGTCTGCCGGCCCACCGAGGCGGAGGCACGCGCCTATCTCTCGCATTTCGGTCAGCAACATGCGGATTGGGCAGCCGTTGACAACCTGGTCAATCTCCAGTTCGCGCACGCTCAATCGTTCCCTCACGATCTGCTGGCCCTGATCCGCGATCGCATGGCGGCGGGGCACGGGGGATTTCCGCTTGTCGGCACGCCGGAGCAAGTGGCCCAGGGAATCATCAGCCTCGCTGAAGCGGGGTTCAGCGGAACCACGTTGTCCTTCGTGGACTACGTCGAAGAGTTCCCGTATTTCCGGGACATGGTCCTCCCGATCCTCCGCGCCCATGGCCTCCGCGATGTTTGACACGCCCGTTCCGGTCGACGGTCACGCCTTCCGCACGGCCATGCGACGGCTGGCCGGCGGTGTGAGCGTCATCACCGTAGGCGCCTTCGGCGCACGCACGGGGTTCACTGCCACATCCGTCGTCTCGCTATCGGTCGAACCGGCAGTGCTGCTTGTGTCCGTCAATGCCGCCTCTTCATCCTGGCCCTTGATGCGCGAGCACGGACGCTTTGGCGTCAACGTTCTGGCCGAGCACCAGCAGACGGTGGCTGAGCGCTTCTCAGGGCGCGACGGCATCCAGGCCGAGGGGCGCTACGCGCGATCGACATGGCATCTCGTCGAAGACGCTTGGCTGCTCGACGGCGCGACCGCGGCCTTCGCTTGCGAAATCGAGGAATGCTTCGAGCGTCATGGCCATTGCGTCGTGCTCGGCCGCGTGCGTGGGATACGCACCGACGCGACCAACGACGGAGCCCTCGTCTACTGGAAAACGGGCTACACGCCCTTGCGCCTTCCCGCCCTTCCCACCCTTCCCACCCTTCCCGCTCACCCCACGCATCCCACGGAGATCCGCACCCATGGCACATGCCACCCTTGACCGTCTCGCAACTGATTTGCTCGAAGGCCGCGTCCGCATCATCGACCTCACCCAGACCTTGTCGCCGGACTTTCCGGCGTTGCAATTACCGCCTCAGTTCGGGCAGGTCTGGGGCTTCAAGATGGAGAAGATCTCGCACTACGACGAGGCGGGTCCGGGCTGGTACTGGAACAACTTCTCGTGCGGCGAGCACACCGGCACGCACTTCGACGCACCGGTGCACTGGATCAGCGGCAAGGATCATCCGAACAACAGCGTGGACACCATCGACGCCCGGAATTTCGTCGCGCCCGCGGTGGTGGTCGATGCCAGCGCCGAAGTCGCTGCCAATCCCGACTGGCTGCTGACCGTGCCCTTTCTCGAAGCCTGGGAGTCACGGCAGGGCCGTATTCCGGCCGGCGCCTGGGTGCTGTTTCGCACGGACTGGTCGCGGCGCGCGAACGATCCGGCCGCGTTCCTGAATCTTCGAGAGGACGGCGCACACACGCCGGGCCCTACGCAGGAAACGGTGGAATGGCTCATCAGACACCGCAACGTGCACGGATTCGGCGTGGAAACCATCAACACCGACGCGGGCCAAGCCCACTCCTGGCCGCTGCCCTACCCGTGTCACACGCTGATGCACGGCGCCAATCGGTACGGGCTGCAATGCCTGACCAACCTCCATCAGCTTCCGGCACGGGGCGCCATGATCTGGGCAGCACCGCTGAAGATTCAGGGCGGATCAGGCAGTCCCCTGCGCGTGCTCGCGCTCATCGGGGACTGAGGTGCTTCGCCCTCACTCGCCTACTTCGAGTGGTCGTTGATCCAGGCCACGTACTTGTCGACCCAGCTCTGGAGAAACTGCTTGCTGCCTTCGGCGATATGACCCTTGTCGTCGAACATGCCTTCCTTGTTCTGCAGGAAGACCTCAGGCTGGCCGAGCGTCGGCATGTCGAGATAGGCCAGCACGGTGCGCAACTGCTGCTGGGCGACAGCGGTGCCGATCTGGCCGACGGAGATGCCGATCACGCCCGCAGGCTTGCCCGCCCAGGCGCTCTGGCCGTACGGGCGCGATGCGTTGTCGATGGCGTTCTTCAACACGCCGGGAATCGCGCGGTTGTATTCGGGCGTCACGAACAGCACGCCGTCCGCCGCGGCGATCTCGGTCTTGAGCCGCTTGACCGCCGGCGCCTGATTGCCGTCCTGGTCCTGGTTGTAGAGCGGAAGGTCGTCGATCTGCACGTGCTCGAAGGTGAAATCCGAGGGTGCGAGATGCGCGATGGCAAGCGCGAGCTTGCGGTTGAACGAATCCTTGCGCAGGCTGCCGATGACGACGGCAATTTTTTTCTGGGCCATGAAAACTCCTTGACGGTGGTTGAAGGAAGTCGAAATGAATTATGCGGAGCGCGCAAGACTGGCCTGCGTCACGTTGGCGCCGGGCGGCACGTCATCCGTGATCCACACGTTGCCGCCGATGGTCGCGCCCTTCCCCAGCGTCACGCGGCCCAGGATCGTCGCGCCGGCGTAGATGACCACGTCGTCCTGCACGACCGGGTGGCGCGGCAGGCCCTTCTGCAGATTGCCCTCGACGTCCGTCGGAAAGCGCTTGGCGCCGAGCGTCACTGCCTGGTAGATGCGAACGCGCTTGCCGATGACGGCGGTCTCGCCGATCACGACGCCCGTGCCGTGGTCGATGAAGAATCCGGCGTCGATCTGTGCGCCCGGATGGATGTCGATGCCGGTCTGCCCGTGCGCCAGTTCGGCCACGATGCGCGCCAGCAGCGGCAGTCCGAGCCCGTACAACCGATGCGCGAGACGGTGGTGAATCATCGCGAGGATGCCCGGATAGCACAGCAGCACTTCATCCACGCTGCGCGCCGCGGGGTCGCCCTGGAATGCTGCGAGCACGTCGCCATCCAGCAGCCGCCGGATGCCCGGCAGCGCAGCCGCGAACTCGCGGATCGCCGCCGTGGCCTGGGCATCGATTTCTTCGGGAGCACGCGGCTGGTGGCGCGCGGTGTAGAGCAGTTCCAGCCTCGCTTGCACAAGCAGCGATTGAAGCGCCGCATCGAGCGTGTAGCCGACATAGAAGTCTTCGCTCTCGCTGCGAAGCTCGGGCGGCCCGAGCCGCATCGGGAAAAGCGCGCCCTTCAGCGACTCGACGACGCCTGCCAGCGCATCGCGCGACGGAAATTCGCGACTGCCGGGTTCGCGCGATCGCTTCTGGGCGTCGCGCCATTCGTCGCGGGCCGCATGCAGGGCGGCGACGATGTCACTGACATCGAAAAGGGACATGCCATTCCTCCGGTAGTGGGGGCTCGACCATGCACCATCGCACAAAACCCCACGGCGACCGGGTTTCTACCCGAAAACCCGGCCGCCCCGGACTTACCAACTCGCCAGCACCGAGCCCTTGAACTCGTTCTGGATGTAGTTCCGCACCTCTTCGGAGTGATAGGCCTTCACCAGCTTGGCGACCCAGGGCTTGCTCTTGTCCTGCTCGCGCACGACCAGGATGTTGACGTAGGGGCTCTTCGCGCTTTCCTTGGCGATCGCATCCTTGCCCGGGTTGAGTCCGGCGGAAAGCGCGAAGTTGGTGTTGATGCCCGCGGCGTCGAGGTCGTCGAGCGTGCGCGGCAGTTGGGCGGCATCGACTTCGACGAACTTGATCTTCTTCGGGTTCTCGACCACATCGAGCGGCGTGGCCTTCAGGCCGGCCTCGGGCTTGAGCTTGATCAGGCCCTGGTCCTGCAGCACGAGCAAAACGCGGCCACCGTTGGTCGGGTCGTTCGGGATCCCGAAGCGCGCGCCCTCCTTCAGGTCCTTCAGGTTCTTGACCTTCTTCGAATAGATGCCGATCGGGAAGTTGACCGTATAGGCCACATCCACGAGCTTGTAGTTGCGGTCCTTGACCTGCTGGTCGAGGTACGGCTTGTGCTGGTAGCTGTTGGCATCGAGGTCGCCCGCGGCGAGTGCGGCGTTGGGTTGAACGTAGTCGCTGAATTCGACGATCTGGATCTTGAGACCGTCCTTTTCGGCAACCTTCTTGACCTGCTCGAAGATCTGCGCGTGCGGGCCGCCGGTGACGCCGACCTTGATCGGCTTGTCCTGCGCGAGGGCGGGCACGGCCGCAAAGCCCGACACGATCGCCAGTGCGACGACCGATTGAAGAAGCTTGCGTTTGGGGTGAATCATGAAACGTGGTCCTTGTACGAGAAAGAAGGGAGAGAGGTGAGAGAAAAAAAATCATTTGTGGCTGAGCTTGCGCACCAACCAGTCGCCGCCGCTCTGCAGCGCCTGCACGAACAGGATCAGCACGACCACCACGGCGAGCATCACCTCGGGAAGGAAGCGCTGGTAGCCGTAGCGGATGCCCAGGTCGCCCAGCCCGCCGCCGCCGATCGCGCCCGCCATCGCGGAGTAGCCGGTGAGACTCACGAAGGATATCGTCACGCCGGCCACGATGCCGGGCAGTGCTTCGGGCAACAGCACCTTCCAGACGATCTGTCGCGTGGTCGCGCCCATGGCCTGCGCCGCTTCGACCAGGCCGCGATCGACCTCGCGCAGCGAGGTCTCGACCAGTCGCGCAACGAAGGGGGCGGCGGCAAGGCTCAACGGCACCACGGCCGCCGCGGTGCCGATCGACGAGCCGGTCAGCAAGCGCGTCAGCGGAATGATCGCCACCAGCAGGATGATGAAAGGCGTGGAGCGCACCGCGTTCACGATGGCGCCGACGATCCGGTTGGCGGGCCGATTCTCCAGCACGCCACCCGTGTCAGTGAGATGCAGGTAGACGCCGAGTGGCACGCCGACCAACGCGCCGATCAAGCCCGAAATGCCGACCATCACGATGGTCTCCCACAGCGAGGTCGCGAAGAGCTCCAGCATGGGACCGGTGAAGATGTCAAACATGGGCCACCTCCTGCACCACCACGCCGGCACCGCGCAGATAGGCGACGGCCGAGGCCACCGACTCGCCCGCACCGCGTGCCAGCACGGCCAGGGAGCCGAAGGGCCGCCCCTGGATCTCGTCGACCTGACCGTGCACGATCGACAAGTCGATACCAAAGCGTCGGATCACTTGCGACAGCAGCGGCTGGTCCGCCGCGTCGTCGCCCGCGAAGGCCAGGCGCAGCAGCTGCGGCGACTGTGCACTGCCGTCCTGCATCAGCGCGCGGATGCGCGCCAGCACGCTTTCAGGCAGTTCCTGCGGCGCGATGTCGTCGAGCAGGCTGCGCGTCGTCTCGTGCTGCGGCCGCGTGAAGACATCGAGCACGGCGCCCTGCTCCACGATGCGGCCGTGATCAATCACCGCCACCTGCTGTGCGAGCTGCTTGATGACCTGCATCTCATGCGTGATGAGCACGATGGTCAGGCCGAACTCGCGATTGATCTGCTGCAGCAGCGCGAGGATCGACCGCGTGGTCTCGGGGTCCAGCGCCGAGGTGGCCTCGTCCGAGAGCAGCACCTTCGGCCGATTGGCCAGCGCGCGCGCAATGCCCACCCGCTGCTTCTGGCCGCCGCTGATTTGTGCCGGATAGCGGTCACGCAGCCCGGTGAGGCCCACCAGTTCCAGCAGCGGATCGACCCGCCCCTTGATTTCCGACGGACGCAGGCCCGCGAGTTCGAGCGGCAATGCCACGTTGTCGTAGACCGTGCGCGAGGCCAGCAGATTGAAGTGCTGGAAGATCATGCCGATGCCTTGCCGCGCGGCGCGCAGCTCGACATCGTTCAACGCCGTGAGCTCGCGCCCGTCCACCCGCACGCTGCCGCGCACCGGGCGATTGAGGAGGTTGATGGTGCGCACGAGCGAGCTCTTGCCCGCGCCGCTGCGCCCGATCACGCCGAACACTTCGCCCGGCGCCACCGTCAGGTCGATGCCTTTGAGGGCCTCGACCGGCCCGCTTGGGCCATCGTAGATCTGATGAATGTCTGAGAGTTGAATCATCCCCGTATTAGAGCTTGGCGATCGACACCTCGGTCGACTTCACCAGCGCGACCACTTCGGAACCCGGCTTGAGCTGGAGTTCGTCGACCGAGCGCGTGGTGATGACCGAAGTCACGATGCCCCAGGCGGTCTCGACATCGACTTCGGAGACGACGTCGCCCCGGATGATTTCGCGGACCTTGCCCTTGAATTGGTTGCGGACGTTGATGGCTTGGATGGACATGGAAAGCTCCTTCGGTTGAAAAGATGAATGAATGAGAGGGTCAGACCGCCCAGCGCAGCACGTGCGCGGGACCGTCCGCCCAGCGGGTGTCGTTTGCAGGTTCGGCTTCGGGCCCTTCCGGCTTTTGCAAGACCCGATCGAGGATGCGCTTCTCGAGCGCCGCAAAGGCCGGATCGCCCTGCGAGCGTGGCCGCGCCAGCGCGATGTTCTCGTCGAGCGCGATGCGGCCATCCTCGATCAGGATCACGCGATCCGCCAGCGCCACGGCCTCCTGCACATCGTGCGTGACCAGCAGCGCGGTGAAGCGATGCCTTTGCCAGAGGTTCTCGATGAGGCGGTGCATCTCGATGCGCGTCAACGCGTCGAGCGCGCCCAACGGTTCGTCGAGCAGCAGCAGGCGCGGGTGATGCACCAGCGCGCGCGCCAGAGAGACGCGTTGCCGCTGCCCGCCGGAAAGCCGCGCCGGCCACTCGTTCCTGCGCTCGGCAAGGCCAACCTGCGCCAGCACTTCCTCGCCGCGCGGCCTGCTCTGCGCCGACAGGCCCAGCGTCACGTTGTCGAGCACCCGTCGCCACGGCAGCAGGCGCGCCTCCTGGAACATGATCCGCGTGTCGTCGTGCAGCCCGTCGACAGCCTTGCCGTCCGTGTAGAGCGCACCTTCGGAGGCCTCTTCGAGACCGGCGATCAGTCGCAACAACGTGCTCTTGCCGCATCCGCTGCGACCGACGATCGCGATGAACTGGCCAGGCTCGACCGTGAGCTGGGTGTTGCGCAGCACTTCGCGCTCGCCGTAGCGCTTCGACAGGCCGCGAATCTCGAGCCGGATGCCGGCGGGCGCTTCGGAATCGGTATGAATGGATTGGGGGACGGCGCTCATGGTGTTCTCCTCTTCAATTTCACTTCGCGACCTGGTAGCCCGGATGCCACCGCAACCACCAGCGTTCCAGCCCGCGCGCAAAGAGATCGGCCAGCTTGCCCAGCAGCGCGTAGAGCAGGATGCCCACGAGCACGACGTCTGTCTGCAAGAACTCGCGTGCATTCATCGTGAGATAGCCGATGCCGGATTGCGCGGAGATGGTCTCGGCCACGATCAGGATCACCCACATCAGGCCCAGCGAGAAGCGCAATCCGACGAGGATCGACGACATCGCGCCCGGAAGAATCACTTCCTTGTAGAGCTGCCAGCGCGTGAGCCCGTAGGTCCGGCCCATCTCGATCAATTGCGGGTCGACATTGCGGATGCCGTGGAAGGTGTTGAGATAGATCGGAAAGAACACCGACACCGAGATCAGGAACAACTTGGCCGATTCGTCGATGCCGAACCACAGGATCACCAGCGGGATCAGCGCCAGCGCCGGGATGTTGCGCACCATCTGGATGGTCGAATCGAGCAGCGTCTCGAAGAAGCGCACCGAGCCCGTGAGCAGCCCCAGCGCGAGTCCGAGGCCGCCGCCGATGGCGAGGCCGCCCAGCGCGCGCCCGGCGCTCACTTTCACGTGCGTCCACAGTTCACCGGACGCGGCGAGCGACCAGGCCGCCTTGATCACATCGACGGGTGCGGGCAACACGCGTGTCGAGAGCCATCCGAGAGACGAGGCGATCTGCCACGCTGCGACCAGGCCCACGGGCACCAGCCACGGCACCAGGCGCTTCGCGACGGAGGTTCCGAAGCCTTTGACGGCGTTGAGCGAAGGCACCGACGGAGATGTGGGCACGGGCAAGGTCCGTACTTGTTCTGTCATGAGAATCCTTTGGCTGCGCCCGTTCAGCTCTGCGACAGCAGACGCGAAGGCGCATCGAGATTGGCGACCACTTCGCCGAAGGGGCCGGTCAGCGTCTCACCCGGCAAGCCAGGGCGCTGCTTGCGCGGCAGCAGCGGAAACACCAATTCGGCGAAGCGATAGGACTCCTCCAGGTGCGGATAACCCGAGAGGATGAAGCTCTCGATGCCGAGCGCGGCGTATTCCTCGATGCGCGCTGCGACCGTCTTCGGATCGCCCACCAGCGCCGTGCCTGCACCACCGCGCACCAGACCTACGCCGGCCCACAGGTTCGGGCTGATTTCCAGATCGGCGCGCGTGCGCTTCGCGCCGCCCGCGTGCAGCGCGGCCATGCGTCGCTGGCCTTCGGAATCCATGCGCGCAAAAGCACTCTGCGCCCGGATCACCGTTTCATCGTCGACACGGCTGATCAGCGTTTCGGCGGCGCGCCATGCTTCGTCTTCGGTCTCGCGCACGATGACGTGCAGGCGGATGCCGAACTTCACGGTGCGGCCCCCACCGCCGCCGGGCCGCCCCAAGGCGGTGGGCGCCCCCTCGGGGGGAAGCGAAGCGTGGGGGTCCACATACTTCGCTGCGCGTTCGCGGACGTCGGCGATCTTCTTCGCCACCTCAGCGGGCGGCTCGCCCCAGGTGAGGTACGCATCGACCTGCTCGGCAGCCAACTCGTGCGCCGCTGCCGACGAGCCACCGAACCACACCGGCGGATACGGCTTTTGCGTCGGCGGGAACAGCAGCTTCGCGCCCTTCACGCTCAGGTGCTTGCCGTCGTAGTCGAAGCTCTTGCCTTCATGGCTGCGAGCGATGATCTCGCGCCAGATGCGGATGAACTCGGCCGATTGCTCGTAGCGCGAAGCATGGTCGAGGAACACGCCGTCGCCCTCGAGCTCAGTCTGGTCGCCGCCCGTCACGAGGTTTACCAGCACGCGTCCGCCGGAGAGTCGGTCGAAGGTCGCGGCCATGCGCGCGGCAAGGCTCGGTTGGTGCAGGCCCGGTCGCACCGCGACAAGGAACTTGAGCCGCGTCGTCGCGCCGATCAGGCTCGATGCGATCACCCAGGGGTCTTCGCACGAGCGCCCCGTCGGGATCAGCACGCCTTCGTAGCC
This sequence comes from Variovorax sp. 10L426, assembly GCF_056395305.1. Taxonomy (NCBI): domain Bacteria; kingdom Pseudomonadati; phylum Pseudomonadota; class Betaproteobacteria; order Burkholderiales; family Comamonadaceae; genus Variovorax; species Variovorax sp. 10L426. Next base: position 191,005 of record NZ_JBFTJF010000005.1, on the reverse strand, counting down.
GAGCTTGTCGGCCGCGCCCGCAATCTGCTGCAGGTAGGCCAGGTCGACCGAACGCGCGCCCTCGGTGGTGCCGAGATAGCGGCTGTCGCCGTGGGTGGGGAGGAACCAGAAGATGTTCATCGTCATGTGCTTTCAAGGTTTGGGGGCGTCGGGGTGCCAGACGATCCGCGCAACCTCCACGGGCTTGGGAATGAGACCGAGCTTGTGAAAGGCATCCGCGACGCGTTGCTGGTCGGCAGTCGTCACGGGCTGGATCGGGCCGACCGGCGAAGGCGGTCGCCGCTGGAGAAACAGGCTCACGATGCCCGCGTCGAGCCCGCTGAAATCGGCAATGAGCTTGATGGCGGCCGGCCGATCCTGCTGCACGAGCCGATCGGCGCGCGTCAGTTCTTCGAAGAGCGCGTTGATCACCGCCGGATGCTTTTCGGCGAGCGTGCGCGAGGCCAGGTAGAACGAGTTGTTGTTCGAAAGCCCGCGCCCCGTGGCCAGCGCGCGCGGCTGGATCGCGAGTTCGGTCGCGGCGTAGAACGGATCCCAGATCGCCCAGGCGTCGACGCTTCCGCGCTCGAAGGCGGCGCGCGCATCGGCCGGCGCGAGGTAGATGGGCTGGATGTCGCTCCATTGCAGGCCGGCCTTCTCGACCGCACGCACCAGCAGGAAGTGCGCGCTCGACCCCTTCTGCAACGCCACCTTGCGGCCCTTGAGGTCGGGCAGCGTCTTGAGCGGCGAATCCTTCAGCACGAGCACTGCCGAGCTGTCGGGCTTGGGCGGCTCGGCGCCGACGTAGACGAGATCCTTGCCGGCCGCCTGCGCGAAGACCGGCGGCGAGTCACCGGTGAGACCGAATTCCAGGCTGCCGACCGACAGCGCTTCGAGCAACTGCGGGCCTGCGGGGAATTCGATCCACCCGATCCTGGTGTTCGGAAAGCGCTTTTCGAGCCAGCCCGATTGCTTGACGATCACCAGGTTGGCGGCGGATTTCTGATAGCCGATTCTCAGCTGCTGCAAAGCCTCGGCTGGCGGCGACGAGCCCGCCGGCTGTGCCAAGGCAATGGGTCCACCCAGTCCCCAGGTCCCTGCGGTGAGCGCAAGCAACTGCAGCAGGCGACGGCGCGGGGCGGACGCGTTCGGATGCAAAGCGGTCATGGCGAAGCCTCCGTGCGGTCAGGCGATGTTGGCCGCAGCGGCGTCGAACACGCGGATCTTTCGCGGGATCAATCCGAGAGCGAAGAAGGTGTCCGCGATCTGCTGCTGCTCGCCGAGGATCGCCTTGGTGATTGGCGTCGTGCCGTAGGCCGAGCGCGCGACCGTCACGTCCACCACGGGCTTGGGAAGGCCCCAGATCGCCGACAACTCCGTTGCATAGGCGTCCTTGTTGGCAGCGGCCCACTGGTCGACGCGGTTGATCTCCTCGGTCACTGCGGCCAGGACATCCGGGTTCTTCGCGACATAGTCGAGCGACGAGAAGTAATAGCCTCGATTGCCGACCACGCCGCTCGCATCGGCCAGGATCCGCGCACCGAGCGATTTCTCGGCCGACGCGAGGAACGGATCCCAGATCACCCAGGCATCGACCGAGCCCTTCTCGAACGCAGCGCGCGCATCGGCGGGCGGCAGGAAGACGAGCTTCAGATCGCTGTACGCCAAACCCGACTTCTCGAACAGCTTGACGATGAAGTAGTGAACGTTGCTGCCCTTGTTGAGCGCGATCTTCTTGCCCTTCAGGTCTGCCACGGTCCGAATCGATGAATCCTGCGGAACCAGCACCGCTTCGGCCTGCGGCCGCTGCACGGTGGCGGCCACATAGGCCAGCGGTGCACCGGCCGCCTGCGCAAAGATCGGCGGCGCCTCGCCCACATCGCCAAAGTCGATCGAGCCGACGTTGAGCGCTTCGAGCTGCACCGGCCCTGCGGCGAACTCGGTCCACTTGACCGTGACGCCCAGCGGTGCCAGCCGTTTCTCCAGCGTGCCGCGACTCTTGAGCAGACTCAATTGCCCCTTCTGGTTGCCGATGCGAAGCTGGCGTTCGGTTTGGCGTGCCGGCGCCTGCGCCCATGCACCCAGCGCAGGCAGCGCGATGGATGTGGCAGCGCCCTGGATCAGTTGTCGGCGTGTTATCGAAGATGGCATGAGCTTCTTTCAGACGTAGATCGCCCCGGGCCGCGCAGCGGCCGAAAAAATCGGAACGGGAGTTGGATGGAGGAAGCGCCGCTACGGGCGCCGCGGAGACGGACGAACCGTCAGACGCTACATCGCACGCGCGAGAAGGCCACCGGCTCGAAGCCCCAGGTCGCCGGCAACTTGAGCCCTTCGTTCGCAAGGGTCTCGACGGCATCGTCGAGCCGCTGTGCGAGATCGGCCTGCAGCTGATAGGCTCCTTCGGGCTGCAGAGTCACCTGCCCATCGGTTGCATAGACGCCCGGCAGGATGTGCCGCGCGGCCAGCGACTGCAGAACCGGCCGCAGCGCATAGTCGAGCGCCAGCATGTGATGCGGACTGCCGCCAGTGGCCAGCGGCAGCACCGTTTTGCCCTTGAGCGCGGACTGCGGCAGCAGATCGAGGAACACCTTCAGCACACCGCTGTAGGCAGCCTTGTAGACCGGCGTCGCGATGACGATCACATCGGCCCGCCGGACCTGCTCCACCGCGTGCTGCACCGAAGGATGCGAGGCCTCCCCCAGCAGCAAGGCATGCGCTGCGAGTTCCCGGATCGCGAGTCGATCCACAGGCACCTCGCGCTCCGCAAGCCGCGCCGCCACGGCGTCGAGCAGGACGGCCGAGCGCGAAGGCGCGGAAGGGCTACCGGCAATCAAAAGCACACTCATGTCCGCTCGCGCGTCACTTGTTCAGATAGATTTGATCGAACGTGCCGCCATCCGCGAAGTGCGTCTTGTCGGCCTTCGTCCAGCCGCCGAAGGCGTCATCGATCGTGAACAGCGTGAGCTTGGGGAACTGCTTCTCGTACTTCGCCTTGGCCTTCTCCGAGGTCGGACGGTAGTAGTTGCGGCCGATCACGTCCTGGCCTTCGTCCGAGTACAGGTACTTCAGGTATTCCTCCGCCACGGCGCGCGTGCCCTTCTTGTCGACGACCTTGTCGACCACGGTCACGGTGGGCTCGGCCAGGATGCTGACCGAAGGCACGACGATGTCGTACTTCTCCGGCCCGAATTCCTTCAGCGCAAGGAAGGCCTCGTTCTCCCAGGCCAGCAGCACATCGCCCACACCGCGCTGCACGAAGGTGATGGTCGAGCCGCGCGCGCCAGTGTCCAGCACGGGCACGTTCTTGTAGAGCTTGCTCACGAAGTCCTTGGCCTTGTCGTCGCCGCCGTACTTGCGCTTGGCAAATTCCCACGCGGCGAGGTAGTTCCAGCGCGCGCCACCGGAGGTCTTCGGGTTGGGCGTGATCACCTGCACGCCGGGCTTTACCAGGTCGTCCCAGTCCTTCAAGCCCTTGGGATTGCCCTTCTTCACGAGGAAGACGATGGTCGAGGTGTAGGGTGCCGAGTTGAGCGGCAGGCGCTTCTGCCAGTCCGGCTTGACGAGGCCGCCGTGCGTGACGAGCGCGTCGGTGTCGCCGGCCAGCGCCAGCGTCGCGACATCGGCGTCCAGGCCGTCGATGATCGAACGCGCCTGCTTGCCGGAGCCGCCGTGCGATTGCTTGATCGTCACGTCCTGGCCGGTCTTGGCCTTCCAGTGCCTGGCGAAGACGTGGTTGTAGTCGACGTAGAGTTCTCGCGTCGGGTCGTATGACACGTTGAGCAACGTCACGCCCTGCGCAAACGACGGCAATGACGTCAGGGCGATGCCCGCAGCAGCGGCGGCACCCAGGGAAAGCTTGATAAAGTCGCGGCGAAGGCTCATGGTCTAGTGCTCGTAAATGGCATAAAGCTGAAGCCGCGTATTCTGGATACGGCATATGGAATCGAGAACAACCGAGTTCTCAGTTCTAAATAGCGAAATCAACTAAAGACACCCCAAAGGCACCCAAATGGCACGCATGATCCAGTGCATCAAGCTCGGCAAAGAGGCTGAAGGTCTCGACTTTCCCCCTTATCCCGGAGAACTCGGCAAACGCATCTGGGAAAAAGTCAGCAAGGAAGCCTGGGCCGCATGGCTCAAGCAGCAGACGATGCTGGTCAATGAAAACCGGCTGAATTTGGCTGATGCGCGCGCCCGCCAGTACTTGGCGCGCCAGATGGAAAAGCATTTCTTCGGCGACGGCGCCGACGTCGCCCAGGGGTACGTTCCACCATCGGAATGAAGCGCGCCCCGGGTTTGGGCTGCAGGCGCTGATTTCGTCCGCGCATGGCTGAACCTGTCGATTGGCGCGCGGACGGCATTCCGCGCAGCGCGCGGTTCGACGACATCTATCACACGGAAACCGGCGCACCGGCGCAGGCGCGGCATGTGTTTCTGGGCGGCTGCGGGTTGCCCGAGGCATGGGCTGGGCAGCCGCAATGGCGGATTCTCGAAACTGGCTTTGGGTTTGGGCTCAATTTCCTGACAACCTGGGAGGCTTGGCGGGCCGATCCGCAGCGGCCTCGGCTGCTGCATTTCGTTTCGATCGAGGCCTATCCGGTCTCTCGGGAAGATCTCTTGCGGGCCGCCGCCTCCTATCCCGAGCTAATGCCGCTGGCGGAAAAGCTGGCCGCTCAGTGGCACGGGCTGCTGCCGGGCTTCCATCGACTCTGGCTCGAAGAAGGACGGGTGCTGCTCACGTTGTGCATCGGCGACGTGCAGTCGATGCTGCGCGCGCAGCGCTTCGAATCGGACAGCATTTTTCTCGACGGTTTCAGCCCGCAGCGCAATCCTGAAATGTGGTCGGCAGAGACGCTCAAGGCGGTCTCGCGCTTCGCTCGACGCGGGACGCGCGCGGCCACATGGACCATTGCCAGCGCAGTGCGTGCCGCGCTGGCGCAATGCGGCTTCGAGGTGACGAAGGCGCCCGGTCTGCCGCCCAAGCGCGATTGCCTTCAGGCGGTGTTTGCACCGGCATGGGAAGTCCGGCGCCGCAGGCCCGCACCGCTGCCACCGGCGACTCCCGGCCATTGCGCGGTGATCGGCGCAGGGTTGGCCGGTGCGGCTGTTGCGGCGAGTCTGGCGCGGCGCGGGTGGGAAGTGACGGTGCTCGATGCGGCTGCTCACCCTGCCGCCGGCGCGTCGGGACTGCCGGTGGGCATGCTGGCGCCACACGTGTCGCCGGACGACGCGCTGCTCTCGCGACTCACGCGGGCCGGTATTCGCGCGACGTGGCAGCAGTTGGCGCAATGGTTGGACGAAGGGCGCGACTGGCGCGCGAGCGGCGTGATCGAACGTCGCGCGATGGCGGATGCCCGCCTGCCTGACGGCTGGACCGCAGAAGGTCCCAACGAGTCATGGCACGCGACAGCGGCACAACTCCACGATGCCGGCCTGCCGTCCGAGACCGTCGCACTCTGGCACGCACGTGCAGGATGGGTACGGCCGGCGCGGCTGGTCGAAGCCTGGCTCGCGCAACCCGGCATCCGAGTTGAAACGGGTCGGCACGTTGCGTGCATCGAACGGGTCGAAGCAGGTTGGTTGCTACGTGACGACAGCAGGACGGCGCTCGTGCGAGCCGATCGGGTCGTGGTTGCCGCCGGCTTCGAAAGCCGCGCCTTTGCGCCCGACCTTCCGCTGCAGCCAGTACGCGGTCAGGTCGCCTGGGGTGTCACGCCTTCCAGTGCGCAATTGCACGGCGTGCCGATCAATGGTGACGGTCATCTGATTGCCCGCGTACCCGACGATGCCGGCGACTTGTGGCTCGCTGGCGCGACCTTCGACCGCGACAGCAGCGATCCGTCCGTGCGGCCGGCCGAGCGACAAGTCAATTTCGAACGACTCCAGCGCCTGCATCCCGATGCGGCAGCGCAGCTTGACGCGTCGTTCGCAGAGGGTGACGTGCAGGCATGGGCCGGCGTGCGCTGCGCCTCCGGCGATCGGCGTCCGCTGGTCGGTCCGATCGACGCGACGGCCGAGGACGGCGCGTGGCTCTGCACGGCGTTGGGATCGCGCGGCATGAGCTTCGCCGCGCTGTGCGCCGAACTGCTCGCCGCACGCTGGCACGGCGAACCCCTGCCGTTGCCGGCGAAGCTCGCGAGCGCGCTCGATACCCAGCGAGCGCAGCCCGCGGCGCCTCGGGGATTGGCCAGCGCCATATAGCAATTTCTCCGCACGCAGGACAATCCGCCATGGCCATCCAATACGACGTCACCCACACCACCGTCTACCGGTACAAGACGCCGGTCACCTTCGGTCTGCATCGCGTGATGTTCAGGCCCCGCGAAAGCCACGACCTGCGCGTGCTCGCGACCGACCTGCAGGTGAGTCCGACGGCCAACATCCGGATGATCCTGGACCCTCATTCCAACTCGGTCGCGCTTGTGTACCCGCTGGGCGAAGCCACTGAGCTGCGCATCGTCTGCCGCTTCACGATCGAGCATGTGCCCGCCACTGTCGGCATGCTCGATCTCGACCCGGCGGCCCTGGTCCTCCCCTTCGCCTATTCGGTGGAGGACCGCTTCGATCTCGAGCGCTACCTGCGCCCGCATCACGACGATCCCAACGGCACGCTGATCCGTTGGGCTCACCAGTTCCTCCACAGTGATGCGCCCAACGGCACCTTCGACGTGCTCAAGCGCATGAACGCGCATATCGCCCAGAGCCTGACCTATGCCGCTCGTGACGAGGAAGGCACGCAGACGCCGCTCCAGACCCTCGCGCTCGGCAGCGGCAGTTGCCGTGACTATGCGTTGCTGATGATGGAAGCCGCGCGTCGCCTGGGCATCGCCACGCGCTTCGTCACGGGTTATCTGTACGACGCCGCGCTCGATACAGCCAACGAAGCGGCCGATGATGGCTCCGTCACCGGCGCGGGAAGCACGCACGCATGGCTGCAGGCCTATCTGCCGGGTGCAGGCTGGGTGGCCTTCGATCCGACCAACAACTTCATGGGCAGCAGCCAATTGATTCGCGTCGGCGTCGCGCGCGATCCTGCGCTGGCGGCGCCCATCTCCGGCACCTGGTACGGCGAACCCGGGGCTTACGAGGGACTGGACGCTTCGGTCGTGGTGCGGCGCGTCTCTTGCTGACCCCTTGGAACGGAGAGCCGCGTCACGGAAAGATCGGCGGCCGCTCGCTCAGGCGAACACCCGGCTGCGGCGCTCCCTGGTCCGCAACGTCGATCCAGCCGCCACCGAGCGCCTTGTAGAGCGCTGCCGATTGCAGCAGCACACTGCCCTGCTGTCGAGCAAGCTCCAGCCGCGCGCTGAACAGATTGCGATCGGCATCGAGCACTTCGAGATAGCTGGTGTAGCCGCCCTCGAATCGCTTGCGCGCAAGGCGCGCATAGTTGGCCAGCGCGGCCACCTGCTGCATTTGCGCGTCGAGCGCCTGCCGCGATGTCGTGATGCCGGTGAGCGCGTTGTCGGTCTCGCTGAAGGCGGCCTGCACCACCTTCGTGTATTGCGCGACCGACTGGCGCTGCACCGCCTCGGCGCTCTGCACCTGGCCCGCGATGGCGCCCGCCGTGAAGATCGGCATCGAGATGTCAGCGCCGTAGGTCCACAGGCGCGATGGCCCTTCCCACAGGTCGGACAGCGAGCGGCTCGCCTGTCCGAATGCGCCGGTCAGCGAAATCGTCGGAAAGTAGGCCGCCTTGGCCGCGCCGATGCGCGCATTGGCCGCCACCATCTGCTGTTCCGCCTCCAGGATGTCCGGCCGCCGCTCCAGCAGGTCGGAAGGCAAGCCGGCAGGGACGATCGGCAGCGACATGTCGTTGACCGCCTTCCCGCGCGCAACAGGTCCGGGATTCCGGCCGATGAGATTCGACAGCGCATTCTCCTGCTGCCCGATGGCCTGCTGGAGCAAGGGGATGGTCCGCAGCGCGGAGGCATATTCCGAGCGGGCCTGGCTCACTTCGACATCCGACACGACGCCGCCCTTGAAGCGTCGTTCGAACAGGTCCAACGCATCCTTGCGCAGCCCCAGCGTCTCGCGCGAGACCTCCAGTTCGCGATCCTGCTCCCGAAGGTTCACGTAGCCCGTCGTGATCGCGGCGACGATCGACACCACGGTCCCGCGCCGGAATGCCTCGCTGGACTGCAGGTCGGCCGTCGCGGCCTCGGTCAGCCGTCGCGTGCGGCCGAAGAGATCGATCTCCCAGCTTGCAAGCAGCGTCGCCTGAACGGCGTTGTACGGATTGATCGAAGGAGCGGGAGTAATCGTCCGCTCGCTGGCGCGCGTGCGGCTTCCGTTCACGTCGGCGCCGACCTGCGGGAACAGCGGCGACCGGGTCGTGCCGAGCGCGCCGTAGAACTGCTCCACGCGTGCAGCGGCCGCGATCAGGTCCTGGTTGTTGCGCAGGCCTTCGCTGATCAACGCGTCGAGGACCGGATCGTCGAACAGCCGCCACCACGCCTCGTCTGCCGCTGAGGCTGCGGCAGTCGGCTTCGGCGCGGTCGCCCTGTACTGGGTCGGAATGTCGAGGGCCGGCCGCTTGTAGTCCGGCCCGAGCATGCATCCGGCCAGCGGCAGTCCTGCAACCAACGCCACTGCAGCGCGAAGGTTGATATCAATGCGGCGCATCGACGGCTCCTTGCCCCTCGGCGGGCGGCACGTCGCCGTCCGGATGGGGCGCAGGCTTCTTCTTCGATGTGCGATCGCTGAGCGTTTCGAGGCCCCAGAAGAACATCGGGATGAAGAAGATTGCGATCAGCGTCGCGCCGAGCATGCCGCCGATCACCCCGGTGCCCAGCGACTGCCGGCTCGCGGCCGAGGCGCCGCTGGCGATCGCAAGCGGAATACAGCCCAGGATGAAGGCGAGCGAGGTCATGATGATCGGCCGCAGACGCAGCCGGGCGGCGCCCACCGCAGCGTCGTACGGCGACAAGCCTTCCTTGTGCCGCAATTCGACCGCGAACTCGAAGATCAGGATGGCGTTCTTCGCGGCCAGCGCGATCAGCACCGTCAGGCCGATCTGGAAATAGACGTCGTTCTGGATACCGCGCAACCAGATCGCCGCAATGGCACCGAACAGCGCGAAGGGCACCGCCAGGAGCACGCCGACAGGCAAAGACCACTTCTCGTATTGCGCGGCGAGGATGAGGAACACCATCACCAGCGCGAACGCGAAGACCAGGCCGGCGGTGGACCCTGCCTTGCGTTCTTCATAAGCCTCGCCCGACCATGCGTACGAGAAGCCCTCCGGCAACACCTCCTTGGCGATGGCCTCCATGGCGTCGAGCGCCTGGCCCGAGCTGTAGCCCTCCGCCGCGTCGCCGGTGATCTTGGCGGCCGTGAAGTTGTTGAAGCGCGTGACGATGTCCGCGCCGGTCACGTAGCGCGAGGTTGCCACCGCCTTCAGCGGGACCATCTGCCCGTCGCGATTGCGAACGAACATGTTCTGCAGGTCTTCCGGCTTGGTGCGGTAGTCCGGCTCGGCCTGCAGGATCACCTGGAACAGCCGGCTGTTCTTCGGGAACTGGCTGACATAGAGCGATCCGAAGAGCGTCTGCAGCGTGGAGTACACGTCCTGCACGGGCACGCCGAGACTCTCGGCCTTGTCGCGATCCACGTCGACGAGCAGCTGCCGCGATCGCGTGTTGATGGTCGAATTGACCCCCCGCAACTCGGGGCGCTGGCGCGACTTGGCGATGAATTCGCGCGTCACTTCCTCGAGCCGCTGCAGGCTCGCGTCGCCTTCGCTCTGTATCCAGAACTCGAAGCCGCCCGTCGTGCCCAGGCCCGGGATCGAAGGCGGGTTCACCGGCACGAAGATGGCCTCCTGGAAGGTCGAGAACTCCGCGGTCGCGCGCCGTATCAGGGCGCCTGCGCGATCGTCCGGGGCCTGCCGCTCCGCGAAGCCCTTCAGCGATACGAAGAGAACGCCCGCGTTGGACTTGAGCTGCGAATCGATCAGGCTGAAGCCCGGCACCGTCGCCACCGACTTCACCGCCGCCTGTTTGCTGAACCATGTCTGCGCGCGGTCCGTCGCGGCCGACGTGCGGTCCAGGCTGGCCGCATCCGGCATGATCACCGCGGTGAAGATGTAGCCCTGATCCTCCACTGGAAGGAAGGTCGTCGGCACGTGCTTGAACAGGCCCAGCATGATGGCCACCATGCCGGCGATCAGCACCACCGACATGCCCACTCGCCGAATGGCCAGTCGCGTACTGGATGTGTAGCCGTCGGTCAGGCGCTCGAAGCGCCGGTTGAACCAGCCGAAGAAACCCTTCTTCTCGTGCTCGCCCTGCTTCGGCGGCTTCAGCAGGATCGCGGCCAGCGCAGGCGACAGCGTCAGCGCCACCAGCCCCGACAGCACGACCGACACCGCAATCGTGATCGCGAACTGCTTGTAGAGCTGGCCGGTGATGCCCGAGAGGAACGCCACCGGAACGAACACCGCGCACAGCACCAGCACGATGGCGACCACCGGCCCGCTGACCTCGTCCATCGCGCGCTTGGCCGCCTCCTTGGGCGACAGGCCGAATTCGGCCATGTTGCGCTCGACGTTCTCGACGACGACGATCGCGTCGTCCACCACGATCCCGATCGCCAGCACCATGCCGAACAACGTGAGCATGTTGATCGAGAAGCCCATTGCCGTCATGCCGATGAACGCGCCGAGGATCGAGACCGGCACCGCCAGGATGGGCACCAGCGTGGCGCGAAAGCTTTGCAGGAAGACAAAGACGACGATCACCACCAGCACGACGGCCTCGATGAAGGTGTGCACCACCTCGTTGATCGACTCGCGCACGAAGTCGGTCGTGTCCAGCGCAATGTCGTAGTCCAGCCCGGTGGGGAAGGTCTTCTTCATCTCCTGCAGCAGTGTGCGCACGTTGGTCGCGACCTGCAGCGCGTTCGCGCCCGGCTGCTGGTAGATCGCGATCAGCGTCGCCGTCTTGCCGTTGTACTTGGAGCGGATCGAATAATCCTTGGAGCCGAGTTCCGAGCGGCCGATGTCCTTGACCCGCACGATCGCGCCCGTCCCCGGCTGCGCACGCAGGATGATGTTGTCGAATTGCGAGGGCTCCGTCATCCGGCCGGAGGTCGCGACCGGAATGGTCTGCTGCACCGGCGTCGACGTGGGCGACGCGCCGAGACGGCCGGCGGCGTACTGCTGGTTCTGCGCGGCGACGGCCTGCTGCACGTCGGTCGCCGTCATGCTCAGGCTGGCCATCCGGTCGGGCTTGAGCCACAGGCGCATCGCGTAGTCCGGCGAGCCGAAGATGGAACTCTGGTTCGCGCCCGGAATGCGCTTGATCGCGTCCAACACATTGATGTTCGCGTAGTTCGCGATGTAGGTCGGGTCCTGGCTGTCGTCGGGCGAATAGATCGCCACGATCATCATGAAGGCCTGCGATTTCTTCTGCACGCTCACGCCCTGCTGGCTCACCGCCGAAGGCAAGGTCGGCAGCGCGAGGTTCACGCGGTTCTGCACGTCGACCTGGGCCAGCGAAGGATCGGTGCCGATCTCGAAGAAGACCGAGAGCGTCACGTTCCCCGTCGAGCTCGACGTCGAGTTCATGTACATCATGCGGTCGGCGCCGTTGACCTGCTGCTCGATGGGCGCGGCCACGTTCTCCGACACCACCGCCGCGCTCGCGCCCGGATAGGTGGCGCTCACGGAAATCTGCGGCGGCGTGATGTCGGGAAACTGCGCAATCGGCAGATTCAGCATCGCAACCACCCCGGCAAGCACCAGGATGATCGAGATGACGGAGGCGAAGATGGGCCGGTCGATGAAGAAGTGCGCGAACTTCATCGGGCCTCCGCCAGCACGACATCCACACGCCGCGCCAGCGCGGGCGATTCGCCGCCCACGATGTTGGCAGGCTTCTGCAGCACGATGCGATCGGCCGGCACGCCGGCAGCCAGCAGCGTGTCGCGCACCGACTCCGCGCGCTGCTTGGCGAGTGCCATGTTGCGCTGCGCATCCCCGGTCGCGTCGACGTAGCCCTGGAGAACGACGCGCAATTCAGGTTTCGCCTTGAGGGCTGCGACCACGGCCACCAGGCGCGCCTGGCCGGTCGCGTCGAGCGTGGTGCGACCGCGATCGAAGTACACGGCGTCCTTGTTGTCGCTGCCCGGCGGAGGCGTCGTCGCGGGAGCGCCCCGCTTCGATTCCGGCAGCGCGCCGGCCGCGGCTGCGATCGCACCCGGCGGCACGGGCCCGGCAGGCCGCGTCAACGTCTTGACATCGGGCAAGGGTTCGGCCGGAACCTCCTTGGCCTGCACGGGCGTGCCCGGCGCAAGTCGCATGAAGCCATCGACCACCACATGCTCGCCATCCTTGAGGCCGCCGGTCACGAGCCATTGATCGCCCATCCAGTCACCGACGGTCACGGGACGCATGCTGGCCTTGCTTTCGCCGTCGACGACCCAGACGTACTCGCCGCGCGGACTCTGCTGCACTGCTCGCTGCGGGATGACGATGGAATTCGGCCGTGTGAAGCCGTAGACCTTGACCCGCACGAACTGCCCGGGCTTCAATTCACCCTTGGGGTTGGGCAATTCGGCACGCAGCAGGAAAGTGCCGGTTTCCTGGCTGAACGCGGCATCGGCAAAGGTGATGCGTCCCTGCGCCGGGAAGACCGATCCATCGGCCAGCACCAGCGCGACGGCATAGTCATCGTGAGGCGCCCTGATGAGCTTTCCCTTCGCGAGTTCGTCCTGTACGCGCAGCGATTCGTTCTCGGAGAGACTGAAATTCACGCGCATCGGATCGAGCTTGGCGACGTAGGTCAGGAGGCTGTTCGCGGCATTGACATAGGCGCCATCCTGGACCTTGGCAAAGGATGACTGGCCGCTGACCGGCGACGTGATCGTCGTGTAGCCGAGATTCAGCATCGAGTCGGTCACCTTGGCGGCGGCGGCTTCCACGGCGGCGGCAGCGGCTTGCTCCTGCCCCGTGGCATCGTCGAGGTCCTTGATGGCCAGGGCGTTGTCTTCGACCAGCGGCTTCACGCGCTTGAGGTTGGCGCGAGCGGTGTCCAGTCTCGCCTGTTGCTGCGCCAGCTCGGCTTTCGCGGCCTTCAGGTTGGCCTCGAAGGGCTTGGTGTCCATCCTGAACAGCACCTGCCCCGGTTCGACGAAAGAGCCTTCGGTGTAGACCCTCTTCTCGAGAAAACCGTTGACGCGCGCGCGGATCTCGACTTGTTGGGAGCTTTCGGTCTGTCCGACGAACTCGAAGACCACGGGCACCGTTTGCGCCTGGACGTTCTGTATCGAAACATCGATCGGGGGCGGGGCTGCTTTTTCGGGCGCCGTCTTCGAGCAGCCCGAAAGCAATGCCAGGGCAAGCACCGCTACGGGAAGTCCGCGGACGCCGGTCTTGGCAATGCCCAGCTGGCGCAAGGCCATTTCATGAGAAGCAAATCTCATCGATCGCTTTCCTCCTGCCCGGGGGAATCCGTACGATCAACATCCGGAAGGACCCGGCACGGAACTGTTGTGAATCGCTAATGTCGCTTCAAAGTGCCAGGCGGGCAATTGCCCAATGGTGCAAAGGGGCAAAGGGGCGAAGGGGCGAAGGGGCAACCCGTCGCTCGCGGCGGCGTGACGTCTGCCCGTCATCCCTTGCGGCGAAGATGCATCCCGTATCACATCTCGCGCATGTCGACCAGCACTCTGTTCGCTTGAGTTCGACCATCCGCCCGGGATAGGATGGATCGATTCATCCCTTGCAAGCTGGCGCGGGCATTGCTTGGCTCTACAACGTAGGCAACGCCTTCTGGAGGTCCACCTTGAAAACACTTCCCATCGACCTCGCGCTGCAAGGCGGCGGTTCTCATGGCGCGTTCACCTGGGGCGTGCTCGACCGCCTGCTCGAAGAGCCATGGTTTCGAATCGACGGCATCTCGGGTACGTCGGCCGGCGCCATGAACGCGGCGGTGACGGCCTGCGGCCACGCACGGGCTGGCGCCGAGGGCGCGCGCGAATCGCTCGAGAACTTCTGGCGAGGCGTCTCCGAAGCAGCCCGGTTCAGTCCTTTCCGCCGCGGTTGGATGGAGATGATGAGCGGCCAGTGGACGCTCGACAATTCGCCGGTCTTCATGGCAGTCGACATGGCCACCCGACTATGGTCGCCCTACGACCTCAATCCGCAGGGCACGAATCCCCTGCGCGGCATCCTGGCCGACCTGATCGACTTCGAGCGGCTGGCATCGTCACCGATCAAGCTGTTCGTGACTGCGACCAATGTGCGAACGGGCCGCGGCCGGGTGTTCCGCAACGCAGAGATCACCCCCGACGTGCTGCTGGCGTCTGCCTGCCTGCCCTCGATGTTCCATGCGGTCGAGATCGACGGCGATCCCTACTGGGACGGCGGCTACGCCGGCAACCCGACGATGACGCCGCTGATTCGCGAATGCAAGGCGAGCGACACCATCCTCGTGCAGATCAATCCGGTCGAGCGTCCCGGCGTTCCGCGCAGCGCGCAGGAGATCAACAACCGCCTCAACGAGATCTCGTTCAACTCGCCCCTGTTGAAGGAACTGCGCATGATCGCGATGCTGCATCAGGTGGCAGACCCCGGGCATGGCGAAGGCGCGGCCTGGGCGCGCATGCGCATCCACCGCATCGCGACGGACGCGATGCTCGACCTCGGCTATTCGTCCAAGATGATTGCCGAGTGGGCATTCCTCTGCAAGTTGCGCGACGAAGGCCGCGTCGCGGCGACTGCGTTCATCGACGCGCACGCAGGCGATGTCGGCAAACGTTCGACGCTCGATCTCGACGCCCTGCTCGAAGGAGTCTGAAGCCATGGGACTCGCAGGAATCTTCGTCGGCCTCGGGCTGCTGATCTGGCTCTCGTACCGCGGCTGGAGCGTTCTTGTCCTGGCGCCGATGGCGGCCCTCATCGCCGCGCTGTTCGCCGGCGAGCCATTGCTTGCGCATTGGACGCAGACCTTCATGACCTCGGCGGCCGGCTTCCTGGCACAGTTCTTCCCCCTCTTCCTGCTCGGCGCGATCTTCGGCAAGCTGATGGATGACAGCGGCTCGGTGCAGACCATCGCGCGCTTCATGACTGAAAAGCTGGGCCCGAAGCGCGCGATGCTCGCCGTCGTGCTGGCCGGTGCAATGGTGACCTACGGCGGCGTCAGCCTCTTCGTCGCCTTCTTCGTGCTGGCTCCGATGGCGCAGGCGCTGTTCCGCGCCGCCGACATTCCGGGGCGTCTCATGCCGGCGGCCATCGCGCTGGGGACGTCCACCTTCACGATGTCGGCCCTGCCGGGCACGCCGGCCATCCAAAACGCGATTCCAATGCCCTTCTTCGGCACGACGGCCTTTGCCGCACCGGGACTGGGTCTCATCGCCGCCGCGATCATGCTCGGATTCGGCATGTGGTGGCTGCGCCGCGCCGAGGGCTCCGCACGCCGAGCCGGCGAGAGTTTCGGCACGGTCACCGTCGACAAGCACGTCAGCGCAGCCGACGACCCTGTGGTACGCGAACGTGCAACCACGTCCGGCAGTTTCGATCCGGCAGAGATCGCGCACGGCGCGCATGGCACGGGACAGCCCGGCGTCGTCGTCGCGCTGCTGCCGCTCGTGGTCGTTGTGCTGGTCAATCTGCTGATGGCGCTGGTCGTGTTGCCGCGCATGGATACCGACTTCCTGTCCGAACCGCGGTTCGGCGGCATCACGCTGGCGAACGTAGGGGGCGTGTGGGCGGTGCTGGTCGCGCTCACGGTGGCCATCGTCGTGCTGATCGCGCTGAACTGGAAACGCCTGCCGTCGCTGCGTGGCACGGTCGACGCGGGCGCCAACGCTGCCGTGTTGCCGGTCGTGAGCGTGGCCAGCCTGGTGGGCTTCGGCGCGGTCGTCGCGGCGATGCCTGCTTTCGAAATGGTGCGCGACTGGGTGCTGGGAATCGGGGGTGGCCCGCTGGTGTCGCTGGCCGTGTCGACCAACATCCTCGCAGCGCTCACCGGCTCGGCGTCGGGCGGCCTGACCATCGCACTCGACGCGCTGGGCGGCACCTTCATGCAATTGGCCGCCACGACCGGCCTGGATCCCGCACTGATGCACCGGGTCGCGGTGATCGGCGCGGGCACGCTCGACAGCCTGCCTCACAACGGCGCAGTCGTCACTCTGCTCGCCGTGTGCGGCCAGGGACACCGCGAAAGCTACTTCGACATCGTGATGGTCGGCATCGTCGGCGCGCTGTTGGCGCTGGTCGCCGTCATCGTGCTCGGCTCGACCGTTGGCTCGTTCTGAACTGCCGGAAGCTGTCAGGCGCGCCGCAAGCGCGCGACCAATGCGTTGGACAGCACCGCGACGTGCCGCGCGTACTCAGCCTCTGCCTTCTCCTGCGCTGCGGTGAGGCGCGCCAGCGCCTCGATTTCCGGCAGGCCAGGCGGGGTCCCGCTTCCGCACAACCAGTCGCCGAGCGCCTCGATCAGTTCTCCGCGCGCGGCCTCCACGCCCAGGCGACTGCAAACGACCGCTTGGTACAGCGTCGTCATTTCGCGTCGTTGGACTTGCGGCACGTCGGTTTCCTGCGTTCAGCTCAAGTTTTCAGACTACTTATGTATTACGCGCGCCGCTGTAGGTCCATATCGCTTAGGCCGTAGCCGATCAGTCCGATAGGCAACGGGCTACGTACTTGCTCGCGTTGCACCCCGATCAGCGAGGCGGGATGATCGACTCCCCTCGAAAAGTAACAAGGAGACTCCTTAGATGACCGCAACGAATCGCCGAGCCATGCTGCAACTCTCCACCGCCGCGATGGCGGCAGGAGCGCTTTCCGGCTGTGCCTCGACGGCTGGCGCGCCAGGCGCGAAGAAGCCCATGTTTTCCATTGCCGGGTCCACCATCCCGGTCGTGGGCAGCGACCAGTCCTTTCCGGTGCGCCGCATCTATTGCATTGGACGGAATTACGCCGCGCATGCGATCGAGCGCGGGTCGGACCCGACCCGCGAACCACCCTTCTTCTTCCAGAAGCCGAACGATGCCGTGCAACTGGCCCCGAAGGACGTGACGATCGATCATCCCTATCCACCGGTCACCAAGAACTACCACTACGAGGTCGAACTCGTCGCCGCGCTCAGCAAGGGCGGCCGGAACATCCCCGCCAACAAGGCGCTGGATTGCGTCTTCGCCTACGCCGTCGGTCTGGACATGACCCGCCGTGACCTCCAGAATGCCATGGCGAACGAGAAGAAGCCCTGGGAAATCGGCAAGTCATTCGACCATTCGGCGGTGGTGAGCCATCTGCATCCGGTCAGCCAGGTCGGGCACTTCAGCAAGGGCGCCATCTGGCTCAAGGTGAACGGGCAAACGAAGCAGTCGAGCGACCTGTCTCGGATGATCTGGAGCGTGGCCGAACAGATCGCGAACCTGTCGATGTACAACGAACTATTCCCGGGTGACATCGTCTATTCGGGAACGCCCGAAAACGTCGGGCCGGTGGTGCCGGGCGACGTGATGACGGGGCACATCGACGGCCTTTACGACATCAACGTGAAGGTCGTCTGACGCGAAATCCGGACGTCTTTTGCTGAGAGGACTGCGCGATGAACAAGCTCACATCCCTCCTGGTCTGGTCAGCCGTCGCCATCCTGGGAGCGTTCTCCTTCGCCGCACTGGCGCTGGGCCGCGGGGAAAGCGTCAATGCGGTGTGGCTGGTCACGGCAGCCCTCTGTGTCTACTTCATCGCCTATCGCTTCTACAGCAAGTTCATCGCGGACAAGGTCCTGCGCCTCGACGATTCGCGGCCGACGCCGGCCATCCGCCACAACGACGGGATGGACTACGTGCCCACCAACAAGTGGGTGCTGTACGGCCACCATTTCGCGGCCATCGCGGGTGCGGGGCCGCTGGTCGGGCCGGTACTCGCCGTGCAGATGGGTTTCCTTCCCGGCACGATCTGGATCCTCGCGGGCGTGGTCGTGGCCGGGGCGGTGCAGGACTTCATCGTGCTCTTCGCCTCCGTGCGGCGCGACGGCAAGTCGCTGGGCGAGATGATCAAGATGGAGCTCGGTCCCGTTCCTGGCACTCTGGCGCTCATCGGTGTCCTGGCGATCATGATCATCATCCTCGCGGTGCTGGCGCTGATCGTCGTCAAGGCGCTCACGGGAAGCCCCTGGGGACTGTTCACCATCTTCGCGACGATCCCGATTGCACTGCTGATGGGTCTGTACATGCGCGTCATCCGGCCGGGGCGCGTGGGCGAGGCTTCCGCCTTCGGCGTGGTGCTGCTGCTGCTGTCGATCTTTCTGGGCCGCACCGTGGCCGGCGATCCGACATGGGGGCCGATGTTCACCCTCAACGGCACGCAGCTCGCCTGGGCGCTGATCATCTACGGCGCGATCGCCGCCAGCCTGCCCGTCTGGCTGATGCTGGCGCCGCGCGACTACCTGAGCACCTTCCTCAAGATCGGCACCATCGTCGCGCTCGCGCTCGGCATCTACTACGTCGCGCCGCTGCTGTCGATGCCGGCCACCACGCGCTTCATCGACGGCACCGGGCCGGTGTTCTCGGGCAAGCTGTTCCCCTTCCTTTTCATCACGATCGCGTGCGGTTCGGTCTCGGGCTTCCATGCGTTGATCTCGTCGGGCACGACGCCGAAGATGGTCGAGAAGGAATCGCACATGCGCTTCATCGGCTTCGGAGGCATGCTGGCCGAATCATTCGTCGCGGTGATGGCGCTCACCGCCGCAAGCGTGCTCGACCCGGGCATCTACTTCGCGATGAATGCACCCGCCGCGGTGATCGGGACGACCGCCGCCAACGCCGCGCAGGTCATCTCGAGCTGGGGCTTCACGATCACGCCGGAGCTCATCACGCAGACCGCGAAGGACATCGGCGAGACCAGCATCCTCTCGCGCGCCGGCGGCGCACCCACGCTCGCGGTCGGCATGGCGCAGATTCTTGGGCAGGCCTTCGGCGGGAAGTCGATGGAAGCCTTCTGGTACCACTTCGCGATCCTGTTCGAGGCACTGTTCATTCTCACGGCGGTCGATGCCGGCACGCGCGTCGGGCGCTTCATGATCCAGGACATGCTGGGCCACGTCTACAAGCCGCTCGGCAACACCGAATTCCTGCCCGCCAACCTCGTCGCCACGGCGCTGTGCGTCGCGATGTGGGGGTACTTCCTGTACCAGGGCGTGGTCGATCCGCTGGGCGGCATCAACACGCTGTGGCAGTTGTTCGGCGTGGGCAACCAGATGCTCGCCGGAATCGCGCTGCTGCTGTGCACCAGCGTGCTCGTGAAGATGAAGCGGCAGCGCTACGTGTGGGTGACCTTGGTGCCCACGGCATGGCTGCTCATCACCACGCTGACTGCAGGCGTGCAGAAGATCTTCCATCCCGACCCCGCCATCGGCTTCGTCGCGCTGGCGCGCAAGTTCGGCGATGCGGCCGCGCAGGGGACGGTGATCGCGCCAGCCAAGTCGATCGAGGAGATGCAGCGGGTCGCCTTCAACAACTACCTTGACGCGGTGGTGTGCGGCTTCTTCGTGCTGCTCGTGGTCGCGATGTGCGTCTTCGCGGCCAAGATCTGCATGCAGGCGCTGAAGCAGTCGAAGCCGACGGCGCAGGAGATCCCTCCGTTCTCCGGCGCGCAAGGAGCGATGTCGTGACGGCGCAGGCAACACCCGTTCCCGATACCGAGCGCTGGCTGGGACGCAGCATGCGCAGCGTCTGCTCGGTGTGCCGGCAAGTCTTCGGCATGCCGGACTATGAGCGCTATCTCGCGCACGCCGAAGCCACGCACCCCGGCGCGCCGGTGTTGACGCGCAATGAATACTGCGCGCGAGTCATCGAGCGCAGGTACGGGCAAGGGACCGGACGCTGCTGCTGATTCAGGCGGGCTTGACCGCGGCCTTCGCTTCGGCGAGCCGCGCTTCGAGTTCGGCGACCAGTGCCCTCGCGTCGTTGCGGCGCCAAGGGGTTCCTACACGGACAAATCGCACGAAACGCTACCTTCATTCGAAGGAGGCCGGAGGCCATACGCACTCCCCAAGCTCCCCTTCCAATGGTTGGAGGCGTTCGTCGTGCCGCAGCCGCGACCGGCCAATTCGCCAGCACCAACGGTAGATGTGTAAAAACGTAAATAGGTGTCTCATGTCGTCACAGTGCAGCAATTCCCCGGCCCACTCGACACATCCATGAACTTTGGCGGCGACCATGTACATCGGTGAACGCTTCAACGGCTATAGCCACCTCCTCGGGCTCCTCCTCGCGACGGCCGGTTCCGCCGCGCTGCTCGCCAAGACGGTGCCGACCGCTGATCCGGCCAAGACAGCCAGCGCCCTTGTCTTCGGCGTTTCAATGATCACGCTGTACGCGGCGTCGACGCTTTTCCACAGCACGCGTGGCCGGATGAAGCTGTTCTGGCAGCGGATGGACCATTGCGCGATCTACCTGCTCATCGCCGGCAGCTACACGCCCTTCGCGCTCGTCACGCTGCAAGGGGCATGGGGCTGGGCTTTGCTGGCCAGCATCTGGACCGTGGCGCTGCTGGGCATCGGGCGCGAACTCCGCCCGGGCGAAGCGCCGAAGCCGTCGCTGCTGCTCTACATGGGCATGGGTTGGCTCGGCGTCCTGGCCGCCGCACCGCTGATCGAGCGGCTCGACGCCGGAGGACTGGCCTGGCTGCTGGCCGGTGCGGGCCTCTACTCGGCGGGCACGATCTTCTATCGCAACCCGCGCGGCTGGCGCCATGCGCACGGCATGTGGCACCTCTTCGTGCTGGGCGGCACGCTGAGCCACTACATCAGCGTCACGCGCTTCGTTCTCTAGCAACGCCGCGCCACGCGCGAGCGCAAGCTCGCCGCCTTTCCTAGAATCGTCCGCGTTTCGGGCACGACTTCGCCGTGCGCGGCGGCGGTCCACAGCGCCGCCGCCTTATCCGGAATAAGCAATCAATCGCCCGCAAACCCGCATGGTTGCTGGCGAATAAGCTTATCCGCATAAGGCGAGAACCAAAAAATAGTTTGTTTCCATAAGGCTCGCTTCTACATTCCTCGATCGCATTGGCGGGGTGTGGACGCACCGCCTTTACAGCCACACAGATCACACGATGTACCAATACACAGACTTCGACCGCCAGTTCGTGCGTCAGCGCGCGGCGCAGTTCCGCGACCAGCTCGAACGTTGGCAGGCAGGCAAGCTCGCCGAAGACCAGTTCCGTCCGCTGCGCCTGCAGAACGGCTGGTATGTGCAGCGTTACGCACCGATGCTTCGCGTGGCCGTACCGTACGGCGAGCTTTCCAGCGCGCGATTGCGGGTGCTGGCGAAGATCGCGCGGGAATACGACGCTCCCGACGCCGAGCTCTACCGGCACGCGAACGAGGTGCAGGGCAAGCTCGGCAGTGTCCGGCTTCCGACGCACTACGCGCACTTCACGACGCGAACGAACGTGCAGTACAACTGGATCCCGCTCTCCAAGTCGGCCGACGTGATGGATCTGCTGGCCACGGTAGACATGCACGGCATCCAGACCAGCGGCAATTGCATCCGCAACATCACGAGCGACGAGCTCGCCGGCATCGCGAGCGACGAGATCGCCGATCCGCGCCCCTTCGCCGAGATCATGCGGCAGTGGAGCACGCTGCACCCCGAATTCGCCTTCCTTCCGCGCAAGTTCAAGATCGCCGTGACCGGCGCCATCGAGGACCGCGTCGCCAGCGGCTGGTATGACGTCGGCCTGCAACTGCACAAGAACGACGCGGGCGAACTCGGTTTTCGTGTCAAGGTCGGCGGCGGCATGGGCCGCACGCCGATCATCGGCACCGTGGTGCGCGAGTTTCTGCCGTGGAACCAGCTCATGAACTACCTGGAAGCAGTGATCCGGGTCTATAACCGCTACGGCCGGCGAGACAACCTCTGGAAGGCACGCATCAAGATCCTCGTGAAGGCCGAAGGCCAGCGCTACATCGACGACGTCGAGGCCGAGTACAGGCAGATCATCGAACACGACGGCGCGCCGCACACCATCACACAGGAAGAACTCGACCGCGTGACCGCGAGCTTCGTGCCGCCGACGCTCGCCACCCGCGTGTTCCGCAGCGCCGAGGCGACCCACGCCGAGCTGCGCGCCCAAGCCGCCGAGGACCCCCAGTTCGCGCGCTGGATGCAGCGCAACGTCGCACCGCACCGGAACCCGTCGCTGCGCGCCGTCACGCTGTCGTTCAAGCGGCTCGGCCAGGCGCCGGGCGACGCGTCGGCCAGCCAGCTCGAAGCCGCTGCCCAGCTCGCAGACCGTTTCAGCGCCGGCGAGGCCCGTGTCACGCACGAGCAGAACCTTCTGCTGCCTTGGGTGCACGCGGAAGACCTGCACGCGCTCTGGCTCGCCGTGCGCGAGGCCGGCTTTGCCAGCCCGAACATCCATCTGCTGACCGACATGATCTCGTGCCCCGGCGGCGATTTCTGCTCATTGGCCAACGCGCGCTCGATCCCGATCGCAGCGGCCATCACCGAGCGCTACCAGGACCTCGACGAACTCGACGACCTGGGGGAGATCGACCTGCACATCAGCGGCTGCATCAACTCCTGCGGACACCACCACAGCGGCCACATCGGCATCCTCGGCGTCGACAAGGACGGCAAGGAGTGGTACCAGATCACGCTTGGCGGCTCCGACGGCGCCGCCCGCAACGGTCCGGCGCAGCCCGGCAAGGTGGTCGGCCCTTCGTTCTCGGCAGCGGAAGTGCCGGGCGTGATCGAGGCCGTGCTCAATACCTACCGCGACACGCGCCAGCCCGGAGAGAGCTTCATCGAGACGCTGCGCCGCGTGGGTCCCGACCCGTTCAAGGTCGCAGCCAACGGCGCACGCTTCAAGTTCGAGGAGGCCGCATGAACAGGAAACTCAACCTGATTGCAGCGGAAGACCACGTGGACAACGGAGACCCCAGCGTTCTGCAGTTGCCGAACGATGCCGACCCGCTGGCCATCGAGGTCTGCCTCGACGACGTGGAGCGCATCGACCTGATCTTCCCGAAATTCACGGATGGCCGAGCGTTCAGCCAGGCCTACCTGTTGCGCCGACGCCTGGGCTTCAAGGGCGATATCCGCGCCACCGGGGATGTGCTGATCGACCAGCTGGTGCAGATGCAACGCAGCGGCTTTTCGAGTGCGGTTCTCAAGGAAGGCGTGGACGCTTCCGATGCCCAGCGCCAGTTCGACCGCTTCGGCGACTTCTACCAAGGCGACGTGCAGGCCAGCCCGCTGTTCCGCCATCGCGACGAAGCGGCCGCTTGAGCCCGCCTTTCATGAACGCCATTTCGCTCTACGCCAAGCCCTCCGCCGATTTCGAAGCCAAGCTCGCCGAGAGCGTGGCCTTGCTGCGCGGTGCGGCGACCGAGTTCACGCCGATCACGCAGGCATCCAGCCTGGGCGCCGAGGACATGGTCGTGACGGACATCCTGCATCGCTTCCAGGTGCCAAGCGGCATCTTCGTGCTCGAGACCGGCAAGCTGCACGCTGAAACGCTGGGCCTGCTCGAAGCGCTCCAAAAGCACTATGGCCGCGAGGTCGATGTCTATCGCCCGGTCGAGGAAGCGGCCACCGGCTTCGTTGCCGAAAACGGCGAGGAAGCGATGTACCGCAGCCTGGAATTGCGCAAGGCCTGTTGCCACATCCGCAAGATGGAGCCGCTGGATCGCGCATTGGCCGGCAAGCGCGCGTGGATCACCGGCCTGCGCCGCGAGCAATCCGGCGCGCGTGCCGAAGTCGAATTCATCGAGCAGCAGCCCGAGCGTGTCAAGGTCAACCCGCTGGCGCGCTGGACCTGGGGCGACGTCTGGCACTACATCGCCACCTACGGCGTGCCCTACAACACGCTGCACGACCAGTTCTACCCGAGCATCGGCTGCGCGCCGTGCACTCGCGCCGTGACGTTGGGCGAAGACTTCCGCTCCGGCCGCTGGTGGTGGGAGCAGGAAAGCGCCAAGGAATGCGGCCTGCACGTGACCGCCGACGGCAGCCATGAGGCTGAGGAGCCAGCGGCTTTCGAACCGCTGTCCGCCGTTTCGCCATTGCCCAACCGCGCCATCCCTATCCGTGTCATCCCGAACTGAACCCCGCTTCATGAACGCCCGCACCGAACACGACCTGCTGCTGCAAACCTCGCAGTCGCTCGCGCGCCTGTCCAACACGCAACTCGACGCACTGGAAGAAGAAACCATCTTCATCCTGCGCGAAGTCGCAGCCTCCTTCGAACGGCCGACGCTGCTGTTTTCGGGCGGCAAGGATTCACTGGTGCTGCTCAAGTGCGCGGAAAAGGCTTTCGGCGTCGGCCGCATTCCCTATCCGCTGCTGATGATCGACACCGGCCACAACTTCCCCGAAGTGACCGACTTCCGTGATGCACGCGCCAAGGAACTGGGTGCGGAACTGATCGTGCGCAACGTCGAGGATTCGATGAAGCGCGGCACCGTGCGCCTCGCTCATCCGGACGAATCGCGCAACGTGCATCAGTCGGTCACGCTGCTCGAAGCCATCGAGGAGTTCCGCTTCGACGCGCTGATCGGCGGTGCCCGCCGCGACGAAGAAAAGGCGCGCGCCAAGGAACGCATCTTTTCGCACCGCGACAGTTTCGGCCAATGGCAGCCGAAGGACCAGCGCCCGGAGCTGTGGACGCTGTTCAACACGCGCCTCGCGCACGGCGAACACTTCCGCGTGTTCCCGATCTCGAACTGGACCGAGCTTGACGTGTGGCAGTACATCGAGCGCGAAAACATCGCCCTGCCCTCGATCTACTACACGCACAAGCGCGAAGTGGTCGAGCGCCGCGGGCTGCTGGTGCCGGTGACCCCACTCACCCCGCCGCGCGACGGCGAACAAGTGGAAGTGCGCGACGTGCGTTTCCGCACCGTGGGCGACATCACCTGCACCTGCCCCGTTGACAGCCTCGCCGCCGACGCCGCCGATGTGGTGATCGAAACGCTGGCGGCCGACGTGAGCGAACGCGGCGCCACCCGCATGGACGACAAGACGTCCGAAGCGTCGATGGAAAAGCGCAAGAAAGACGGATATTTTTGACTCGCCCCCAGGTTGGCTCACTTCGTGTAGCCGCCCACCCCCTGCCGGGGGCAACACCGGCGGCCCGGCGGAGCCGGTTCCGCGGTGTTTCTGGAATGAAGGCCGATGCGCCGTTGATGAATTGAAATGAACATGACTACTTCGATTGCTGCTTCCTCTGGAACCCATGCCGCCGAGACTGGCGCGGCGCTGCGCTTCATCACCTGCGGAAGCGTGGATGACGGCAAGAGCACGCTGATCGGACGGTTGCTGGTCGACAGCAAGACGGTGCTGCAAGATCAGTTGGCCGGGGTTCAGCGCGGCGGCGAGACAGACCTGGCGCTGTTGACCGACGGTCTCTCGGCCGAGCGTGAACAGGGCATCACGATCGATGTGGCCTATCGCTATTTCTCGACGGCGCAGCGCAAGTTCGTCATCGGTGACGCGCCCGGACATGAGCAGTACACGCGCAACATGGTCACCGCGGCATCGAGCGCGGACGCGGCTGTAGTGCTGGTCGATGCGACCAAGCTGGCCTGGGCTGCCGAATGCGGCGATGGCGAAGTGGTGAAGCGCGAGCTTCTGCCGCAGACGCGCCGCCATACGCTGCTTTGCCATCTGCTGCGCGTGCAGTCGATCGTGTTCGCGGTCAACAAACTCGATGCCATCGACGACGCCGAGTTGGCCTTCGAGCGCATCTCGGCCGCGCTGTCGAACTTTGCGGAAGCCGCTGGCGTGCAAGTCGCCGCCACTGTGCCGATCTCGGCGCTCAAGGGCTGGAACGTGGCTTCGCGCCATGCCGATTGGGCGGGCTACGAAGGCCCGAGCCTGCTCGAATTGCTGGAGAAGCTGCCGGTTACGGCGCAGGATGAATCCGTTCCCTTCGCCTTCCCGGTGCAATGGGTCGAGAAGTTCTCGGCGTCGGCGGACACCTCGCGCGGTCGCCGCGTGTTCTGGGGCCGCGTTGCCAGCGGCCATGTCGAGCCGGGCCAGCGGATCACCGTCCTGCCAAGCAACCAGAGCGCTACCGTTGCGCAAGTGCTGAGCCACACGCGCCAGCCGAAGACGGTGCACGCGGGTCACAGCGCCGGCATCGTGCTGGACCGCGAACTCGACGTCTCGCGCGGCGACTGGCTGCTGGAACCCGGCGCCTTCGAACCGACGCGCGAGATCACGGCCACCATTGCCTGGCTCGACGACGAACCGCTCGTGGCGGGCCGCGTCTACTGGGCGCTCCAGGGCCATCGCTGGGTCAAGGCGAAGGTCGCGCGCATCGTGGATCGCGTCAACATCACGACGCTGGATTCCGAGCCGACCGACCATCTTGAAGCCAACGCGATCGGCGACGTGGTGCTCAGCCTGCAGCAGCCGCTGGCGGTGCTGCCCTTCACGCAATCGCGTGCGCTCGGCTCGCTGATCCTGGTCGATACCGCGTCGCACCGGACCTCCGCGGCGGTACTCGTGCGCCCTGCCCCCACAAAGGCCTAAAATTCCCGGTTTTTCCGCTTACCTTCCCGCTTTGCAACAACCATGACCCACGTCGTCTCCGAATCCTGCATCCGCTGCAAATACACCGATTGCGTTGACGTGTGTCCGGTCGATTGCTTCCGTGAAGGGCCGAACATGCTGGTGATCGACCCCGACGAGTGCATCGATTGCGCGGTCTGCATCCCCGAATGCCCGGTCAATGCGATCTATGCCGAGGAAGATCTCCCCGGCGACCAGCTCGCCTTCATCAAGCTCAATGCCGAGCTGGCCCTGGCCGATGGCTGGAAAAGCATCACCAAGCGCAAACCTGCCCTGCCTGACGCCGAAGAGTGGAAAGACAAGACCGGCAAGATCTCGGAGCTGGTGCGCTGAGCACTCAACAAGCCCCCATCGAAACAGACGCGCTGATCATCGGCGCCGGCCCGGTCGGGCTGTTCCAGGCCTTCCAACTCGGCCTGCTCGAAATCTCCTGCCACATCGTCGACGCACTGCCCCGAGCCGGCGGCCAGTGCGTCGAGCTCTATGGCGACAAGCCGATCTACGACATTCCGGGCACGCCGGTCACCACCGGGCGGGGCCTTTCGGAGTCGCTGTTGCAGCAGATCGCACCTTTCAAGCCGCAATTCCATTTTGGCGAGCAGGTTTCGACCCTCGCGCGTCAGGATGACGGTCGGTTTCTGCTGACCACGTCCCGACATACGGCATTTCTCGCCAGGACGGTCTTCATTGCCGCCGGCGTCGGCGCCTTCGTGCCCAAACGCATCGCCGTCGAAGGCATCGAACAGCTGGAAGGCACGAGGCTTTTCTACCACCCCGATGATTTCGACCGCTTTACCGGCCAGACCGTGGTGGTCAACGGCGGCGACGGTGCCGCGCTCGAGGCCGCGCTGGCGCTCACGTCGATCGCCAGGCAGGTCACGCTGCTTCATCGGCGAGACGTGTTCCAGGGCGAAGATGCCACCGTCGCGGCCTTGCGTGAACGCGTCGCGGCAGGTGCGATACGCCTCGCCATCGGCCAGCCTTCCGCGTTCGACGATGCCGGCCTGCGGATCATCACGCCGGACGCGCAGGCTCAATCCCTCCCTTTCGATGCCCTCATCGGCTGCCTCGGCATCTCGCCACGCCTCGGCGCCATCGCGGACTGGGGCCTGGAACTGGTTCGCAAGCAGTTGCCTGTCGACACCGAAAAGTACGAAACGCGCGAACGAGGCATCTTTGCGGTTGGCGACATCAACACCTATCCGGGCAAGAAGAAGCTGATCGTGTGCGGCTTTCACGAAGCGACGCTGGCTGCCTGGGGCGCGACGGCCATCGTCTTCCCGGACAAGTCGATCCCGCTGCAATACACGACGACCAGCACGCGGTTGCACACGCTGCTCGGCGTCAAGCATTGAACGGAGCCTGGTCCGTACAGCTACCATGCCCGGCATGCAGGAGTTGAACGTCGCGCTTTTTCACTGGCTGGCGGCCGGCAACACGCCTCATCCGCAGATCCTGTGGATTGCATCGCTGCTGGCCACCGGCACGGTCTGGTTGTGTGTGGCCCTGATCGCCTGGGCCGCGTGGCGGCAACCGTCGCAGTGGAAATACCTCGTTGCAACTCTGGTTGCGGCCCTCGCGGCCTCGATGCTGGCGCATGCCGTGGCCAGCGCCATCAACATGCCCCGGCCTTTCATTGCGGGCTTGAGCCCGGCCTACATCGAGCACGGCGCCCGTGGCTCGATGCCGAGTACGCATGCGACGGTCATGTTTACTGTCGGGTTGATCCTCTGTCTGCGGCCGGGACTGCGCATCGTAGGGCTTGCCATCCTCCTGATCGGGTTTGTCACGGGCTGGGCGCGCATTTATGTGGGTGTGCATTTTCCGTTGGACATCCTCGGGGGATTCGTTTTGGCCATGGCGATCGCCGCGGTGTTCTGGGCGCTGGTGAAGCTGTCCCATCGTTTCACCGATCCGTCACACAGTTCTACAATCCGACCTGCTTCGCCAGATTGAAGCAACGCTAGGGGTGCCGGTTCGCCGTTTCGGTGTGCCGGCTGAGAGAGTCCCTTTGAACCTGACTGAGGTAATCCTCGCGCAGGGAAGCTGGTCCGGCGGCCGCCACGTTTTCTCGCGTGACGGTCTTGCCGCCGTGGCCTCGCCCACCTGCCAAACAATTTGCATTGGAGCAAATGGATGGCAAACACAAGCAACGAGCAGACGCCGGCTGGCGCCAATGAGGCGCTGACGCCGCTGCGCGAATCCGGACGCGTCTTCCGGTGGCACGACCATATGGCGCTGTGGTTCAGCCTCGGCGTCGGTCTGCTGGTCATGCAGATCGGGGCCTACCTGGTGCCTGCGGTCGGCACGAAGGATGCGGCCATCGCGATCGTGCTGGGCTCTTGCATTGGCGCGGGACTGCTGGCATGGACCGCACGCGTCGGCTGCGAAAGCGGGCTCGCCAGCGCGGGCCTGATGCACGCGACCTACGGCAGCGCGTTTGCCCGCCTGCCCGTCGTGTTGAACATCGTGCAGCTGATCGGTTGGACCACCTTCGAAGTCGTGATCATGCGTGAAGGCACGCAAGCCATCGGCAGGCAGGCGTTCGGCTGGTCGCTCGACGGCCAGTTCGGCTCTGTGGTCACGACGCTGGTCTGGGGCGCCGTGCTGCTGGCACTGCTGTCGGGTTCGATGGTCAAGCTCGTGCGGCGCTTCGTGAGTCGCTTCGGGTTGCCGCTGGTCGTGCTGTCGCTGGTGTGGCTGAGCTGGCAGTTCGCCACGCGCATTCATGCGAAGGGACTGGAATCGTTCTGGACGCGTCCGGGTGACGGCAGCATGAGCATGTTCGGCGCGCTCGACCTCGTCATTGCCATGCCGGTCTCGTGGCTCCCGCTGGTGGCCGACTATGCGCGTCACGGCAAGCGCAGCACGGGCGGCCTGGGCGGCGCATTCGGCGGCACCTGGTTCGGCTACGCGGTCGCCAACATCTGGTGCTATGCGCTGGGCGTGATGGTCGTGAGCGTGGCAGAGCCCGGCACGGACATGCTCGCCGCATTGCTGCTGGCGCAGGGCGGGCTGGTTGCGCTGGGCCTGATCCTGGTCGACGAGCTCGACAACGCCTATGGCGACGTCTACTCGGGCTCCGTCTCGGCCCACAGCCTGATGCCGCGCTGGAGCATTCGTCGCTGGGGATTGCTGCTCGCCGCAGTCTGCATCGCCTTCGCCCTGGTCTTGCCAATGCACTCGCTCGAACCGTTCCTGTTGCTGCTGAGCTCGGTGTTCGTGCCGCTCTACGGCGTGATTCTCGGGCGGCTCGGCATGGGCACGGTCTTGGAGTCAGTGGGAACGCGACGCGTGGACTGGGCCGCAGCCGCGATCTGGATCGCCGGCATCGTGGTCTATCACGCCTGCGCCGCCTGGGCGCCGCAATGGGGATCTGCGCTGCCGACCTTGGCGATCACTTTCGTGCTTGCGTGGATCACGCGGCCCGCGCCGGAAGGCGGAACGTCGGCACTGGCGCAAAGCCGTGGTTGAGCGGTCCATGACCAGCGCCGACCTGGACGTCTGCACCGGCCGCCATGGCGGCGACAACATACTCGCGCGCGCGCTCGACAGCCTGCGGCAGCGCATAGCCGAGCGCCAGGTGCGACGCGATGGCCGAAGACAGTGTGCAGCCCGTGCCATGAAGATTGCGGCTGACGATGCGCGTCGAGGCGAGGCGCAACCGGTCGCCGTTGGCCTGCGCCAGCAGATCGACCACATCGACGCCCGGGAGATGCCCGCCCTTCAGCAGGACGGCACTCGTTCCGAGCGCCAACAGTTCGCTCGCCGCATCGTCCAGCGCATCGACGCCGTCGATCGGATGGCCGATCAGCAGCGCTGCTTCGTCGAGATTGGGCGTCACCACCACTGCACGCGGGAAGAGTTCGCGGACCAGTATCTGGACTGTTTCAGCCGCGATCAATCGGTCTCCGCTGGTGGCTACCATCACCGGATCAAGCACGACGTTGGGCAGCTTGTAGTGATCGATGGCCCATGCCACGACTTCGACGATCTCGGGCGCATGCAGCATGCCGAGCTTGACTGCATCGACGCCGATGTCCTCGACCACCGCCTGGATCTGCGCTTTCAGGAAGGCCGGCGGCACGCCATGGATGCCCGAAACGCCGAGCGTGTTCTGCGCGGTCAACGCGGTGATGGCCGTCATGCCGTAGCAACCCAGCGCCGAGAAAGTCTTGAGATCGGCCTGGATGCCTGCGCCGCCACCGCTGTCGGAGCCAGCGATCGAAAGCACACGCGCATAGCGGGAAAATGCATTGGTCATGTCGAAAATTATCGGCCACACCATCAACGACTGCGCCGGAGGGGCCGTGAAAGCTGACATGGGTCTTCGCGCCGATCTTCCGTTTCGGTCCGTCGCCATCCTGGGAGCCGGCCTCATGGGGCGCCTGCTCGCAGTGACGCTGGCGCATGCGGGCTGCAAGGTCGATTTGTTCGATGCAGGCGGCCCGGAGGCCGATGGCGCGGCCGCCCGCGTCGCCGCCGCCATGCTGGCGCCGTTGGCCGAATCGGCGGTAGCGCCACCCTCGGTGGTCCGAATGGGGCACTACGGACTCGAACGGTGGCCGGAACTGATCGCATCACTCAACGCCCCCGTCTTCTTCCAACGCGAAGGCACGCTGGTGCTTTGGCATCGACAGGATGGAGCCGAGGCTGCACGGCTGGCGCGTGTGCTCGCAGGCACCAGGAAAGCAGTGCCCGAATTGCCCGCCATGCAGACGCTCGACGACGAACGCATCGCGGCGCTGGAGCCTTCGTTGGCGCGGCGATTCTCACAGGGCCTGCTGTTGCCAGGCGAAGGCCAGCTCGACAATCGCGCGTTGCTCACTGCACTGCTCGCCACGCTGCAAGCGCTGCCCCAAGTTCGCCTGCACTGGCATGCATCGCGCACGCTCGACGACTTTGCGCCCGGGGCGTCGGGCCAGCCCGGACGCGTGATCGACTGCCGCGGGCTTGGGGCACGTCCCCAGTGGACCGCACTGCGCGGCGTGCGTGGCGAAGTCATCCGCGTGCATGCGCCCGATGTCACGCTCCAACGTCCGACGCGCCTCGTGCATCCGCGCTACCCGCTCTACATTGCGCCCAAGCCCGGCAGCGTGTTCGTGATCGGCGCGACGGAGATCGAGTCCGACGACATGTCGCCCGCCAGCGTGCGCTCGACGCTCGAATTGCTGAGCGCAGCCTATTCGGTGCATAGCGGCTTCGCGGAGGCACGCATCATCGAGATAGCGACGCAATGCCGCCCCACCCTTCCCGACAATCTACCTGCCGTGCGACAGCCGCGACCCGGCGTGATGCAGATCAACGGCCTCTACAGGCACGGGTTCATGATCGCACCCGCCATACTCGACGTCGCCATGGAACTGCTTGCCACCGGCCACTCATTGCTTGCCGGCCGATTCGACCTGCCCTCCGGCCTGGAAGAGGCAATCTCATGAACATCCTGATCAACGACGTTCCTCACACGCTGCCGCCGGAATCGAAACTCGCCGACGCGCTGCACCTCATCAACGCCACGCCGCCTTTCGCTGCAGCGGTGAATCGTCAGTTCGTGCCGCGTTCGAACTACGCGTTGCACACGCTGCAGGCAGAAGACCGCATCGAAGTGATCCGTCCCGTGACGGGCGGCTGAGAACACCTATGACCACATCTTCCCCCGCCAACGACCCGCTGGTCCTCTACGGCCAGAGCTTCCAGAGCCGCCTGCTGCTTGGCACGGCGCGCTATCCGTCGCCCGACGTCCTCGAAGCGGCAGTCCGCAGGGCCCGGCCTGCGATGCTGACGGCCTCGCTGCGCCGACAGACCGCGACACCGGGCGCATCCGGCAGCGACAACGGTTTCTGGGAACTCCTGCGCCGCCTCGACGTGCCGGTGCTGCCCAATACTGCGGGCTGCCACAGCGTGCAGGAAGTGATCGCCACGGCCCAGATGGCACGCGAGCTTTTCGACACGCCCTGGATCAAGCTCGAGCTGATCGGTGACGATTACACGCTCCAGCCTGACACGCTGAATCTCGTCGAAGCCGCATCGCAGTTGATTCGCGACGGCTTCCAGGTCTTGCCCTACTGCACCGAAGACCTCGTGCTATGCCAAAGGCTTGTCGATGTGGGTTGTCAGGCCGTCATGCCCTGGGCCGCACCGATCGGCACCGGCCGCGGGCCCGTCAATCCGTATGCACTCCAGATGCTGCGTGAGCGCTTGACGGTGCCAATGCTCGTCGATGCCGGCCTCGGCTTGCCATCGCACGCGTGCCAGGTCATGGAGTGGGGTTACGACGGCGTCTTGCTGAACACCGCCGTCGCGCTTGCGCAAGACCCGGTCGCCATGGCCGGCGCGTTTGCGGACGCCGTACAGGCCGGTCGAAATGCGCATCGTGCCGGCGCCATGACAGCGCAGGACTCCGCGCAACCGAGCACGCCCGTGCTGGGAACGCCGTTCTGGCATCACGCGTCCACGCAATGAACGTCATGACTGCATTCAACGACCCGAACGACATTGCACGAGCCATCGTCGCGGCGCACGCCGGACGTTTCGGCGAAACCACCAACGCGTCAAGTACTTTCTCTTCGAAGGGAACCGTCTATCAAGGCGCCAAGCAAGCGTGCAGCGCGCTCGGTTTCATCGAGGTCGATGCCGAATGCCTCGCAAGTGCCTGGGATGCACAAACGAAACGCACCGGCACATTCGATGCTCGTGCGTGGCCCGACAACCCGGTCGACTTCGGCATGCGGAGCTTTCCGCCCACCGCCCGCGACGACGCGTTCCCCCGGTGCCCGGAGAAGCTCGGCCTCTATGCTGTCCTGCCTGATTCGCAATGGGTAGGCCGTATGGCCCGCGCTGGCGTTCCGACGGTCCAATTGCGCTTCAAATCCAAAGACACAAAAGCCATCACACAAGAAGTGCATGCTGCCGTGGAGGCAGTGCGTGGCACGGATAGCCTGCTCTTCATCAACGATCACTGGCGTGCGGCCATCGAGGCCGGAGCCTATGGCCTCCATCTCGGCCAGGAAGACCTCGACGCACTGACACCGCAGGATCTGAAGTTGATTCGATCCTCAGGTCTTCGCCTTGGTGTCAGCACGCACGGCTATGCAGAGATGGTGCGCGCAGATGCCGTCAGCCCAAGCTACATCGCGATGGGTGCGGTGTATCCGACCACGTTGAAGCAGATGGCCACGGCGCCACAAGGCGTCTCGCGACTCGGCGCCTATGCACGACTGCTGCGCGGCTACCCGCAAGTCGGCATCGGAGGCGTCGATGCGACACGCATGCCCGAAGTGCTGGCGACCGGCGTCGGGTCGGTGGCAGTGGTGCGCGCACTCGTGGCGCACCCGGATCCCGAGGCCGCGGCAGTCCGACTGATGGCCATCATCGAAGCTGCATCAAACCAGTGATGAAAAATTTGCAGGTTTTGACACCGCGTCAGGAAAGCCAAAAAAACGACGCTATAATTTGAGGCTTGTTCCTCGATAGCTCAGTCGGTAGAGCGCCGGACTGTTAATCCGTAGGTCCCTGGTTCGAGCCCAGGTCGAGGAGCCACTACAAGCCGCAAGGCCTCTGGAAAGCCCGCTATCTTTCAGGTAGCGGGCTTTTTCTTTTGTGGCGCGTTTTTCGACACGGACAGAACGGTCGCAGTCGAAGCCACCCCATTCAATCAGGCGTGAGCCTACTTCTTCTCCGCCACGAGATTCCGCAGATCCTCTTCGGCACGATCGAGGTCAATCCTCAGTTGCAGGACGACATTTTTTTGCCGCATGACACGCGCCTCGTGACTGTCCTTCGAAGCAATCTCATCGCAGTGGCTTCGCAAGGCATCCAGCGATTCCTGGAGTTGGCGCCGACGCAACATCTGCCCTCTGGAACGTGCCGCGCGCATATCTTTTTCGAGCGCGGCTTGTTGCGCATAGCAATCGGCCTCGGTCTTCTTGGAGGGCTCGGATTGCGCGTTGGCTTGCGCTGAAAACAGCACTCCAATCGCCAGGGCGCTAATACAAAGGTGCAAGTTCATGAGGTCGAATCGAATCAAGGGTCGCGACATCTTGCACCAAGTCCGTCTGCCAAGAAAGTTGCAGACGGACCGCGCGCTCGATCAAGCAGGCAAGCCGCCTCCAGTCGACATGCCGCGACGGTAAGGCTGAGGCGTGACGTAGGCTCCCAGGAAGCCAAGAACACGATCGGAAGTGACGCGCCCCATCCCTCGGAACGAGGCCACGTCCCCTCGAGAAGCCACGCCTCGCAATGCGCCGAGCGTATGAATACCGCAAGCGCTCAGCGAATCCACCGATGTGCCGAGCCAGGGTCGCAACTCGTGAATCGGCGTCTCTGATGCCGTGGGTACGGGGAGTTCCTTCGTCGTGACCAGACCATGGCGCCAGAGCTCGATCGCAGGGGCCGAACTGGCGAAAGGACGATCCGTCGCCATCAAGAGGTCGTAGATCTCCCGTGCCTCCCGTTTCCCGAAGTTCTCGCACAACAAGGGAAGAGTGAGCCGGCGCACCTGACCCACTGTTTCGAGGCCATTCGCCAGAGCCCGACTCAAGGTGGAAGATCTCAGCCCAAGCGCCGACACGAGCGCTGAGTCCGCGAGACCGCGCAGCGCAATCGCGCGAGCCTCGGACGGCAACGCAAGCACCGCCTTGCTTTGCTCATGCGCCCGCTCTTCGATGTTCGGGTTCGGAAGAAAGTCGAGCCCCACACGCTCCAACATCTCGCGGAGTCGGCCAACGGTCTTAGCGCCGATGGCCTCTTCTTTCAAAAGCTCCTGCTCGCTGATCGCTGACAGATCTTCGATGCAGAAGATGCTGAGTTCCCTCAGCGCTTCCCGCGCACTTGCACGCACCGCAATTTCATCGATCGGCGTGTCGGGCTTCAACTGCCCTGGGGCATCTAACCGCTGAGGTCCCTTCGGCCGCCAATTGAATGAGGGAAAGATGAACGGTGATCCCCACGGGATCATGTGCTCGCGAAGCGCGACTGCGTGCTGGCGCTTCGCTTCGACAATGGCCGCCCGCAGGGCGCCAAGACATGCCAACAATTCTTCATCAGGCAACTGTGCCAAGTCGTCAACGGATCGAATGGTTCGAGGGGACATACCTGAGATCTCTTCAAAATCACGCGCCACATGCGCCGTCAGGGGCAGGAGGCGCGACAACCCTCGGTCGCGGGGAAGCGGGAGCGAGCGCCACTTGGCGGCGATTCGCTCCAGGACGAAGAAGTCGCAACGGCCCTTCTCTTGCGTTTCGCAGTCCCACTTGGAATCCTGCGCTTCACGATCGATCGGGGTACCTTCAACAGGCGGACCTTGCGTACTTCGCCATGCCCGTGCAATTCGTACAGAGCTTCCAACTGCATGCTTTCCTTTCACCAGCGTGCCGTGTGGACGGCGACAAGCAAAGTATTGGGAGGCGGCGAGTCGTTGTCCATGACGCGCGCGGATGAAAGCTATGCGCCAATTGAATTTGAGTGCTGGTCGCGCACTCGGCCTGAGCCTCAAGAGCCGTGCGGTGCGGGCTCGATGCTTTGCACGACTTGGTCACGAAACCACGTATGCGCAGCGTGGCGATGCGTGCGGTCGTGCCATGACAGATAGATGTCAAGTGCAGGCACTTGCACCGGCAGCGCGACCTCGGCAAGACCCAAGTGATCGCGGAAACGATTCAGCAACAATGAAGGCAGAAGCGCAACCATGTCGGAGTTTGCGAGGAGAAAAGGTGCGGTTAGGTAGTTCGGCGTCACGAACCGGCGGTTGCGTCGGTGGCCCTGGGCGGCGAGCGCCTGATCGACGGATTCGCCAAAACAGTTCACCGTATTGGGCATGATCACCAGGTGCTCGAGTGACGCAAACTCGTGGACCCCGATCGTCCGGCCGACGGCCTCGTGGTCCTTGCGTGCAGCACAGACGACATGATCGCGAAACAACAACCGGTGACGTAAGTCACGAAGACTTGCAGGCAGGATCCCGGCCGCAAAATCCACTTCGCCAGCCTCGAGCACCTTGCTGAAGTGGGAAGGATGTACCGGATGGCGTGTCGACACGCTAATTCGGGGGAAGGCCGTTCCAAGCCGTTTCTGCAGACCCTCCATGAACACGCATTCCAGATAATCCGTGACGACCATCCGGAATTCATATTGAGTGGACTTGGGATCGAAGGCCACCGCGTCGCCGAGCAGTCCATCCATCTCCTGAAGGATTCGATCGGCAAAGTCGCGTAGCTGAAGTGCCTTGGCCGTCGGAATGAGCCCGCCTCCACCTCTGACAAGGATCGGGTCTGCAGTGACCGC
This sequence comes from Variovorax sp. 10L426, assembly GCF_056395305.1. Classification (NCBI taxonomy): domain Bacteria; kingdom Pseudomonadati; phylum Pseudomonadota; class Betaproteobacteria; order Burkholderiales; family Comamonadaceae; genus Variovorax; species Variovorax sp. 10L426. The sequence goes on along the minus strand of NZ_JBFTJF010000005.1, from coordinate 154,210 downwards.
GCGCAACTGGCTCATTGCGCGGCTCATTGCGGGTTGGCTGATCGAAAGCGCATCCGCTGCACGCGAGACATGCGAGTGATCGATCAGCGCTACAAGGCACTTCAATAGATAGAAGTTCAGTTCGCCACTGTCGTTTCGCTTTTGCTGCATGGATGCCGTCGTTTGCCTGCGAGCGGCGAAGTATCGCATTCGCTTTCGGGGATCACGCAGCCATGGATTCCGCGCGCGACACCTCCAAGAGGGTGCACGGCGGATAGGCAAGCCGATCCGCTCAAGACTTGATGCCGAGCTTGAGCAAATCGATGTCGGCGAGTTTGCCCGGAATGGTCACGAGCCGAAGCGCCTCCGCCTCGGCGATGGGCCCGTTGTTTGCCAGAAAGCGAATCTGATAGCTGCCGATCTTGATCTCGTCACCGCTGTTCAATGTGCTCACTTCACGCCGCTCGCCGTTGACATAGGTTCCGTTGTGACTTTGGAGGTCGCGGATCGTCATTGCGTCGCCGACCGTCTCGAACACGGCATGGGACCTGCTCACCAATTGATTGTCCAGAACCAGATCGCAGGTATCCGCGCGACCGATGACAAATGGCGTCCCCAGGATGTTGACCTGCTTGGCCGATCCATTCTTCTGCAACACGATAAGTCTTGGCATCCTTCAATTCCTTGGTGCGAAGAGATTCCCGATTGGCACCGGGTCGCACAGCAATAACGCTCGACTACAACACCGGGTGACCGGTTGTAAACATACACGAGTCGGGACCGTTGGATGATGACGAATCTTCCGATGAATTTTCCTCCGTCAGGTCGGCGGCGACGCTCTCCCCGATGCCCACTGGATTCATCGGCTTGCCAAACGGCGCGAGCCCCTGCAGCACACGAAGGGCGGATGCGCCCTGAATGAGGGCCTCCGAATAGTCCGGCAGCCCCTGCGTGGAGGAGTCGATGGGCCGGTATCCCAGGCATTCCTCGGACTCGGCCTGCACCGGCTCCATCAGCACCCAGTGAAATTCATTGGGCTCCAACTCCAGAACGGTGAGTGCAATATCGCGAAGTGCCATAGGGAAATCTCTTATTCAGCTATTTAAAGAATTGTTACAGCTGCAAGAAATATCCGCAAAGGCACTTTTGCACATCGCGACCCAGGCGCGTCCGCGATCCGGTACTAAGTCTCAAAGACCGGCGTCGCGGACCGCGTCGATCAGCTCAGGCGGACAGGCACGAAGATCTTGTCGCCATCGCGCTGGATGAGCAACGCAACCGACTTGTCCGCCTTGGCCACGACTTCGCGCACCTGCTCGATGTTTTTCGCCGGCGTGCCATTGATGGCCAGCAGCACGTCGCCCGTCTGGACACCGGCCAACGCGGCGGGACCGACGGCGTTCACGATCAGCAGGCCGCCGTCGACCGATGCCTCGCGTTGTTCTTCAGGTTGCAGCGGGCGCAGTGCGAGACCGAGCTTGCCCTGGTTCGCGCCATCGTCGTTCTTCGCGACGGTGGTGGACTTCTCGGCGGCATCACCGAGCTTCGCGGTGATTTCCTCGCGGGAGCCCTGACGCCACACTTCGAGCGTGATCTTGCTCCCTGGCTTCTTCTGGCCGATCACGGCCGGAAGATCACCCGAAGACACGATCACGTCGCTGTCGACCTTGCGGATGACATCGCCCGAACGCAGTCCGGCCTGGTCCGCAGGACCGCCCTTCTCGACGTTCGATACCAACGCACCCTCAGGCTTGTCGAGCTTGAAGGAATCGGCAAAGGTCTGATTCACTTCTTGCACCGCGACGCCAAGGCGTGCATGGCTGGCCTTGCCGGTGGCGACGATCTGGTCCTTGATCTGGATGGCAACATCGATCGGGATCGCGAACGACACGCCTTGGTAGCCACCGCTGCGGCTGTAGATCTGCGAGTTGATGCCGACCACTTCGCCGTGCGTGTTGATCAGCGGACCGCCGGAATTGCCGGGGTTCACTGCCACGTCGGTCTGAATGAAGGGAACGTAGCCGTCGTCAGGCAGCGAGCGGCCCTTGGCGCTCACGACGCCAGCGGTCACGGTGTTCTCGAAGCCAAACGGGGAACCAATCGCGAGCACCCATTCGCCAACCTTCAGATCCTTGGTCTTGCCCACGGCCAGGGTCGGCAGGTTCTTCGCATCGATCTTGAGAACGGCAACGTCGGTCTTCGGATCGGAGCCCAGCACCTTGGCGCGGAACTCGCGACGATCCGTCAGCTTCACGGTGACTTCCTTGGCGTCCTTCACAACGTGGGCGTTGGTCAGGATCACGCCGTCGGCGCTCACGATGAAGCCCGAGCCCTGGCCACGCACCGGCACTTCGCGCTGCTGCTGCTGTTGACCGCGCGGGCCGGCTTGGCCCTGGAAGCGGCGGAAGAACTCGAACATCGGATCATCCGGGTCCATGCCCTGCATCCCCTGCATGCCTTCCGGGGCAGCCTTGGCCGTGCCCACCACGCTGATATTGACAACTGCGGGACCGGTCTCGGCGGTGATGCTGGAGAAGTCAGGCATCGAAACTTGGGGCGCGGCAGCAAGCGATGCAGCCGTCGGAGTGGAACCCAAAGCGTTCGCGCTGGTGTAGGCGCCGGTGGCCGCCGCGCCGATCACGCCGGCTGCGGCCAGCGAAAGGACAAGCGCCCGGGGGGAGGTCAAACGGTTCTTCATCTGTGATCCTTTCGAGGTTATGGAAATCAACGAAAGGAATGTCGTGCCGCCCGCTTAAGCCCGCCTTAAATTCAGGCGCTTCTGATTGCGCCTCGGCGCCATTCAGCCGGTGGCCGTAAACCGCAACACCACGCGAAGGCCGCCAAGACTCTCGGAACGGTCCAGCGACACTGTGGCGCCATGCAGTTCAGCAATCGACTTCACGATGGCGAGGCCGAGCCCGCTGCCCGGCGCCTGTGGCTCGCCGGAACGATAGAAACGATCAAGCACCCGCTCGCGCTCGTCGGCCGCGATGCCAGGGCCGCTGTCATCGACGCTGAGTTCGACGCCATCGGCGCTCTGGATCACAGCGATGTCTACGCGCCCGCCGTTCGGCGTGTACTTGACGGCGTTGTCGAGCAGGTTTCGCACCAGCATTCGCAACGCCTCGGCTTGTCCGGTGACCTTCGCCGGATCGGATCGCACGACACCGATATCGATGCCTTGCGCCTGCGCTGCGGCGACCGCGTCGGAAATTGCCAGTCGAACCACCTCGGGCAGGCTGACGGATTCGCGCTCAGCGCCCGCTGCGGCGCTGGCCTCGTGGCGCGCGAGGGCCAGCATCTGCTCGACCAGTCTTGCGGCGCGGTCAATGCCCGCAGCCAGGCGGGCAACAGCGAGTTCGCGCGTAGGTTCGTCCGATGCGCGCTGCAATCCCTGCACCTGCAGCTTGAGCGCAGTCAGCGGCGAACGGAGTTCGTGTGCCGCATCGGCCACGAAGTGCTTCTGCGCGTCGAAGGCTTTTTGAACGCGATCGAACAGCAGATTGAGTTCGTGCACGAGTGGCCGGACTTCTTCAGGAAGGTCCTCCTCGCTCAAGGGTGACAAATCATCGGCCTGCCGCGCGGCAACCTGGCCGCGCACGCGCGCCACCGGCGCAAGTGAAAGGCTGACGACCCACCATACGACCAGCATCAGCAACGGCGCGGCGAGTGCGATCGGTCCGACGGTGCGCAATGCAAGGGAGCCGGCCATGCGACGGCGCGCAGCCATATCCTGCGCAACCTGGATGACCAACGGACCGGCTTGCATAGAAAACACGCGATAGGTCGTGCGCCGCGCCTGGACGTTCGAAAACCCGAGCACGGCGCGCTGGGGCAATGCAGCCTGCGCGGCGGATTCGAAGATGCGGATGCCGTCAGCCGTCCAGACCTGGACGATGAATTCGAAGTTGTCTTCGCCGGCGCCGAGACCGCTGAGTCCACCCACCGTCGCGCTGGGCGGCAGTCCCGCACGCAGCGAAAGAGCCATCTGCTGCATGTGGTGATCGAAGATGTCGTCGGCTTCCTGAAGCACCGTCCGGTAGGCCACGAAGGCCTGGATGCCGGCGGCCACCAGGATGGCGGCCAGGAGAAACCACAGGAGACGCGCACGAAGTGATTTCATGCGCTCGTCATTCCTTTGGCACCATGTAGCCGACGCCGCGCACGTTTCGGATCAGATCGGCGCCGAGCTTCTTGCGCAATCCATGCACGTAGACCTCCACGGCATTGCTGCTGATCTCGTCCTTCCAGCTGTACAGCTTCTCTTCGAGCTGAGCGCGGGAGAGCACCATGCCGGGGCGCGCGAGCAAGGGCTCCAGGACTGCCCATTCGCGTGCAGAAAGCGTCACCGCCTGGCCGGCCACGGTGACCTCGCGTGTTGCCGGGTTGACGGTCACGCCCATGTGCTCGTAGACCGGCTCCGCCCGGCCGGATGCGCGGCGCAAAAGAGCGCGAATGCGCGCCAGGAGTTCATCGAGGTCGTAAGGCTTCAGGACGTAGTCGTCGGCTCCGGCATCCAGGCCTTCGATCCGCTGCCGAACGGAATCGCGCGCCGTAGCGATCAGAACCGGCATTCGCTGCTTGCGAGCACGCAGTGCGCGCAGCACTTCCAGCCCATCGCGGCGCGGAACGCCGAGATCGAGCAGGACCAGGTCGTATTGCTGGGATCGAAGCGCGTTGTCCGCCGTCTCGCCGTCCTTGACCCAGTCGACGGCGTACTGCTCCGCGCGCAGCAGATCGAGCACGGTCTCGCCGATCATCACGTCGTCTTCAAGCAACAGGAGTCGCATGGTTCATTCGTCCATCTGGGGCTGGTTGGAGATCGTAGCGGTGATCGGGTTCACCGCTCAAAGGACGTTCACAGAAGCGCCCTCACCTCGCGCGCCGCCTCGAACAGAAGCGGCAGCATGTCGCGCCGCAATGCGTCTTCCTTGTGATTCCCACCTGACAGCACGACGTTGAGTGCCGCCACGGTGTGACCCTGCATGTCGCGCAACGGCACCGCCAGGGCCTGCACACCGAGTTCATGCTCCTCGCTGGCGAAGCAAAAATCGTCCTTTCGAGCCTGCGCGATGCGCTGGCGAAGCACGCGCGCCTGAGTGATGGTGTGCGGTGTGAGGCGCGGCAGGCTGCGCCCTTTCAGCCAGTGCGTGAGTTGGCCGGCGCTGAGGGCTGCCAGCAGCACACGGCCGGTCGAAGTGGCATGGGCCGGGAGACGCGCGCCGAGGTGAAGGCCGTAGGCCAGCACGCGCGTCGGTGCCCCATAGCTCCCGCTGCGCGCGACGATGACGACCTCCTCCCCATCGAGCACGACTGCGGAAAACGATTCCTGCGTCTGCGCCGCGAGGCGGTTCAGCGTAGGCTGCAGGGCGCGCGGCAACCTCGAGGAGGCGAGATAGCTGCCCGAGAAGCGCAGTACCTTGGGCGCCATCCAGAAGTAACTGCCGTCGGTTTCGAGATAACCCAGGTGCGCAAGCGTCAGCAGATGCCGCCGTGCCGCTGCCCGCGTCAGCCCGGCCCGCTCCGCGGCCAAGGTTGCGTTGAGCCGCTGGCGCTCGGTGTCGAAGCTTTCGAGCACAGCCATTCCTTTGGCGATGCCTTCGATGAAGTCTGGTTTTGCGATGGTCATGGTTGAAGAGTTGCGCGATCATCGCGCACGTTGCCTCATGATCGCACAGAGGCTGCAATCGCGCCCCCACGAATCGGCATCGCAGACCTACGCTTGCGGGAACGCCACCAGGAGACATAAACATGCGAACCCAAGTCGCCATCATCGGAGCCGGTCCCGCCGGGCTCCTGCTCGGACAGTTGCTGCACAAGGCCGGCATCGACAACATCATCATCGAACGCCAGAAGAGCGAATACGTCCTGGGGCGCATCCGGGCCGGCGTGCTGGAACAGGTCACGATGGACCTTCTTTCCCGGGCCGGTGTCGACGTCCGGGCCAAGGAAGAAGGACTGCCGCACGAGGGTATCGAACTGCTGTTCAAGGGCGCCCGCCACCGCATCGACTTGCACGGCCTGACCGGCGGAAAGCAGGTCACGGTGTACGGCCAGACCGAAGTGACGCGCGACCTGATGGCCGCCAGGGACGCCGAAGGCCTCAAGACCATCTACAGCGCATCGTCGGTCAGCCTGCACGACTTCGACACGCGCACCCCGCGCGTTCGCTACGAGAAGGACGGCGCGACGCACGAGATCGAGTGCGACTTCATCGCCGGATGCGACGGCTACCACGGTGTCAGCCGTGCCAGTGTTCCTGCCCAGTCGCTGCATACGTATGAGAAGGTCTATCCCTTCGGCTGGCTCGGCGTGCTCGCCGACGTACCGCCGGTTTCCCATGAACTGATCTACGCCAACACATCGCGAGGCTTCGCACTTTGCAGTATGCGCAGCGCGACGCGCAGCCGCTATTACGTCCAGGTGCCGACCGAGGAGCGGGTCGAGAACTGGAGCGACGAGGCATTCTGGAATGAACTGCGATCGCGGCTGGACCCGGAAGCGCGCGATCGTCTCGTGACCGGCCCTTCGCTCGAAAAGAGCATCGCGCCGCTGCGCAGCTTCGTGGCCGAGCCGATGCGCTTCGGCAGCCTCTTCCTGGCTGGTGACGCCGCGCACATCGTGCCGCCGACGGGCGCCAAGGGCCTGAACCTGGCGACCGCGGACGTGGGCTACCTCTCACGCGCGTTCGAGATCTTCTACGGCGAAAAATCAGCTTCGGCGCTGGACCGCTACTCCGACCTCTGCCTGCGTCGCGTGTGGAAGGCAGAACGCTTCTCTTGGTGGTTCACGTCATTGATGCACCGATTCCCCGAGAGCGGTGAGTTCGGCCAGAAGATCCAGGAAGCCGAACTCGACTACCTGGTTCATTCACGCGCGGCCTCGACGTCGCTGGCCGAAAACTACGTCGGATTGCCGCTCGAGGATTTCTGACCGCCGGCGGCTCAAGCCGCCGAGGCCATCAACTGCCAGACGCGGCCCGGCGTCAACGGCATGTCCAGGTGCGGCGTGCGGTCAGCCATGCCGTTCCGCGCCAACGCATCCGCGACCGCATTGACCACGGCGGGCGTCGCGCCGATGGTGCCGAGTTCGCCGACGCCCTTCACCCCCAACGGGTTGTTCTTGCAGGGCGTCGATTCATCCATCTCCATGCGGAACATCGACGCGAGGGTCTCCGCGCGCGGGGCGGCGTAATCCATCAGGCTGCCTGTCAATGGTTGGCCGGTTTCAGGGTCGTACACCACCTGTTCGCAAAGCGCCTGTCCGATGCCCTGCACCGCGCCACCTTCGAGCTGTCCGCGGACGATCAACGGGTTGACCACCCGGCCCACATCGTTGACCGAGGCGTAGCGGACCACAACGATGTCGCCCGTTGGCGGATCGATCTCCACCTCCGTGATGTGGCATCCGTTCGGCCATGTCGGACCCGACACAGTGCTGGTCGAATCCACGAAGATCTGCCGATCAGGCTGATGGCCGGCCAGCGTGAAGAGGTCGAGTGACAGATCGGTGCCTGCGACCTTGAATACGCCCGCCGCGTACTCGACGTCCGCCGGAGACACTTCGAGTTCCTGGGCTGCGAGTTCCTTGGCCTTGTCGATGGTCCGCTCGGAACCCACGCGCACCGCGGAGCCCCCCGTGAAGAGCGAGCGAGAGCCGGCACTGCCGAATCCGTCGCCGCGGTCGGTATCGCCGAGAACGATCTTCACTTTTTCGATGGGCACGCCGAAGGCATCGACCACCAATTGCGCCAGTGTGGTGGCGATGCCCTGCCCCATCGCATTGACGGCGGAAAACACTTCGATGACGCCGTCAGCCTGGACCGAAACGGTCACCCTCTCTTCGAAGACATTGCCGCCGGTCCATTCCAGGAAGGTAGCGATGCCCAGTCCACGCACACGGCCCGCGCGCTTCGACTCGGCCGCCCGCGCGTCGAAGCCCTGCCAGTCGGCGAGCGCCAGCGCCTGGTTCATGACCGATTCGAACTGGCCGGTGTCGTAGGTCTGGTGCATCGGGTTCGTGTACGGCATCTGCTCGGGCCGGATGAAATTGCGCCGGCGCAACTCGATCCGGTCGATGCCGGTCTGGCGCGCAGCTTCGTCCATCAGGCGTTCGATCGTGTAGATGGCCTCGGGGCGTCCGGCTCCACGATAGGCGCCGGTAGGCGCCGTGTTGGTCAAAACCGCCTTGAAATGGAAATCGATGGTCTGGATGTCGTAGACGCTGGTTTGCACCCACGGCCCGATCAGCAGTTGGATGGCGACGCCGGTTCCGGTCGCGTAGGCACCGACGTTGGCGTGGGTCTTGATGCGCAAGCCGAGGATCTTGCCTTGGGCGTCGAGCGCAAGCTCGGCGCGCGCCTCGATATCGCGGCCGTGCGCTGTCGAGAGAAATTCCTCGCTCCGGTCGGCGATCCATTTGACCGGGCGCCGGACGGCACGCGCGGCAAACGCGACCGCGATGTCTTCCGGATAGGCGCCGGTCTTCATGCCGAAGCCGCCGCCAACGTCACCGACGATGACGCGCACCTTTTCCTTGGGCAAACCGATCGCGTCGCAGATGGAATCGCGAACACCGGAGGGCATCTGGGTGCTCATGCGTACGGTCAGACGCTCTGACGTGGGGTCGAAATCCACCAGCACCGATCTCGGTTCGATCGTGAGCGCGACAACCCGCTGGTTGACGACGTCGAGCGCCACGACATGGCTGGCCTTTGCGAACGCTGCGGCCGTGGCCTCGCTGCTGCCGTGACGCATCTCGGCGGCGATGTTGCCCGTGGCTTCGTCGCAGACCAGCGGCGCATCGGCTGCCGTTGCTCCGGGCAGGTCCACCACCATCGGCAATTCTTCATAGTCAACCATCACCGCTTCCGCAGCGTCGCGCGCCTGCCGCGCCGTTTCGGCGACCACGACGGCCACCGGTTCGCCGACAAATCGAACTCGATCGAGTGCCAACGCGCGTCGCGGCGGCGTGGCGCAGTCCGAGCCGTCGGCGCGTTTGAAACCGGAGGCGCCGGGCATGGGCTTGACGCCAGCCTGAGCCAGATCGGCGCCGGTAAAGACGCCGAGCACCCCCGGCATGGCTGCGGCCGATCCGGTATCGATCGACACAAGCTTGGCGTGGGGATACGGGGAACGCACGAAGCTCAGCCAGGTCTGCCCCGGCAGAGAGACATCGTCGGTATAACGGCCGGCACCGGCCAGCAAGTCTTCGTCTTCGAGCCGCCTGACGGCCTGGCCGCTCCCGAAGCGCGTGGGATTCGTTTCAGATGTCACCGTAGTCCTTTTGTCTGGAGGAAATTCTCGGAACAGACAACGACTATATGGGCTTCGGGTACTTTCGGCATGCGCCGACTTCGCTCGACCCGAAGCGTGTAACCATTCCACCATGCAACTGCCTTGGCTCGACCCTGGTGACCCTCTGCCCGCCGCCGCCACGGCGTGGGGTGATGCCGACCCCGTACCTGGCCTGCTGGCTGCCGGCGGCTCCCTGGACGTCACCAGCCTCCTGCAGGCCTATGGGAGTGGAATCTTCCCCTGGTTCAGCGATGGACAGCCGATCCTCTGGTGGAGCCCCGATCCGCGCATGGTGCTCGAAACCGATCGGTTCAAGCTTCACCGCTCACTTCGCAAGACGCTCCTCCGATTCATCGCCACCGAAGGCTGCGAGATTCGGATAGACCACGATTTCGTCACGGTGATTTCGAACTGCTCGCAGGCGCCGCGCAACGGCCAGACCGGCACCTGGATCCTCCCTGAAATGGTGCAAGCCTATGCGGCGCTTCACCGTGCCGGCCATGCCCATAGCGTCGAAACATGGATTGACGGCCACCTCGTGGGCGGGCTCTATTGCGTCGCGATCGGGCGAGCGGTCTTCGGCGAATCCATGTTCGCGCGCAGACCCGACGCGTCCAAGATCGCATTGGCCGCGCTCGTCTGCTTCTGCTTGCGGCACGGCATCGCCATGATCGACTGCCAGCAGAACACGGCCCATCTTGCAAGTCTCGGAGCGCACGAAATACCGCGCGAACGCTTCGTGTCGCACGTCGCCCACGCCCATCGAATGGGGCCCCCTGCGTGGCGCTTCGAGCCCGTATACTGGAACGAACTCCTGTCCGCGCGACCTTTCCCAAAGACGTGACGCACCTCAAGGATCTCCCGCTCCACACGCTGCAGTTCTACGCGACGGCCCCCTATCCGTGCAGCTATCTGCCGGACCGGCAGGCACGTTCGCAGGTCGCCACGCCCAGCCACCTCATCAACAACGACGCTTATTCGGATCTCGTGCTGAGCGGGTTCCGTCGCAGCGGCATGTTCACCTACCGGCCCTACTGCGACGGTTGCAATGCGTGCGTCCCGTTACGCGTGCTGGTCAATGACTTCCAGCCGAGTCGAAGCCAGCGCCGGGCGCAAACGCGACATGCCGATCTCCAGGCTCGGGTCCTGAAACTGTGCTTCGTACCCGAGCACTATCAGCTGTACTTGCGCTACCAGAATGGCCGTCATGCAGGCGGCGGCATGGACCACGACAGCATCGACCAATACACCCAGTTCCTGCTGCAAAGCAGGGTCAATTCACGCCTGGTGGAGTTCCGCGAAACCCAGCCGGATGGCAGCCCCGGCGCCCTGAAGATGGTGTCCATCCTCGACGTGTTAAATGATGGACTTTCGGCCGTCTACACCTTCTACGAACCCGAACCGGGCGCGGGCTACGGCAACTACAGCGTGCTCTGGCAGATCCAGCAGGCCCGCAAGCTGGGCCTTCCTCACGTGTACCTGGGCTACTGGATCGAGGGAAGCGCCAAGATGAACTACAAGGCGCGCTACACACCTCATGAAGTGCTGATCGACGGCCGATGGCAGGCACCAACTCATTTCACCAAGTAAAATCGCGACCGGTCAAACCGTGTTGCACATGAGAAAAATCCAATCCGACGTTCCAGCCGCTCCCGTGATCCAGGTCATCGAGCGGATGTTCTCCCTGATCGACGTCCTCGCTTCCCGCGAGGAGGCGATATCGCTCAAGGAGATCAGCGAGAAGACGGGGCTTCACCCGTCAACCACGCACCGCATCCTGAACGATCTGGCCGTAGGCCGCTTCGTGGATCGCCCCGAGGCCGGAAGCTATCGCCTCGGCATGCGGCTCCTGGAACTCGGCAATCTGGTCAAGGGGCGACTCAACGTGCGCGACGCCGCCATGGCGCCGATGCGGGAGCTGCACAAGCTCACCCAGCAACCGGTGAATCTGAGCATGCGCCAAGGAGACGAGATCGTCTATATCGAGCGCGCCTACAGCGAGCGTTCGGGAATGCAGGTGGTCCGTGCTATCGGCGGGCGGGCGCCATTGCACCTGACCTCGACCGGAAAGCTGTTTCTCGCGGTGGACGAACCTCAGCGCGTCCGCAGTTACGCCACGCGAACCGGATTGGCCGGCCACACGCGCAACAGCATTACCCAACTCCCGATACTGGAGCGAGAGCTCTCCAAGGCTCGCCAGTACGGCATCGCGCGCGACAACGAAGAGCTTGAACTCGGCGTGCGCTGCATGGCCGCCGGCATTTACGATGACCAGGGAAAACTGGTGGCAGGTCTCTCAATCTCCGCGCCGGCGGACCGGCTGGACGACGGGTGGCTGCCCAAGCTGCAGGCGACCGCCAACGAGATATCGAGCGCTCTGGGCTTCAAGGCCAATGCGGCAAGCGCCACCTAGGCAAAAGGGCCCTGAACGGGCCCTTTGAACTTTGAATCAACCAGCAATGTTCGCCGCGACACGCTGCTGCGCCGCCTTGCTCACCGTGTGATTCGCCTCGACCCAACGCCTCACGCGTTCAGCGTCGGCGATGCGGCTGAATTTGCCGGCTGAATCGAGGAACACCATGATGAGCTTGCGACCCGCGATCTTCGCCTGCATCACGAGGCACTGGCCTGCTTCCGAGATGTAGCCCGTCTTCTGAACCCCGATATCCCAATCAGGATTCTTGACCAGTCGGTTCGTGGTGTTGAACTGCAGCACGCGATTGCCGACTTCCACCTGGTACTCCGGCGAAGTCGAGAGCTGGCGCACCGTCGGATCCGCGTAGGCCGCGTTCACGAGCAGCGCGAGATCCTGGGCGCTGGACTGGTTGCGGCTCGACAGGCCGGTCGGTTCGACGTAGCTGGTGTCCTTCATGCCGAGCATCTTTGCCTTGGCATTCATGACGCTGACGAAGGTCGCCATGCCGCCGGGATAGGTACGACCGAGTGCATGCGCCGCCCGGTTTTCGCTCGACATCAACGCCAGATGCAGAAGTTCACCGCGTGGCAGGGTGGATCCGACAGTCAGGCGCGAACTGCTTCTCTTCTCGGTGTCGACGTCGTCTTGCGTGATCGTGATCAGTTCATCCGGCGGAAGCTGGGCTTCGCTGATGAGCAGGCCGGTCATGAGCTTGGTCAAGGAAGCGATCGGCAGAACCGCATGGTCGTTCTTGCTCAGCAGGACTTCGTGCGTGTCCTGGTCGATCACGAGCGCCACGCTGGATTTCAGGTCGAGCGCATCCTCGGTGCTGTGCAAACCAGCCAGTTGACCGAAGGATTGGCGGGCGGGTTCGGCGACCCGCACCACCGAACGGCGTTGCACGGCCACTTCAGTCCGCCCATTTTTCTTGCGGATGGAGGCAACCACGTTGCGTCCGCCACTGACGACCCTCTCGCTCTTGTCAGCACTCGCGTTGCGCTTGGAAGCTGCAGTGCGCTTGGTCGTCGATGCAGTCTTGTGCTTGCTGTCGGCGCTCACCGTTTTCTTGGCGGCGGGCTCTTTCTTGGTCGCGTTCGCGGCGGGCAACAAAAACGCCGTGGCGCAAAGCGCGACGGCGAGTAGGCGAAACGCGGGAAGGAACCGCTGGCTGGAAACTCGATAAGAACGGGCTTCAGTCATATATATCTCCAGCGGCTAACAAATAAAAACCGCAGTGTATCGAAATCAAAAAAGACACGCAATATCAGTTACTTGCATCCTCTTCTTCAATCGAATACAAGGATCCCCGCGAAACCTAACCTTGTGCCGCCACTCTCTCAGCTTGGCTCTGTAACTTGTTGAGCGCACTCAAATAAGCCTTGGCCGATGCGACCACGATATCGGGATCCGCTCCGACGCCGTTGACGACCCGGCCCGCATTCTGCAGCCGCACTGTCACCTCTCCCTGGCTCTCGGTCGATCCGCTGATCGCATTGACCGAATAGAGCACCATCTCGGCACCGCTTTTCACATGGGCCTCGATCGCCTTCAGCGAAGCGTCCACCGGACCGTTGCCGTCGGACTCTCCGGTGACCTCCTTGCCGTTCACCGTGAACACGACGCGCGCCTGCGGACGCTCACCTGTTTCACTATGTTGCGACAAGGATACGAAGCCAAACTGCTCCCTAACGTGCGAGAGTTCTTCATCGCTGACCAAAGCGAGGATATCTTCGTCAAATATTTCACTCTTTCGATCGGCAAGCTCCTTGAACCGGGCGAAAGCGGCGTTGATGTCCGCTTCGCTCTCCATCGACACGCCCAGTTCCTGCAATCGCTGTTTGAAAGCGTTACGGCCGCTCAGCTTGCCGAGAACGATCTTGTTGGCGGCCCAGCCCACGTCCTCGGCTCGCATGATTTCGTAGGTATCGCGCGCCTTGAGCACCCCGTCCTGATGGATACCCGACGCGTGAGCGAAGGCGTTGGCGCCCACGACCGCCTTGTTGGGCTGCACCACGAAGCCCGTAGTCTGGCTCACCATGCGGCTTGCCGCGACGATGTGGCGAGTGTCGATGCCCAGTTCAAGACCGAAGTAGTCCTTGCGGGTCTTCACTGCCATCACGATTTCCTCGAGTGAGCAGTTGCCGGCGCGTTCACCCAACCCGTTGATGGTGCATTCGACCTGGCGGGCGCCGCCGATCTTCACCCCCGCCAGCGAGTTGGCAACCGCCATGCCCAGGTCGTTGTGGCAATGCACAGACCAGACGGCCTTGTCGCTGTTCGGGATCCGCTCGCGGAGCGTCTTGAGGAAGTTGCCGTAGAGCTCCGGGATGGCATAGCCGACGGTGTCCGGCACGTTGATCGTGGTCGCGCCTTCGTTGATCACCGCTTCCAGCACCCTGCACAGAAAGTCGGGGTCGCTGCGGTAGCCGTCTTCCGGACTGAACTCGACATCGGCGATCAGGTTGCGCGCAAAGCGCACCGAAAGCTTGGCCTGCTCGAAGACCTCGTCCGGCGTCATTCGCAGCTTCTTCTCCATGTGGAGCGGCGACGTGGCAATGAAGGTGTGGATCCGGCCGTTGGCGGCACCCTTGAGCGCTTCGGCGGCACGCGAAATATCGCGGTCGTTGGCGCGCGAAAGGCCGCAAACGGTGGCGTCCTTGATCGCGTTCGCAATGGCCACCACGGCGTCGAAGTCCCCATTGGAACTCGCGGGAAACCCGGCCTCGATGACATCAACCCGAAGGCGCTCGAGCTGGCGTGCGATGCGCAGCTTTTCGTCCTTGGTCATGGATGCGCCGGGCGACTGCTCGCCGTCGCGCAATGTCGTGTCGAAAATGATCAGTTTGTCAGCCATCGTGGATCTCCTTTGTTCGGCGCGAGACGGGAGGGCGCGCCGCGGCGCCTCTCCTCTCCGGCTCGTCAGACGGATTCAGGCACCGATTGTGCGCTGACTGCGGTCTGCATCCGCGCCCTTGTCAGGCCGGAAACGATCGCCTTGAGCGAAGCCGAGATGATGTTCGCATCCATCCCGACGCCGAACAGCGTGATCGCCTCGTCGACGCGCAGTTCGAGGTAGGCCACCGCTTGCGCATCGGCGCCGGCGCCGATCGCGTGCTGGTGATAGTCGATCACGCGGATCGCGTGCCCGGTGGCACCCGCAATCGCATGGATGAAGGCGTCGATGGGTCCATTGCCGCGACCCTCGATTCGGCGGATTTCGCCGTCCCACGGCAAGTCGGCGCGCAGCAAGACCGACGCGTCCGCGCCCTCCCCCTGTTCTTCGAGCACGCGATGCTGAGGACCGACCTCGTCCCGGATGCGGTATTCGCGCTCGAACAAAGCCCAGAGGTCGGCCGCGGTGAGTTCCTTGCCGGCGACGTCCATCACGCGCTGCACGGTCTGGCTGAACTCCATCTGCAGGCGACGCGGCAACTCCAGGCCGTACTCGCTTTCGAGCAGGTAGGAGATGCCGCCCTTGCCCGACTGGCTGTTGACGCGAATCACGGCCTCATAGCTCCGACCGACATCCTTCGGATCGATCGGCAGATAGGGCATGTCCCAGATGTCCCCGTCCTTGCGGGCGCCGAAGGCCTTCTTGATGGCATCCTGGTGTGAACCGGAGAACGACGTGTAGACCAGATCGCCCACATACGGATGGCGAGGATGCACCGGCAATTGGTTGCAATGCTCCACGGTCGCGCGGATTTCGTCGATGTTCGAGAAGTCGAGTTCGGGCGGCACGCCTTGGGTGTACAGGTTGAGCGCCACATTCACGAGATCGAGATTGCCGGTTCGTTCACCGTTGCCGAAAAGACAGCCCTCGATCCGGTCCGCGCCGGCCATCAATGCAAACTCGCCGGCTGCAGTGCCTGTGCCCCGGTCGTTGTGGGGATGCACGGACAGCACGATCGCATCGCGGCGTGAGAGATTGCGGTGCATCCACTCGATCATGTCCGCAAAGATGTTGGGCGTCGAATGCTCGACCGTCGACGGCAGATTGACGATGCACTTGTTCGTCGGCGTCGGGGCCCAGACCGCGGTCACCGCATCGACCACGCGCTTCGAAAACGCGAGGTCCGTACCCGAGAACATTTCCGGCGAGTACTGGAAGGTCCATTGGGTGTTCGGCTGCCTGGCCGCAAGCACGTTGAACATGCGCGCATGCGAAGTAGCGAGTTCGACGATCTGATCCTCGTCCATGCCGAGGACCACGCGACGCATGATCGGGGCCACGGCGTTGTACAGGTGAACGATCGCGCGCGGAGCGCCCTGCAGGGCCTCGAACGTGCGCTCGATCAGATGGTCGCGTGCCTGCGTGAGCACCTGGATCGTCACGTCATCGGGAATGCGGTCTTCCTCGATGAGCTTGCGCACGAAGTCGAACTCGACCTGCGACGCGGAAGGAAACCCTACTTCGATTTCCTTGAAGCCGATCGCAACCAGCATCTCGAACATCCGCATCTTGCGGGCGATGTCCATCGGTTCCACCAGCGCCTGGTTGCCATCACGCAGGTCGGTCGACAGCCAGATCGGAGCCTGGGTCAGCACGGCGTCAGGCCAGGTGCGGTCCTTGAGGCCGACCGGCGCGAAGGCACGGTACTTG
Organism: Variovorax sp. 10L426; assembly: GCF_056395305.1. Classification (NCBI taxonomy): domain Bacteria; kingdom Pseudomonadati; phylum Pseudomonadota; class Betaproteobacteria; order Burkholderiales; family Comamonadaceae; genus Variovorax; species Variovorax sp. 10L426. The sequence goes on along the minus strand of NZ_JBFTJF010000005.1, from coordinate 137,916 downwards.
AGGTTGGGTTGCTTCAACATCTGATATTTCTCGCTGTGGTTGGATCAACCAGCAACCCCAAAACAAACGGCCCGTTGCTGGTGCGAACGGGCCGTGGTGAGGGATTTGCGCGCGCGCTACCTTCTCCGCCCGTGGGGGATCAGTAGTAGGGCCAGCGAAATCTTGTTCATGGGAGGCTGGAATATAGCACGCCCCCAGGTTGGCTCACTGCGTGTAGCCGCCCACCCCCTACCGGGGGCGCAGCCCGTGGCCCGGCGGAGCCGGTTCCACGGCTGCCCACGAACAGGCGCGTTACGCGCAGCCGAAGACAAAGCAGAACGCCGGTATTTACCGGCCGGCGAAGCCCGGCCCGTTGGTGAAACACCGCGGAACCGGCTTCGCCGGGCCGCTGGTGTTGCCCCCGGTAGGGGGTGGGCGCCCGACACGAAGTGCGGGCAACCTGGGGGCGAGCTAATTGTGCAGCCCGCGCTCGTCGGGTTCGTCGGTCGAAATGCTGATCACGCTCACCGGCTGCCCCTTGGCCTTGCGCCATCCGTACACGACATAGCCGCTGAGGCCGTAGGCAACGAACAGGCTGAACAGCACCGTCGGCGGATGAATGTTGATGATGGCGATGCCGAGGGCGATCAGCACGATCACCGCGAACGGCACGCTCCGCTTCACCTGTACATCCTTGAAACTGTAGAACGGCGCGTTGGTCACCATCGAGAGTCCCGCATACAACGTGAAGCCGAAAGTGATCCATGTGATCTGCTGCCACGACAGGTACAGCACCTCGCCGCCGCGCTTGCCCCATTCAGTCATGAGCCAGATGAAGCCTGCCACCAGTGCCGCCGCCGCCGGAGATGGCAGGCCCTGGAACCAACGCTTGTCGACGACGCCGGTATTGACGTTGAAGCGTGCGAGACGCAGCGCAGCGCAAGCACAGTAGACGAAGGCGGCAATCCAGCCCCAGCGCCCCAGGCCCTTGAGCGACCATTCGTAGGCGATCAACGCCGGCGCAGCGCCGAACGACACCATGTCGGACAACGAATCCATCTGCTCGCCGAACGCGCTCTGCGTGTTGGTCATGCGCGCTACCCGGCCGTCCAGGCTGTCGAGAATCATCGCCGCGAATACGCCGAGCGCCGCCAGGTCGAAGCGCGCGTTCATCGCCATCACGATCGAATAGAAGCCTCCGAACAGCGCTGCCAGAGTGAACAAGTTCGGGAGGATATAGATGCCCTTTCGACGCTTGCGCGGCGCGGCATCGTCGGGGACCGTGTCGTCATGCATGCAACCGGCCTCCAACGCACGTCTTCAGGGTGCAATGGGCTATCGGATTCATGGCAGATGAGGGGGACGATCGCATCGGTGGCAGTGTAGTTCAGGCGCCGCGGCGCCCTGAAAGAAAAGGGCCACCGATCGGTGGCCCTCAGAGGGTCGGAGAGAGGCTCGATCAGTTGCGGGTCTGGTCGACCAGCTTGTTCTTCTTGATCCAGGGCATCATCGCGCGCAGCTTCTCGCCAACCACCTCGATCTGGTGCTCGGCATTGAGGCGACGGCGGCTGATCAGCGTGGGCGCGCCGCCCGCGTTTTCCAGCACGAAGCTCTTGGCATATTCGCCGGTCTGGATGTCCTTCAGGACCTGCTTCATGACCTTCTTGGTTTCTTCGGTCACGATGCGCGGGCCCGTCACGTACTCGCCGTACTCGGCGTTGTTCGAGATCGAGTAGTTCATGTTGGCGATGCCGCCTTCATAGATCAGATCAACGATCAGCTTCAGTTCGTGCAGGCATTCGAAGTACGCCATTTCGGGCGCGTAGCCCGCTTCCACCAGCGTCTCGAAGCCGGCCTTGATCAGCTCGACGGTACCGCCGCACAGCACGGCCTGTTCGCCGAACAGGTCGGTTTCGGTTTCTTCGCGGAAGTTGGTCTCGATGATGCCGGCCTTGCCGCCGCCGTTGGCCGTGGCGTAAGACAGCGCGAGATCACGCGCCTTGCCACTCTTGTCGGCATGCACAGCGATCAGGTGCGGCACGCCGCCACCTTGGGTGTAAGTGTTGCGCACGGTGTGGCCGGGCGCCTTGGGAGCGACCATCCACACGTCGAGGTCGGCACGCGGCTGCACGAAGCCGTAGTGCACGTTGAAGCCGTGCGCGAAGACGAGCGATGCGCCTTCCTTGATGTGCGGCGCGACGTCGTTCTTGTAGACGCTGGCGATCTGCTCGTCGGGCAGCAGGATCATGACCACGTCGGCCGACTTCACCGCATCGGCCACCTCGGCCACCTTGAGGCCGGCCTTCTCGACCTTGGGCCACGATGCGCCGCCCTTGCGCAAGCCGACGACGACCTTCACGCCGCTGTCGTTCAGGTTCTGCGCGTGCGCGTGACCTTGGCTGCCGTAACCGATGATTGCAACCGTCTTGCCCTTGATCAGGCTGAGATCAGCGTCCTTGTCGTAGTAGACCTTCATGAGATTTCTCCTTCGTAGATTCGGTGGATGTGGAACAGTGGATCAGACGCGCAGGATGCGCTCGCCGCGGCCAATGCCGCTGGCGCCGGTACGGACGGTCTCGAGGATCGCGCCGCGATCGATGGCTTCGAGAAACGCGTCGTTCTTGCCGTGGTCGCCGGTGAGCTCGATGGTGTAGCTCTTGTCGGTCACGTCGATGATGCGCCCGCGGAAGATTTCGGTCATCCGCATCATCTCCTCACGCTCCTTGCCGACCGCACGCACCTTCACCATCATGAGTTCGCGCTCGGTGTAGGCGCCTTCGGTCAGGTCGACGACCTTGACGACCTCGATCAGGCGGTTGAGATGCTTGGTGATCTGTTCGATCACGTCATCGGAGCCCGCCGTGACGATGGTCATGCGCGAGAGGCTCGGGTCCTCGGTCGGCGCGACGGTCAGGGATTCGATGTTGTAGCCGCGGGCCGAGAACAGGGCGACCACGCGGGAGAGTGCACCGGGCTCGTTTTCGAGCAGCACGGCAATGATGTGTTTCATGGCGAGAGGACTCCTCTTTTCGCCGCCCTCCCCCGCGCACGGTAATGCGCGGGCTTGGCGGGCAATAGATTTGTCAATGAATTGGACGATAACCCGGTCCTTCGGACACGGGGACTTGTGACTGGCGTATCAGAGGTCTTCGGAGCCGAGCAGCATTTCGGTGATGCCCATGCCGGCCTTGACCATCGGGAACACGTTTTCGGTCGGATCGGTACGGAAATCCATGAACACCGTGCGGTCCTTGAGCTTGCGTGCTTCGCGCAATGCCGGCTCCACGTCCTGCGGGCGCTCGATCAGCAGGCCGACGTGGCCGTAGGCCTCGGCGAGCTTCACGAAGTTGGGCAGCGCGTCCATGTAGCTGTGGCTGTAGCGGCCCGAATACTCGATCTCCTGCCACTGCCGCACCATGCCGAGATAGCGATTGTTGAGCGAGCAGATCTTGATCGGCGTGTTGTATTGCAGGCACGTCGAAAGCTCCTGGATGCACATCTGCACAGAGCCTTCGCCTGTGATGCAGAAAACTTCCGATTCGGGCTTGGCGAGCTTGATGCCCATCGCATAGGGAATACCGACGCCCATCGTGCCCAGGCCGCCGGAATTGATCCAGCGACGAGGCTCGTCGAATCGGTAGTACTGGGCGGCCCACATCTGGTGCTGACCGACGTCCGACGTGATGTACGTGTCGGAGTCCTTGGTCATGTTCCAGAGGGTTTCGACAACGTACTGCGGCTTGATCACGTCCTTGTTGCCGCGGTCGTACTTGAGGCAGTCCTTGCTGCGCCAGCTCTCGATGGTCTCCCACCAGCTTGCGAGCGCCGCCGGATCGGTGCGGGTGGAGTTCTCGCGAATCATCGAGATCAGTTCGGTCAGCACGTCCTTCACGTCGCCGACGATCGGGATGTCGACCTTCACGCGCTTCGAGATGCTCGACGGATCGATGTCGATGTGGATGATCTTGCGTTCGTTTTGCGCGAAGTGCTTGGGATTCCCGATCACGCGGTCATCGAAACGCGCGCCCACCGCCAGCAGCACGTCGCAGTTCTGCATGGCGTTGTTGGCTTCGATGGTGCCGTGCATGCCCAGCATGCCGAGGAACTTGCGGTCGCTGGCCGGGTAGGCGCCGAGACCCATCAGGGTGTTGGTCACCGGGTAGCCGAGCATGTCGACCAGGGTGCGCAACTCGTTCGTGGCGTTGCCGAGGAGCACGCCGCCGCCGGTGTAGATGTACGGGCGCTTGGCGGTCAGCAGGAGTTGCAGGGCCTTGCGGATCTGTCCGCCGTGGCCTTTTCGCACCGGGTTGTACGAGCGCATCTCGACTTTCTCGGGATAGCCGCTGTACGTCACCTTCTTGAACGAAACATCCTTCGGCACGTCCACGACCACGGGGCCCGGGCGGCCGGTGCGTGCGATGTGGAAGGCCTTCTTCATCGTCAGGGCCAGATCCTTGGGATCCTTGACGAGGAAGTTGTGCTTGACGATGGGTCGGGTGATGCCGACGGTGTCGCATTCCTGGAAGGCATCGAGCCCGATCGCCGCCGTCGGGACTTGGCCCGAGATGATCACCATCGGGATGCTGTCCATGTAGGCGGTCGCAATGCCGGTGACGGCGTTGGTCAGCCCGGGACCCGACGTCACCAGTGCCACGCCGACCTCGCCGGTGGCGCGCGCATAGCCGTCGGCAGCATGCACGGCGGCCTGCTCGTGCCGCACCAGCACGTGCTGGATGGTGTCCTGCTTGTAAAAAGCGTCGTAAATGTAGAGAACCGCGCCGCCGGGGTAGCCCCAGACGTACTGGACGCCTTCGGCCTGCAGTGCCTTGACCAGCACTTCGGCGCCCATGAGTTCTTGCGTTTGACTGCCGGTGACGGCTGCTGCGGAAGTGAGTTCCGCCTTCGAGATTTCCATGATCAACCTTTTGCGATTTTCGGGAACGAAAAACCTTGGGTGCCCCTTCGCCAGCTCTTTTGAAGCCGCGTCAGGACTTGAGGCCACAACCATGGGCGGATTTGTCATACCGCCGGACCGTGACCCGTTTGCCTTTTGACTTGCAGCGGGGATTATGACACCGGAAGACGTCCTGCTGACCTTCTCCCGGCCGACATGACCGCGGAGGCATAATCCGCGGCGACAAGAACACTCGGCGTCCCAGAGACACCTTCCCACGCGGCGCGTCCCCGGCGCCGGACTCGCTTGGCCACTGAAAAAGAACTTTCCGACTTCCTGAAGAGCGTCGAGCGACGCGCTTTCAAGAGGTCCGTCTATCACGTTCGGGACGAAGAAGCGGCGTTGGACATCGTCCAGGACAGCATGATGAAGCTGGCCGAGCACTACGGCGACAAGCCCGCCAACGAACTGCCGCTGCTTTTCCAGCGCATCCTCTCCAACTGCACGCTCGACTGGTTCCGGCGGCAGAAGACCCGCAAGGCGCTGTTCTCCAACCTCAGCGACTTCGAGAGTCTGGACGACGACGGTGATTTCGACCTGCTCGAGCACTTCCAGCTTTCGACGGACGGGCAGGAAACCGAGAGCGCCGAAGACACGACGCGACGCGCCCAGGTTTTCCGCGAGATCGAGGAACAAATCGCCGCGCTGCCAGGTCGTCAACGCGAGGCCTTTCTGATGCGTTACTGGGAGGAAATGGACGTCGCAGAGACGGCTGCTGCAATGGGTTGCTCCGAAGGCAGCGTCAAGACTCACTGCTCGCGGGCCGTTCACGCCTTGAGCAAGGCGCTCAAAGCCAAGGGAATTTCGCTATGAACACAACGCTTTCCGCCTCTTCCGCCGCGCTGGAGGAGCAGTTTGGCCGCCGGGTGGCCGAGCGGCTCTCCGCCGGCAATGCAGAACTGACGCACGAAGTCAGCGAGCGGTTGCGCGCCGCGCGGGTGCAGGCGGTTGCCCGCCGGAAAGTCGTTGCGCAGATTCACACGTCGCCCTTGGTCGTTTCGCGCGGCGGCACTGCGTCATTGGGCCTGGGCGCCCGCTGGTGGACCCGCATCGGATCCGTCGTTCCCCTGGTGGCCCTGGTCGCGGGTCTCGTGGCGATCAGCGTGATGCAGGAAGACAGTCGCACCAACGAATTGGCCGCGATCGACTCCGCCCTGCTGACTGACGACCTCCCGCCGGCAGCCTATACAGATCCCGGATTTGCCCAGTTCCTGAAGACGTCGGACACCACGCCCGAAAACTGATCGTCCTGCACCGAATGCCGCTACGCCACCTTTCTCGCGCCAAAGCGCTAGGCCTCGCGCGACCGCACCCGTGGGCGGCCGCTTGGCTGAGCGCGGGCCTCGTGCTCGGCGCCTGTGGCGTAGCTGCGACCTCGGCCAAGGCTCAGCCAGGCAAGACGACGACGCCGGCGACTACCGCAGCGACGGCTGCGGCCAAGCCAACCGTCGCAAAGCCCCTATGGCGCGAGCTGACGACCCGCCAGCAAAAGGCCCTGGAACCTCTCGCGTCGTACTGGGATGAGATGACCGAGCCTCACAAGCGCAAATGGCTCGCGATTTCGCGCGACTACGCCAAGTTGCCTGCCGCGGACCAGGAAGTGCTTCATAGCCGCATGACCGAATGGGCGAGGCTGAGCAATCAGCAGCGCGAGCAGGCACGCCTCAATTTCGCCGACGTCAAGCAAGTTCCCGCCGACGAGCGCAAGGCGAAGTGGGAGGCCTACCAGGCCTTGAGCGACGAAGAAAAGAGCAAGCTGGCGGCACGCGCCACGACGGCAAAGCCGCCCGGCGCGGCCTCGACAATCCGCCCTGTGCCGCTCCAGAAACTTGCGCCCGTCCCGGCCCTGAACGCGGGCAACCAGCACACGCCCCGGATCCTGCTGGCACCGCCCCCGGCAACGGCGGCAACGGCGCCGGTCGCGACGCCTGCGCCCGCGCCTGCGCCTGCGTCATCCTTTCCTCCGGTGAGTGCCGAGGCCCAAGTGCCGGCGCCGTCCGCGCCTGAAGCACCGGTGCGCGTGTCCGACCAACCCGCTTCCTCGCCCTGAATCGGTGTCGATGGTTTCTACTTCTTCCGGTAGCCCCGGTCCCGATCGCCCGGCCACCGAACAGGTGTCCGCCCAAACTTCCTCCCCGCTGGCAGCCCCTGGCCTCTGGCGCCGCATGGCATGCTGGCTCTATGAGGGCATGCTCCTTTTCGCCGTGGTGTTCGTCGCAGGTTGGCTTTTCAGCACCCTCGGCCAGATGCGCGACGGCATGGACTCGCGCCGACATCTGCTCCAGGCCTTCCTGTTTGTGGTCTTCGGCGTCTATTTCGTCTGGTTCTGGTCGAAGGGGCAGACCCTGGCGATGAAAACCTGGGGCATCCGGATCGTCGACCGGTCTGGCCGTCCGCTGACCCAGGGCCGCGCGCTGCTGCGGTATCTTTTGAGCTGGGTCTGGTTTCTGCCGCCGCTGGCAGCCATTTCGCCCTTCAAGCTCGGTGGCGGCGAATCGGCGGTGCTGATTTTCGGCTGGGTCGTCGTGTGGGCGCTGCTCGCGCGTTTTCAACCCGAGCGGCAGTTCTGGCACGACGCGTGGGCCGGCACCCGGCTGATCGCCTCCAAACCCCTCAGCCGCCGATGAGCAGCGCCGATCCGGTCAACCCACAGAAATCGCGGCGGGGATGGATCCGCATCTGGCACGCAACGCTGATTTCGCTGGACGGACTCCGCGCAGGCTGGCAAGAATCGGCATTCCGCCAGGAAATCTATTGCGCCATCGTGATGGTGCCAACGGCATTCTGGGTGGGCCGGAGCTGGGTCGAGGTCGCACTGCTTCTCGCGGTGCTGGCGCTGGTGCTGATCGTCGAATTGCTCAACACCGGCATCGAGGCCGCCATCGACCGCGTCGGCCCCGAGTGGCATTCCTTTTCAAAGACCGCCAAGGACCTGGGCAGCGCCGCGGTCTTGCTTTCCATCCTCCTGTGCGCCGGCGTCTGGATCGCGGCCCTGTGGCAGCGCTTGGCAGGGTAAGGCTTACATCCCGGAGCCCGAAGCGTCACGTGGGCGCGGCATGATACGGGGATGACTCCCAGATTTTCGATTTGCGTTTATTGCGGCTCCCGAGCGGGTGAGCGACCTGAATTCACGGCCACGGCCCAGGCGGTCGGTCGCTGGATTGGCGAACGGGGTGGCCAACTGGTCTACGGCGGCGGTCGAACCGGCCTGATGGGCACCATCGCCAACGCCACCCGCGCCGCAGGCGGCCGCGTGGTCGGCGTGATTCCGAAGGCGTTGGTTGACAAGGAACTCGCGAACCGCCAGAGCGACGAACTGCACGTTGTCGACACCATGCACGAGCGCAAGGCGATGATGGGCGAGCGCGCCGACGCCTTCCTGGCCCTCCCGGGCGGCATCGGCACCTTCGAGGAACTGTTCGAGATCTGGACCTGGCGCCAACTCGGCTACCACGACAAACCGGTCGGCATCCTCAACGTCGCGGGCTACTACGACGCCCTGCTCGCCTTCCTGGCCCACAGCGTGCGCGAAGGCTTCATGGGCGAATGGCAAATGGACCTGATCCGATCCGGCGACGACGCCCCCGCCCTGCTGGAAGCCCTCATCGAAGAGTGCCGCCGCCACCCCCGCGGCGACAAGCTGGCCCAAGTCCTCTAACCCCATCCCGCCTCCAGCGCGATTCGCGAAACACCGCGGAACCGGCTCCGCCGGGCCGCTAGTGTTGCCCCCGGCAGGGGGTGGGCGGCTACACGAAGTGAGCCAACCTGGGGGCGAGCTTATACAGCCGCTTCGTCCTCTTCGCCCGTGCGGATGCGCACCACCCGCTCTACGTTCGTCACGAAGATCTTGCCGTCGCCGATCTTGCCGGTGCGCGCGGCGCTGACGATCGCATCCACGCAGCGCTCGACGTCGGCCTCGTTGACCACCACCTCGACCTTCATCTTCGGCAGAAAGTCGACCACGTATTCGGCGCCGCGGTAGAGCTCCGTGTGCCCTTTTTGCCGACCGAAACCCTTCACTTCGGTCACGGTGAGCCCGGTGACGCCCACTTCGGCCAAGGCCTCGCGCACGTCATCGAGCTTGAACGGTTTGAGGATGGCGGTGATTTGCTTCATAGGGACTTTCTTCCGGCGGTTTCGTTGAATTTGCTGGTGATAGGGTAGCGCCAATCCTTGCCAAAGCTCCGATGGGTGACCCGGATTCCCACGGGTGCCTGGCGCCTTTTGTACTCGTTGATCTTGATCAGGCGGGCAACCCGCTCGACCACGGCGCGGTCGTAGCCCGCCGCGATGATCTCGTCGATGCCTTCGTCGTCTTCCATGTAGCGCGCCAGGATGCCGTCGAGGATGTCGTAGGGCGGCAGGCTGTCCTGGTCGGTCTGGTCCGGCCGCAACTCGGCGCTGGGCGGGCGCGTGATGATGCGCTCGGGGATCGGCGCCCGCCCCGTGCCGTAGGGATCGTGCGCGTTCCGCCAGCGTGCCAGCGCGAACACCGTCGTCTTGAGCAGATCCTTGATGACCGCGAAGCCGCCCGCCATGTCGCCGTACAGCGTGCAGTAGCCGGTCGCCATCTCGCTCTTGTTGCCGGTCGTCAGCACGATCGAGCCGAACTTGTTGGACAGCGCCATCAGCAAGGTGCCGCGGATGCGCGCCTGGAGGTTTTCCTCGGTCGTGTCCTCGCGCAGGCCCTTGAACTCGTCGGCCAGCACGCTCAGGTACGACTCGAAGGTGTGCTTGATGGAGATTTCGTCGTAGCGCACGCCCAGTCGCCGGGCCATTTCGCGCGCGTCGATCCAGCTGATGTCGGCCGTGTAAGGCGACGGCATCATCACCGCGCGCACCTTGTCCTTGCCGAGCGCATCGACCGCGATCGCCAGCACGAGTGCCGAATCGATGCCGCCGGAGAGCCCGAGGATCGCGCCTGGGAAACCGTTCTTTCCGATGTAGTCGCGCACGCCCACCACGAGGGCATCCCAGAGCTGGGCTTCCGGTTCGCGCGGGGCCGCGGCGGCGGTGTCGTCCTGCACGAAGCGGACGCCCGCGGCCGTGCGCTCCATCTGCGCGAAGACCAGTTGTTCCTTGAAGCTTTCCGCCTGCAACGCCCGCGAGCCCTCGGCTTGCAACGCGAACGACGCCCCGTCGAAGACCACCTCGTCCTGGCCGCCCACGAGGTGCGCGTAGACGAGCGGCAGATTCACCGCCCGTGCGCGCTCCGCCATGCGCGCCACGCGCTCGCCTTCCTTGCCGACATGGAACGGCGAGGCGTTGATCACCGCCAGCACTTCTGCACCGGCCTCCTTGGCCAATCGCGCGGGGGCGTCGAACCAGGCGTCCTCGCAGATCAGGAGGCCGACGGACACGCCGCCCGCCTCGAACACGCAGACGCCCTCGCCGGGCGTGAAGTACCGGCGCTCGTCGAACACCTGGTAGTTGGGCAATTCGCGCTTGGCGTAGGTCTCGAGGACCCGCCCTTCGCTGACAACGCTGGCTGCGTTGTGACGCAATTGCACGGCAACCGACTTGCTGCGCAGGCTGCCGCCGGTGGGATGGCCGACTACGACCACCATGCCGTCGAGGTCCGCCAGTTCGGTGGCCACGGCCTGTACGGCATCGTCGCAGGCCGCCACGAAGGCCGGCCGCAGGAACATGTCTTCCGCCGCATAGCCGCAGATCGACAGTTCGGGCGTGAGCAGCAGGCGCGCACCTTGCTGGTAGGCGGACCGCGCCGCGTCGACGATCTTTCGCGCGTTGCCGGTGAGGTCGCCCACCACGAAATTGAGCTGCGCGATGGCGAGTTTCAGAGTCATATCAGAGCTAGCAAAGGGCTGAACGATTATGTCATCCACGTGTCGGCACCATGCCTTGCAACCCTTGGGCCACGCGCGATCGCAGGGGCTGTTACCCTCGTCAATCGATGCGCACCGGCTCTTCCCTTACCGCCTTCTTCGATTCCGTCGTTCCGAGCCCCCAGGGCCAGGCCTACCTGCTCCTGGTCTTCACCACGCTGATCTGGGGCGCCAATGCCGTGGCCGCGCGGCTCGCGGTGGGCGAGGTCTCGCCGATGATGCTGACCTTCTCGCGCTGGATCATCTGCTGCCTGGCGCTCGGTCTCACTGCGCGGAAGGAGATCGCTGCCCACTGGCGCACGCTGCTGCCGTCCTGGCGCTCCATTGCGTTGATGGGCGCGCTCGGTTTCACCGGCTTCAATGCGCTCTTCTATGCGGCCGCCCATCACACGACGGCGATCAACATCGCGATCATCCAGGGCACCATTCCGGTGCTGGTGCTGGTCGGCAGCTTTTTCTTCTTCGGGACCCGCATCACGCGCCTGCAGGTCGTGGGCGTCGTGATGACCCTCGCGGGCATCGCCGTCGTTGCGTCGCGCGGCGAACTGGCGTTGCTGGCGAGCCTGGCGTTCAACATCGGCGACGTCTGGATCTTGATCGCCTGCCTGCTGTATACCGGCTATGCCCTCGGGCTGCGCAAGCGCCCGGCGGTGCCGGCCATCGTCTTCTTTGCCGCCACGGCAGCGGTGGCCTGCGTGGTCTCGCTCCCGCTGGTGGCGGCGGAGATCGCGATGGGCCAGTTCTTCATGCCGACCGGCAAGGGCCTCGTGCTGGTGATCTTCGTCGGCCTGCTGCCGTCCTTCATCTCGCAGATCACCTTCATCCACGCCGTGGGGCTGATCGGGCCGGCGAGGGCCGGTGTCTTTCTCAACCTGGTTCCGATCTTCGGGCCGTTGCTGGCCGTCCTGATCCTGGGCGAACCCCTGTCGGTCTACCACGCGGTCGCGCTGGCCCTCGTGTTGGGGGGTATCTATGTGGCCGAGTCGCTCGGGACCCGCTGGCGTTGACGAGACTCCCTTGACCGACCCCACCATTCGCATCCATCGCTCGGCTTCCGAGATCGGCGCCGCCGCCTGGGACGGCCTGCTCGCGATGCAGGCGGCACCCTCCCCCTTCATGCGCCACGCCTACCTGAATTCTCTGGACGCCAGCGGCAGCGCGTCGGCGAACACGGGCTGGGCACCGCACTTCGTGACGCTGTGGCAAGGCGCTCGGCTGATGGCCGCATGCCCGCTCTATGTCAAGGACCACTCCTATGGGGAGTACGTCTTCGATTGGGCCTGGGCCAACGCCTACCAGCAGCACGGGTTGGCCTACTACCCCAAGGCCGTCATCGCGGTGCCGTTCACCCCCGTGCCCGGGACCCGTCTTCTGGCGCGCGACGACATGAGCCGCGCGCTCCTGGTGCGCGCCCTGGTTGCCTGGTGCGAGCAGACTAAGGTCTCGTCGCTGCATCTGCTCTTCGGCGCCGATGAAGACATGGCGGCATGCGCAGACGCCGGGCTCATGCTGCGGCATACGGTCCAGTTCCACTGGACCAACGCGCATTGGAGCGACTTCGATGCTTTCCTCGCCAGCCTGTCCCACGACAAGCGCAAGAAGATCCGCCAGGAACGCCGCAAGGTCCACGATGCGGGCGTGAGCTTTCGCTGGTCGCGCGGCGCCGACATCTGCAGTGCGGATTGGGATTTCTTTTATCGTTGCTACGCGCGCACCTACCGCGAGCACGGAAACCCGCCCTATCTGAATCGCGACTTCTTTCATCGCATGGCGGCGACCATGCCTGAAGCCTGGCTGCTCTTCATCGCCGAACGGGGCGGCAAACCGATCGCGGCGAGCCTCATCGCGTTGTCGGCGGGTCTGTCCGGACACAGCGCGTCGGAGCATCCGCTGATTGCCTACGGCCGCTACTGGGGCGCGCTCGAGCGCGTGGACTGCCTGCATTTCGAGGCGTGTTACTACCAGCCGCTCCAGTGGTGCATCGAGCACGGCGTCCTGCGCTTCGAAGGCGGCGCGCAAGGCGAGCACAAGATGGCGCGCGCCCTGATGCCAGTCAAGACGACCAGCGCCCACTGGCTGGCGCACCCATCCTTTGCCGATGCGGTCGAGCGCTTCCTGGAACGCGAAGGCGCGGGCATCGAGAACTACATGGACCACCTCGAAGAGCGCAGCCCCTTCCGCCAGCACGAATGAGGTTCAGCGCTGCGCACCCAGCCCAATCGGTGCCGGCACGGCGTTGACGATGCGCGTGAAAAGCGCGGCGTAATCAGGCTCGGGTTCGCAGCCCGTCAATGGATCGCGATTGGCGCTGAACGCCTCGTCGAGGTCCGCCCAGTCTTCATTGGTCAGCACCTTCTCGGCGAGGGGAAGGATTTCACGCTCCTCCAGCGCCATGTGGCCCAGATAGAAGTCGACATAGCGCTCGACCGCCTCTTCGAAGGCGCGTCGGCGCGGTTCCCCAAGCATCTCGAAGGCGAGGAGCGCGTGCTCCACTTCGCGGATCTTCCGCTCTCCCCGCGCGTGATCGTCGTCCAGCCGATCGAGCAGTTCGCGCGAAATCGGCGTTCGCGCGCGCAGCTTGGGGAACAGCAATTCCGATTCCTTGCGGTGATGCCGCTTCTCCGGAAACTCGTCGACATAGAAGAGCATCGCGCGCAGGGCGCCGAAATCAGGCAGCGAGCGCTGCCGCCGATGCTCCGCCAGGAGCAAGAGGATGGATCGAAGCATGGCCGAGAGGGCCGAGTGCTCGTCACGAATGATTCGCGTGGTGATGTGCGTCATGCGGCTCTCCGTTGGATGCCGCAAGCTTCTCATTCCTCACGCTTCGCGACCTTGCTGCAGATCAAGGCCGCATCGGTTTGCGCCGCAAGCTCACTTGGTCAGCTTCACCGTGCCCTTCATGAGCGCGGAATGACCGGGAAACGAACAGAAAAAGGCATAGCTCTGATCGGCCTTGAGCTTGCTGGTGTCGAAGGTGACGGAGTCCGAAGCGCCACCGCCGACGACTGCCGTGTGAGCGATCACGCGGGCATCACCCGCCTTGAGGTAGTTTTTGTCCAAGCCGGCGCCGATACCGTCTGCAGCCACCGCCTGGGCATCGGCCGAGGTGGTCAGCACCCAGTTGTGCCCCATCACCGCCTTCGGCAGCTTGCCCACATGCTTGAGCTTGACCGTGAACTGCTTGCAGCTTTGCGGCACGTCGATGCTGCTCTTGTTGAACTGCATGGCGTCGTTGCCTTCGATCTCCACGTCGCATGCGGCGGCCGACGCGGTGCCGGCCAGCGCCACCAAGAGCGCCGCAGCGCAGGTTCTCTTCAGGTTCACGGCATTCATCTTTCTTTCTCCTTTCGGTGTCGATGGCATTTCGCCATGAATCGAGTTTGCCCGCAATGGCGCCTTGCGCACCTGTGAGTGTGGCAAGGCTTGCGCCAGATCAAGGCTCCAAGGCGCCGCAGCCCGATACTGAACGCATCGCACCCCACCAACGAAAGGATCGTGTCATGTATCAGCGAATTCTTGTTCCGGTCGATGGAAGTCCGACATCGCAGCGCGGACTGGACGAAGCCATCCGTCTCGCCCGACTCACAACGGGCCACCTGCGGCTGATCCACGTGATCGACGAACTCTCGTTCGCGCTCGCCATGGACGCCTATTCCGGCTATTCCGGCGACTGGCTGAACGTGCTGCGCGAGGCCGGCCAGCGGGTGCTCGACGACGCGAAGGCAGTCGCGGAGACAGCGGGCGTCGACGCCGAGACCGTGCTGTGCGACAGCTTCGCCGGATCGGTTCACGAGCAGGTCACGGCCGAAGCCTCCAGGTGGCCCGCGGAGTTGATCGTGCTCGGCACGCATGGCCGCCGCGGCGTGGGCCGACTGGTATTGGGCAGCAGCGCCGAACACATCCTGCGCTTCGCACCCGTGCCGGTACTGCTGGTGCGCGCGCCGGAATCGGAATCGAAGCCCGAACCTGCGCAGGCAACGACCCGCGTGCGTCTGCCGTCGGGTGCGCTGGCGATGGAATGAACGAAGAGGCCGGGAGGTGGCCTCTCAGCGACACCAGATGTCGATCTGATGGCTGACATCGAGCGCCGCCTGCATGTTCAGACGATCCGCGAAAAGCGCGTCCGGTTGCGATCCGCCTGCAAATAGCGGTCGAACACCATCGCGATGGCCCGCACGAAGAACCAGCCTGCCGCCGTCACCTGGATGTCGTGGTCGCTCACGCACACCAGTCCGTGCGCGGCCAGAGGCCCGAGTGCCGCGATCTCGAGCGCGAAATGACGCTTGAAGTCGATCAGGTTCGCCAGCCCGATGGATTCGAAGTCCACGTGCCCCTGGCACATCAGGGCCATGATCACGGTTCGCCGCATGACGTCGTCGCGCGTCAGCGCCAATCCACGAACGACCGGGATGCATCCCTGATCGAGGTGGTCGTAGTACTCCGCCAGCGTCTTGGCGTTCTGGCTGTAGGTCGCGCCCACGCGGCCGATGGCCGAGACGCCGAGCGCGACGAGGTCGCAATCGGGTTGCGTGCTGTAGCCCTGGAAGTTGCGGTGCAGCCGCCCTTGCCGCTTGGCGATCGCCAGTGAATCTTCGGGCAATGCGAAGTGATCCATGCCGATGTAGACGTAGCCGGCCGCGGTCAGCGCGGCGATCGAGCGCGACAGCATCTCGACCTTGGCCTTCGCATCGGGCAGTTCTTCGGCGGCGATGCGCCGCTGCGGCTTGAAGCGCTCCGGCAGGTGGGCATAGGCATAGAGCGCGATGCGATCGGGCCGAAGCTTGCACACCTGCGCCAGCGTTCGGTCGAACGATGCCCTGTTCTGCCTGGGCAATCCGTAGATGAGATCGATGTTGATCGACTTGAAACCCAGCGCGCGCGCACTCGCCATCAGGTCGAACACCCGAGCGGCTGGCTGGATGCGATGAATGGCCTTCTGGACATCCGGCTCGAAGTCCTGGACGCCGAAGCTCAGGCGATTGAACCCCATGCCGGCCAGCCGTTCGAGGCGCCGGCTGTCGACGGTCCGCGGATCGATCTCGATGGATTGCTCGCGTTCCGGGCCCAGCACGAATGCGTCGCCAAGGATCGCGAGCAGCCTCTCGAGGCCGTCGTCGTCCAGGAAAGTCGGCGTCCCGCCGCCGAGATGCAGTTGGCTGACGAGCGCGCCGCGGCCAAGTTCCGCGACATGGAGGGCCACTTCGCGCGCGAGGTAGTCGAGATATTCGCCCCCACGGCTCTTGTGGCGAGTGACGATCTTGTTGCAGGCGCAGTAGTAGCACAGCGATTCGCAGAACGGGATGTGCACGTAGAGCGAAAGAGGACGCCCATGCGCACCGGCCGCCTTGCGCTGGCGCAGGGCCTGCGCGTAGTCGTCGGCTGTGAAGGCTTCGACGAATCGGTCTGCCGTCGGGTAGGAGGTATAGCGCGGGCCGGCAATGTCGAGGCGGCGCAGCACGGCGGGCGACGGCAGCACGGTGGACGCGGCGGCGGTCAGGAGGACTGAGGATGAATTCATTGCAGGCTATAAGGCGGGCAGAGAACCACTATGCCGTCCGGACGTTCCGCGAACCTTGACCTGCATCAAGCCCGCGCTCCGCACCCCGGCGCAAAATCACCCGGAACTCGACGCAAATCAATGAAAACGGAAAACATCAAGGTCGCCTGCTCCAACTGCAACCTGCGTGAGCTGTGCATGCCCATCGGCCTGCAGCCGGGCGACCTGCAACGCATCGACGACATCGTCGCGACCCGGCGAAAGGTCCGCCGGCGCGAGACCCTCTTTCGCAACGGCGAGCCATTCACCTCGCTCTATGCGATTCGCACGGGCGTCTTCAAGACCCGCGTGACGAGCGAGGACGGGCGCGACCAGGTCACCGGCTTCCAGATGGCGGGGGAGATCATCGGGCTCGACGGCATCGTCAACAACCAGCACACGTGCGATGCGGTCGCACTCGAAGATGCAGAAGTCTGCGTGATGCCCTTCGACCGCATCGAGGAACTCTCGCGCGAAGTCACTGCGCTGCAGCGGCACGTGCACCAGATCATGAGCCGCGAGATCGTGCGCGAGCATGGCGTGATGCTGTTGCTCGGCAGCATGCGAGCCGAGGAGCGGCTCGCCGCCTTCCTGTTGAACCTCGCGCAGCGGCTTCATGCGCGCGGCTTCTCGGGCTTCGAACTGGTGCTGCGCATGACGCGCGAGGAAATCGGCAGCTACCTCGGCCTCAAGCTCGAAACCGTGAGCCGCACGCTCTCGAAGTTCATGGATGACGGCATCGTCGATGTCCAACAACGCAACCTGCGAATCCTCGATCCAGATTCGCTCCGACGCCTGGTCAATCCTCCGTCCTGATTCCTCGCTCGGGCATCGACAACAGCAGCGTGAGCGCGCTTGCTTTCAATCCAAACCTCATCCTAGACCGCGCCTCGCGTGCTGTCGCGAGCACAGGTAACACATCCCCGCGGCGGCGGTATGCTGGACTTCGCCGCATGACGAAGAGCGCTGGGGCAACGAGACGCTGCCGCTGCCCGGCGGCCACTTCCGACAGACGCCCAAGGAACTGATGTAGCGCAACGTCCTGTACAAGGGCACACTGCGCACACCAACTGGCGGCTCGTCGACCTCGGCATCGCGCCTGATCACACGGCAAGGAAGCAACATGCCTCGTACCGCACCCATCCCGCAGCCCAAGGGCGATCCCTTCATCGGCAACCTGCGCTCGATCGACGGCGACGCGCCGATCCAGGGCTTCATGCGCCTGGCGCGCATCCATGGCCCGATCTTCCAACTCGAGGTCTTTGGCAGCCCGATCATCATCGTCAGCTCGCAGGAACTGGTGAACGAGTTGTGCGACGAGGCTCGCTTCGACAAGCGGGTCGCCGGTGCGCTGAAGAACATCCGCGACTTCGCCGGCGACGGCCTGTTCACCGCCAAGACCGACGAACCCAACTGGGCCACGGCGCACCGCCTGCTGATGCCGGCGTTCGGTCCGATCGGCATTCGCGGCATGTTCGATCGCATGCTCGACATCGCCGATCAGATGCTGACGCGCTGGGAGCGCTTCGGCTCCGAGAGCGTGATCGAGGTCACCGAGGACATGACACGGATGACCCTCGACACGATCGCGCTGTGCGCGTTCGACTACCGCTTCAACAGCTTCTACCAGCGCGAGATGCACCCCTTCATCGGCGCGATGGTCGATGCGTTGGCCGAGGCCGGCGCGCGCACGCGACGCCCGGAGCTCGCCAGCAAGCTGCTGCTGCGCAAGCGCCGCGGCTACGAAGACGACCTCGAGCTGATGCGCGAGGTGGCCGACGCGCTGATCGCCGAGCGCAAGCGCGACCCCGAGGCGGCGCAGAAGAAGGACCTGCTCGGGCTGATGCTCCAGGGGCGCGACCCCGTCACCGGTGAAGGCCTGTCCGACGAGAACATCCGCTACCAGCTCATCACCTTCCTCATCGCCGGGCACGAGACGACCAGCGGAATGCTGTCGTTCGCGACCTACTTCCTGATCAAGAACCCGCAAGTGCTGCTGAAGGCTCGCGCCGAGGTCGATGCCGCACTGGGCGAGGAGATGCCGCGGCTGGAGCACATGGGCCGGCTGCGCTACATCGAGCAGGTGCTGATGGAGAGCCTGCGCATCTGGCCGACCGCGCCGGCGTTCCAGTTGCGCGCGCGCGAAGACACCGTGATCGGCGGGCGCTACGCGATCGGTCGGCGCGACACGCTGATGGTGCTGACGCCCATGCTGCACCGCGACACCCAGGTCTGGGGCGACGATGTCGAAGCTTTCCGTCCCGAGCGCTTCGCGCCCGAGGCGATGGAGAAGCTGCCGCCGAACGCGTGGAAGCCGTTCGGCAACGGCCAGCGCGCCTGCATCGGCCGGCCGTTCGCGATGCAGGAGGCGGTGCTGCTGATCGCGATGATCCTTCAGCGCTTCGACCTGATCGAGGACGACCCGTCCTACCAGCTCTCGGTGGCCGAGACGCTCACCTTGAAGCCGCACGGCTTCCGCATCCGCGTCAAGCGCCGCGGCAGCGCGTCGTTCAAGCCGCGCAGCGCGGTCGGGTTGCAGACGGCCGCCAGTCCGGTGCAGGCAGCGGCGGCCCCGCGCGCCCCCGGAGAGCAGGCCACGCCGCTCCTGGTGCTGTTCGGCTCGAACACCGGCTCGGCCGAAGCGTTTGCGGAGCGCATCGCCAGCGACGCAGCGTCGCAGGGCTATGCGCCTCAGGTGGCGCCACTCGATGACCACATCGGCAAGCTGCCGACCGAGGGCGCCGTCGCGATCATCGCTGCCTCGTACGAAGGCCAGCCGCCGGACAATGCGCGCCAGTTCGCTGCCTGGCTCGACACGCTCGCGCCGGGCGCGTTGAACGGCGTGCGCTTCGCGGTGTTCGGCTGCGGCAATCGCCAATGGGCACGCACCTACCAGGCGGTGCCCAAGCGCTTCGATGCAGCGCTCGAAGCCGCCGGCGCCGTGCGCATCAGGCCGCGGGGCGAGGCCGACGCCGGTGGCGACTTCTTCGGCGCCTTCGACGAATGGTATGGCGGGCTGTGGTCCGACTTCGGGAGCGCGCTGGGCAAACAGGTGCAGGCCGCGCCGACAGGCACCCAGTTGCAGGTCGAGCACATCAAGGCCGGCCGCACGGCGATCCTGCGCCTGGGCGACCTGCAGCACGGCGAGGTGATCGAGAACCGCGAACTGGTCGACATGGCATCGCCGCTCGGCCGCTCCAAGCGCCACATCGACATCGCGTTGCCCGAGGGGATGAGCTACCGCGCGGGAGACTACCTGGCGGTATTGCCGCACAACCCGATCGGGAACGTGATGCGGGCGCTGAAACGCTTCAACCTCGCCTCCGACAGCCAGATCGTGATCCGCAAGCCCGAGAGCAGCCTCACCTCACTGCCGGTGGACTACCCCGTCAATGCGAGCGAAGTGCTGTTCCACTATGTCGAGCTGGGGCAGCCGGCCACGCGCGGCCAGGTGGCGACGCTGGCGGCGGCCACGCGCTGTGCGCCCGAGAAGGCCGAGCTGAGCGCGCTGACCGAGGAAGACGCCTACCAACGCGACGTGCTCGGCAAGCGCGTCAGCGTCCTCGATCTGCTCGACCGCTACGCCGCGTGCGAGTTGGGCCTGGCCGCCTTTCTCGAGATGCTGCCGGCGGCGCGAGCGCGCCAGTATTCAATCTCGTCTTCCCCACTGTGGAATGCGCAGCGCTGCACGATCACCGTCGCCGTCGTCGATGCCCCGGCACTGTCGGGCCAGGGGCGCTACCAAGGCATGGCGTCGACGCATCTGGCGAGCTGCACGCCGGGCACGCGCGTCGCGATCGCCGTGCGCTCGTCGAACGACCACTTCCATCCGCCCGCCTCACCCGAGATGCCGATGGTGATGGTCTGCGCAGGTACCGGACTCGCGCCGTTTCGCGGCTTTCTCCAGGAGCGCGCCGTGCAGGCGCGCAACGGGCGCAGCGTCGGGCCGTCGCTGCTGTTCTTTGGCTGCGACCATCCCGACGTCGATTTCCTGTACCGCGACGAGCTGGCCGCGTGGGAAGCCGACGGCGTGGTCAGCGTTCGTCCCGCGTTCTACAAGGCACCCGAAGGCGACGTGACTTTCGTGCAGCATCGCGTCTGGAAGGACCGCGCCGACGTGGCCGAACTGTTTCGCAAGGGTGCGCACGTCTACGTCTGCGGCGACGGCCGCCACATGGCGCCGGCGGTGCGCGAGACGTTCACGCGCATCTACATGGAGGCGGTCGGCGCGACGGCCGAGCAAGCCGAGGCGTGGATCGACAAGATCGAGCGCGAGACGGGCCGCTATGTGTCCGACGTGTTCGCCTGATCGCCTGATCGCCATCCAAGGGAAATCCCCCAAGCCGATGGGCCTCGGATACGTCTCCAGCCGCCTCGAGCTGGCGTATCGTGGCGGCGAACAAGGAGGCCTCCCCGTGACCCCTACCCCTGATGGCCCGGAACAATTCGCCCATGCCAACGGCGTCGAACTGTGCTGGGACAGCTTCGGCGATTCCGCCGCCCCGCCATTGCTGCTGATCATGGGTCTTGCCGCCCAGATGATCGCGTGGGACGACGCGTTCTGTGCCGCGCTTGCGGACGCCGGCGGCTTTCGCGTGATCCGTTTCGACAACCGCGACATCGGCCGCTCCAGCCACCTCGCGCACCTGGGCGTGCCGGACGTCATGGCGCTGATGGCGCTTGCCCTGGCGGGCAAGCCGCTGACAGTGCCCTACACGCTGCGCGACATGGCGAACGATACGGCCGGCCTTCTCGACGCGCTCAAAATCGCGCGCGCCCACATCGTCGGCGCCTCGATGGGCGGCGCCATCGGGCAGGAACTGGCCCTGCACCATCCGCAGCGGATGCTCTCGTTCACGAGCATCATGTCAAGCACCGGCGACCCCGCCCTGCCGCCGCCCACGTCCGAAGCGATGGGCGTGCTGTTCACGCCATCGCCCAACACGCTGGAAGCCTACCTGCCGCACTACGCCAGGACCTGGAGCGTGCTGCGCGGCCCGGGCTTTCCGGAAGACGAGGCCCGCGACGCCGAGCGAGCCCGCGCCGTCTTCGCGCGCGGCATGAATCCGCCCGGCGTGGCGCGCCAGCTGGCTGCCATCTTCGCTTCGGGCAACCGCAAGCCCGCGCTGCGCGAGGTGCGGGTGCCCACGCTGGTGATCCACGGCGACGCCGATCCGCTGGTGCCGGTCGAATGCGGCATCGATGTCGCCGCGGCCATTCCAGGCTCCAGGCTGCTGCGCATTCCGCGCATGGGTCATGCGTTGCCGATCTCGATGTGGCCGCAGATCATCGAGGCGATCGTGGAGCACGCGGCATTGCATCGGGGCGGCTGATTCGCGGAAGAAGTGATGCCCAAGGGGACCATGTGAACCTGGCGGCGGACGACTGGACTGGAGCGCGGTTTGTCGATGCAGGCGGCCAAGGCGACGGCGGGATGCTCCGTCGCGATGTTCTCCAATTCGATGGAGCTGATCCATCCGCCGCCACTTTTGATCACGTCCTTCGCGCGTTCAGTGATGCGCATGAAACCGTCTCGGTCGATGGTTGCCACGTCCCCGGTTGGGAACCACCCATCAACCAATGGAGAACTGTCCGCGCCGAGGTAGCGCTCAACGATCCAGTGACCGCGCACCATCAACTTGCCTGTGGCCGTGCCGTCCCAAGGCAACTCCGCGCGCACCGGGAAGTCGTCCAAGTGACCTTCCTGAGCTGCTGGGCCCCGACGCCTTCAAGGTTATCGGCGCCTGCGCGAGAAGTGCATTGATCGCCTGAGCTCTGAATTGGAGAAGATTTGCGATCGGCTGTACCACCTGCCCGAGTTGAATTCGGAGTGCTGACCTTCCCCTTTGCAGCCGTTGATCATCAACGCGGTGAGGTCCGTCCAATTTCAATCGCCGGCACTCGGAATGGCTGCAATGTCTTGCCGGTCCCCAAGCAAGCGAACCACATCCAGATGGTCCTCGGTTTCGAAGTAAAGCCACTGCATGGGGAACCCCGCGACGCGCCACGACCGCAAACCGGCGATCTCGCACGACTGCCCCAGTCGCGGCGAGCCCATCGCCGGCATACGCTGAATCGGTTTCAGTGCCGCAAGTGCCGCGTCGAACATCCGCTCGCCCAACGCCCTCCCGTTCAAGTCGACTCCCAGCGATGCTTGAAGCTTGACCTGCATCAAGGTCGCCTGCTCCAACTGCAATCTGCGCGAACTGTGCGTGCCGTCAATCCTCCTTGCCAATTGCCAGCGCAGACATGAAAAAGCGCCTCGCGACACATGCCGCGAGGCGCCTCAAAAATGACCGACCGCGAAACTTACTTCTTGTAGTTCGCGATGCCGTCCATGATTTCCTTCTTGGCGGCGTCGATGCCTTCCCAGCCCAGCACCTTGACCCACTTGCCGGCTTCGAGGTCCTTGTAGTGCTCGAAGAAGTGCGTGATGGCCTTCAGGCGCATCGGGTTCACGTCCTCGACCTTCTTCCAGTGGCTGTAGATGGGCAGCACCTTGTCGGTCGGCACGGCGAGCACCTTGCCGTCGACGCCGGCCTCGTCTTCCATCATCAGGATGCCGATGGGCCTGCACGGCACCACCACGCCGGGCACCAGCGCGTAGGGCGTGATGACCAGCACGTCGACCGGGTCGCCGTCGCCCGACAAGGTCTGCGGCACGTAGCCGTAGTTTGTCGGGTAGTGCATCGCGGTCGTCATGAAGCGGTCGACGAAGATCGCGCCCGACTCCTTGTCGACTTCGTACTTGATCGGATCGGCGTTCATCGGGATCTCGATGACGACGTTGAAGGCTTCGGGGGCGTCTTTACCGGGGGAAACTTGGCCGAGGGACATGGTGCGTGTCTTTGGAGTAGTTGAAAGTGTTGTTCGCAGGATGCGGAAAAACCCGAAGTTTACTTTCCATGTCACGGCGCAGTCGCACAGAAAGCGGCATTTGCCTGTAAATTGATCCCGTTGGCCAATCGGCCCCTGCCTTCGCGGCACCGGGGCTTCGAGGAAGCAACGCGGCGGAAGCACTGACCCGTACGCGTTGCGCACAGGTCGAGCTTTCGTCTCCACAAGTTACGACGAACTACTGGAGAAGCAAAGGCATGACTGGCAACACCCCTCTCGTCCTCGCCATCGTCTGCGGCCTCGTGGCCGTGGCCTATGGATTCTGGGCGCGCAGCTGGATTCTTTCGAAAGACCCGGGCAACGCACGAATGCAGGAGATCGCAGCCGCGATCCAGACCGGCGCGGCGGCCTACCTCGCGAAGCAGTACCGCACCATCGCCATTGTCGGCGTGGTGCTTGCGATCCTGATCGCCGTTTTCCTGGACGTGACCACGGCAGTGGGCTTCATCATCGGCGCGGTGCTCTCGGGCGCCTGCGGCTTCATCGGCATGAACGTCTCCGTGCGCGCCAACGTGCGCACCGCGCAGGCCGCCACCAAGGGCATCGGCCCGGCGCTCGACGTGGCGTTTCGCGGCGGCGCGATCACCGGCATGCTGGTCGTGGGACTGGGCTTGCTGGGTGTCTCGGCCTTCTACTGGTTTCTTGCGGGTAACGGCGCCCTGACGCCGGACAAGAGCCTTGCGAGCCTGCTCAACCCACTGATCGGCTTCGCCTTCGGCTCCTCGCTGATCTCGATCTTCGCGCGGCTCGGCGGCGGCATCTTCACCAAGGGGGCCGACGTCGGCGCCGACCTGGTGGGCAAGGTCGAAGCCGGCATCCCCGAGGACGATCCGCGCAACCCGGCCGTGATCGCGGACAACGTGGGCGACAACGTCGGCGACTGCGCCGGCATGGCAGCCGACCTCTTCGAGACCTACGCCGTGACGCTGATCGCGACCATGGTGCTCGGTGCGCTGATGGTGACGGCCGCGCCGGTCAATGCGGTGATGTATCCGCTGGCCCTCGGCGGCGTGTCGATCATCGCGTCGATCATCGGCTGCTTCTTCGTGAAGGCCTCGCCGGGCATGGTCAATGTGATGCCGGCGCTCTACAAGGGTCTCGCGGTCGCGGGCATCCTGTCGCTGATCGCGTTCTGGTTCGTGACGAGCTGGTTGATCCCCGACAACGCGATTGCGGCCACCGGAAGTCAGCTCAAGCTGTTCGGCGCCTGCTTCGTCGGGCTGGCGCTGACTGCCGCGCTGGTGTGGATCACGGAGTTCTACACCGGCACGCAGTATTCGCCCGTGCGCCACATCGCGCAGGCTTCGACGACGGGCCACGGCACCAACATCATCGCGGGCCTCGGCGT
This sequence comes from Variovorax sp. 10L426, assembly GCF_056395305.1. Classification (NCBI taxonomy): domain Bacteria; kingdom Pseudomonadati; phylum Pseudomonadota; class Betaproteobacteria; order Burkholderiales; family Comamonadaceae; genus Variovorax; species Variovorax sp. 10L426. Next base: position 113,356 of record NZ_JBFTJF010000005.1, on the reverse strand, counting down.
GTCGATGCGGTCCACGGCCTGGCCGGTGATCTGCGTCTGCATCGCAATCCTTGCTGCCTACACGATGGCGGGTCTCTACGGCATCGCCGTGGCGGCGACGGCGATGCTGAGCATGGCCGGCATCGTGGTCGCGCTCGATGCCTACGGCCCCATCACCGACAACGCCGGCGGTATCGCCGAGATGTCGGAAATGCCGGCCAGCGTGCGTGACATCACCGACCCGCTCGATGCGGTCGGCAACACCACCAAGGCCGTGACCAAGGGCTACGCGATCGGCTCCGCGGGGCTCGCGGCCCTGGTGCTCTTTGCAGACTACACGCACAAGCTCGAAGGCTACGGCCTTGCGATCGACTTCAACCTGAGCGACCCGATGGTGATCGTCGGCCTGTTCATCGGCGGCATGATCCCCTACCTGTTCGGCGCCATGGCGATGGAGGCCGTCGGCCGCGCGGCCGGCTCGGTGGTGGAGGAAGTCCGCCGCCAGTTCCGCGAGATCAAGGGCATCATGGAAGGCACCGCCAAGCCCGAGTACGGCCGTGCGGTGAGCATGCTGACCGGTGCGGCGATCAAGGAAATGATGATCCCGTCGCTGCTGCCGGTGGTCGTGCCGATCCTGGTCGGCCTGGTGCTCGGCCCGAAGGCGCTGGGCGGTCTGCTGATGGGCACCATCGTCACCGGCCTGTTCGTCGCGATCTCCATGTGCACGGGCGGAGGCGCCTGGGACAACGCCAAGAAGTACATCGAGGACGGCCACCACGGCGGCAAGGGCTCGGAGGCGCACAAGGCCGCCGTCACCGGCGACACCGTGGGCGACCCCTACAAGGACACGGCCGGGCCGGCGGTGAATCCGCTGATCAAGATCATCAACATCGTGGCGCTGCTCATCGTGCCGCTGGTGGTGAAGTTCCATGGCGGCGATGCGAGCGCCATGACCAAGCCGGCCGAGACACCTGCTCCGATCACCGCGCCCGCCGCGCCGTCCGCCCCTGCCGCCGCGCCCGCTGCGGACGCGGGTGCGTCGATCAAGTCAGAAGGCGGCGTGGTCAAGTTCTACTTCGCCACCAGCAGCGCCGAAGTGCCAGCAGGCGCGAACGAGGCCCTGTCCGACATCGTCAAGAACGTGCAGGCCGGCGGCCATGTGGTGGTGAGCGGCTTCCACGACGCCACCGGCGATGCGGAGAAGAACGCCGAACTCGCCAAGCAACGCGCGATGGCGGTGGGCGCCGCGCTCAGGATGGCTGGCGTGCCCGATGACAAGGTCGAACTTGCGAAGCCCACGCAAGCCCAGGGCGATGGCCCGGCGGCGGAAGCGCGGCGCGTCGAAGTGAAGGTGCAGTAGCCAATAGCGCGCCGTGGCCTGGCCCCGGCGCGCAGCGGCCTCGGTCAGTTCAGGCTGACCGAGCGCGTTGGCAACGCGCCCTGCTCGGCCCGCAACGGCACGCCCTGGAGGGTGTCGAAGTCGGACGGCGCCTCGGGAACGCGCATTTCCTCGAGTTCGTGCAGCGATGCCACCCAGCGGCCGGCCGCCGAATCCGCGGGCTCGTCGTTGGTGAAGATGCCGTCGCGGATGTAGAAGGTCTCGCCGGCAGGCCGCTCCAGGTGGAGTTCGATCAGCCGCGCGATCGGGAAGGTGTAGGTGACCAGCTTTTCCTTCGTCTTGCGGTCCTTGGCGCCGCAATTGAAAAAGCCTTCGGCAGCAATCACGATGCACGAACCGTCGACCGAGCTGTCGATGTCGACGCCGCATCGCCATACGGCGGTCGGCATGCGCACGCGGACCTTGTCGATGACGAGGTCGCGCTGCTTGTTCAGCGAATTCAACGGTGGCACCAGCGACCGCAGTTGCCGCAGGCGCTCCGCGAAGTTGTCGTCGATGCAGAACTCGACGTGATGCGTCGCACCGCCGGAGCGCTTGACGACTTGCATGATGACGTGGCGTTGGCGGCTCACAGGGCCCGTCCTTTCGCATTGAATCGACGCAGGCCCGGGGCTTGGAGAGTCATCGAATTCATCGGGATCATTTGAATCGACCGTTAGTTAGAACTTTGGCATTGATGCAATTATTCGCATCAATTGTTTCCAACTGTAGTTCGAATTCTTCCGATTTGGTAGGCGGTACGAAGTACTAATCGGGCGGCCCGAGCAGGCTGCCAGAGGGCAAAAAAAGGGGGCTCAACCGCCCCCGTTTGCCACTAGTTCGTCGAGCGCCTTGCACGAAGGCGCGCAAACCGTCTGCGATTTGCCGAGCAATTGCCGCGTTCGCATCTGGGAACGCACGCGGTGCTTTCCGCACATGAAACACGACATCGTTGCGCCGCTGAACGACGCCGAAGCGCGAAATGGCGAGCCGGAGGCCTTGGCCTTGTAGCGCAGGCCGTCTTCCAGGACGGTGGTCTTGACTTCAGTCTTACTCATGGGCGGTTTCCGGGCCACGCTTCATCGCGCGCTCGATGGCGCTCTTGGCGGCCATTTCGGCGGACAGGGACACGTCGAGCGCAGTACGGCACAGGCCGGCGTACTGGTAGTTCAGGTTTTCGTACACCTCGGCGGCGGCGGGATAGGCGTCAAGCAATTGACCGAGTTGAGCACCCGGTTCCACATCGCGGAATTCATCGACCAGATGCATCACGACGGAACGGTATTGCTCGGCGCCGACGGGCTCAGGACTGTGCTCGAGCCGCTCCAGGAGTTGGGCCAGCACGTGCGTCACAGCCAGGTCGGTCTTGTGCGCAGGGGTATGTGTAGCGTTCATGCGGAGCATGTGGGGCGGCGGCGCCGAATTGCAAGGAAAGGATGCCGTAGTGACCATCCTGAGGATTACAACAGCATTTCAGGAACGATTGGCGCGATCAGCGAGTTATAGAAACGCTGAAAAAAGCCCGCTTCCGGTTCCGAGGTCAGGATGATTTCCTTTTCGCCGTCGGTGGTGAGCCATTGCAGCGCGCCGGTTTCCTTGTCCAGCCGCAGGCGATAGGAATTCTGGAGCTTGCTGACGTTGATGACCCGCAGCATTTCCCGCGCAAGTTGCGGGCTGTCGGCCACCACGCCCATTTCGGTGTTCTGGGTCGCCGATCGCGGGTCGAGATTCATGGAGCCGATGAAGATGCGCTGCTTGTCGATGGCCGCCGTCTTGGCGTGCAGCCGGCCGAGCGAATTGCCGAACATGCCGAAGCGCTCGTTGGCCATGGTGCGTTCAGGACTCAGCTCATAGAGATCGGCGCCGCTGGTGAGCAGGCGTTCGCGATAGCGCGCATAGCCCGTGTGCACGAGCGGCTCGTCGTTGGCGGCGAGCGAATTGGTCAGCAGCGTGAGCTTGACCTTGCGCCGCGACAGATCCTCGAAGGCCGCCATGCCCTTCTCACCCGGCACCAGGTAAGGCGAGGTCAGGTCCACCTCGATCTTCGCTTGCATCAGCAGGCCCCAGACTTTCATGGTCACGCTGGTTGCCAGCGCCTCGTCAGCGTTCATGTATGTGGGTTTGCTCGGTGGATCGGCAACGGCGTGCGCCTCGCCCCACAGGAGGCCCATGCGGCCGCCGTCCAGTTCCTCTGCAATCGGGCCGTAGCCAAGGATGTCCACGGGCGGAAGGTCGAGCTTCGGCGCCGGTGCCGACATGCCGATCCAGTTGTCGAAATCCTCCGCCGTCGGCTTGCGCCCCCGCGCGCCGCGCACGATGTCCTCGATCGGCCAGACCTGCTCCGCATTCCAGAAGGCGTCGAAGACCGATTCGAGTTCTGCGACCACCTTGCCCACGACGACGGCATCCATGTCGATGAAGTTCTGCGACTGGCTGAGCACGAAATATTCGTCCGCGATGTTGCGTCCGCCCACCACCGCCATGACGCCATCGGCGATGAAGAGCTTGTTGTGCATGCGGTGGTTGAGACGCGGGATGTCCTGCGGCGATGCGGCGAAGCGCGACACGAAGCCGTCGCGACCGCAGCAGAACGGATTGAACAGGCGCACCTCCACGTTCGGCGTCTGCGCGAGCTCGAGCAGCGGCTGCTGGCTCTTCGCGGTGTAGAGATCGTCGACCAGTACCCTCACCTTCACGCCGCGCGCGGCCGCCTCGCGCAGGGCGCGCATCAGCAAGCGACCAGTACCGTCGTTTTCAAGCTGGTAGTACTGCACCACGAGCGACTGCTGTGCCCGATGCGCGAGCTGGATGCGGGCGTCGAGCGAATAGACGCCCAGCGGCATCAGGCGGAAGCCCGAATGCTCGCCGGGTGGCGTCGAATCGGCCACGATCCTTGCGAGGCGGGTGGACGGGTCCGGCCGCGCCGCGTGCTCTTCCGGCCGCTCATGCATCTGCGGCAACGAACCGCAGGCGCTCAACGCGGCAATCCCGGCACACAGGCAAGCGGCACGCAGCCAGCGTGTCATTGCGAAAGTCATCGTCTGTTCCCCTCGTCTGTTGTAGCGAATACGCAGGCAATCTCTTGCCGGTTTCAGCCGCCCGCCGCGAGGCCTCCAGCCCTAGAATTCGTCAGGCCTTCCCCGGGGGTTACATCATGACGCTCACGATCTCCGTGCGTGCAGCTTTGCTTGCAGTTGTCGCAGTTCTGGCCTCACCCGCTTTCGCGGCACTGGACATCGGCGATCCGGCGCCCAGGTTCACCGCCACGGCGGCCCTGGGCGGGAAGACCTTCCGCTATTCGCTCGCCGAAGAGCTCGCCAAGGGGCCGGTGGTGGTGTATTTCTTCCCGGCGGCGGACTCCAACGACTGCTCGATCGAGGCACACGCCTTCGCCGAAGCCATCGACCAGTTCGCGGCGCTGGGCGCCACCGTGATCGGCGTCTCGGCCGACGACATCGACACGCTGACCAAGTTCTCGGTCAAGTCCTGCCAGAACCGCTTCCCGGTGGCCTCGGACCAGTCCAAGACCATCATCCAGGGCTTCGACGCGCTGATGCAGACCCGGCCGGACTTCGCCAACCGGCTGTCGTACGTGATCGCGCCCAATGGCAACGTCGCCTACTACTACCAGAACCTGAACCCCGACAAGCACGTGGAGCGGATGCTCAACGCCGTGCGCGCCTTGCCGAGGGCCACCGCGTCGCGCTGAACGCGCTCCCCCGCGCGCATGGCGGGAGGCCGCTAAGATTTCGCCCATGCAACTCAACTACATCGGCAACGAAAGCGTTGCCTCATCGTCCGGCCGCACGCTGCCGGTGATCGACCCCTCCGACGGCCAGACCTTCGACGAGCTGCAGCGCAGCAATGCAGCGGACATCGATGCTGCGGTGCGCGCCGCGCGCCACTGCTTCGAGTCGACCTGGCACAAGGTCAGCGCGGCCGATCGCGGCAGGCTGCTCTACAAGCTTTCGCAGAAGGTCGCCGAGCACGTTGACGAGTTGGCGCTGATCGAGCAGCGCGATTGCGGCAAGCCGGTCAAGCAGGCGCGCGCCGATGCGCTGGCGCTGGTGCGCTACTTCGAGTTCTATGCCGGCGCCTGCGACAAGCTCCATGGCGAGACCGTGCCCTACCAGGACGGCTACAGCGTCCTCACCTGGCGCGAACCGCACGGTGTGACCGGCCACATCATTCCGTGGAACTACCCGATGCAGATCTTCGGGCGCAGCGTCGGCGGTGCGTTGGCTGCGGGCAACGTGTGCGTGGTCAAGCCGTCGGAAGACGCCTGCCTGTCGCTGATCCGCGTGGCGCAGCTGGCGGCGGAAGTCGGCTTTCCGCCCGGCGCGCTCAACATCGTGACCGGCTATGGCCATGAGGTCGGCGATTCGCTGGCACGCCACCCGGGCATCGACCACATCAGCTTCACCGGCAGCCCCAAGGTCGGCACGATCATCCAGCAGGTGGCGGCAGAGCGCCATTGCCCGGTCACACTCGAACTCGGCGGCAAGAGCCCGCAGATCATCTTCGCGGACGCCGATCTGCGCGCCGTCATTCCCGTGGTGATCAACGCCATCGTGCAGAACGCGGGCCAGACCTGCTCGGCAGGTTCGCGCGTGCTCATCGAGCGCGAAATCTACGAGCCGCTGCTCGAACGCCTCGGCCATGCATTCGATGCGCTGCGCGTCGGCCCAGCGGCCATGGACCTGGACGTGGGCCCGCTGATCCGCCAGTCGCAGCAGCAGCGCGTGTGGGATTTCCTGTCGGACGCGCATATCGCGGGCATCCCGATGGTGGGTCAAGGCGTGGTGGTCGACGAAGCGCCCGAGAGCGGCTTCTACCAAGCGCCCACGCTGCTTCGCGACGTGCCGGTGGACCATCGTCTCGCCCAGGAAGAAGTCTTCGGCCCGGTGCTGGCGGCGATGTCGTTCCGCGACGAAGACGAAGCCGTGGCGCTCGCCAACGCGACGCGATTCGGCCTCGTCGCCGGCATCTGGACCGAGAACGGCGCACGTCAATTCCGGATGGCGAAGCGCGTGCAGAGCGGCCAGGTGTTCATCAACAACTATGGAGCCGGCGGTGGCGTCGAGTTGCCTTTCGGCGGCGTCAAGTCGTCAGGCTACGGTCGCGAAAAAGGCTTCGAAGCCCTCTACGGATTCACGACCCTCAAGACGGTTGCCATCAAGCACGACTGACCCCCAACTCACGAGAATCACAAGAACCACAGCAATCGGAGATAACAACATGCGCGTCAAGGACAAATCCATCATCGTGACCGGCGCCGGCGGCGGCATCGGCGAAGGCATCGCGAAACGGCTGGCGGCCGAGGGTGCCCAGGTCATCGTCAACGACATCAACGCAGCGTTCGGCGAACAGGTGGTCGAGGCCATCCTGCGCGCGGGCGGCCGCGCCTCCTTCTTCGCTGCCGACGTCACCAAGTCGGCCGAAGTGAAGGCGCTGGTCGATGCCGCGATTCAGCGCCACGGCAAGCTCGACGTGATGGTCAACAACGCCGGCTGGACGCATCGCAACCGCCCTGCGCTGGAAGTGAGCGAAGAAGAGTTCGACCGCTGCTTTTCGGTCAATGTGAAGAGCATCTATCTCTCGACCATCCACGCCGTGCCCGCCTTCCGCGCCAACGGCGGCGGTTCGTTCATCAACATCGCCTCGACCGCTGGCGTGCGCCCGCGCCCCGGACTCACCTGGTACAACGGATCGAAGGGCGCGGTGATCACCACCAGCAAGTCACTGGCTGCCGAACTCGGACCCGACAACATCCGCGTGAATTGCATCAACCCGGTCTTCAACCCCGACACCGGCCTCGCCGCCGAATTCGCCGGCGGTCCCGTCACCGAGGAGCGCAAGGCCAAGTTCCGCGCAACCATTCCACTGGGCCGCTTCTCGACGGCACTCGACGTTGCGAACGCAGCGCTTTATCTCGCGAGCGACGAGGCGTCGTTCATCAGCGGCGTCTGCATCGAGGTCGACGGCGCTCGTTGCGTGTAGCTGGGCGGTCGGCTCCCGGCAGGGTCAAACGGCATCGGAGCGCCGAGGGGGCGGGCGATGCGTTAAATTGCTCTACCCATGAGCCAACATGTCGTCCCCCTCTCCGAGATCGGCCGCGGCCGTCGCGTCGCGGTCTCGGCCGGGCGTCCGGTCCCGGCCACTGGAGTGCTGCTCGACCGCCTGGCCCGGCCGCTGACCGACTTGCGCATCAGCGTCACCGACCGGTGCAACTTTCGCTGCAGCTATTGCATGCCGAAGGAAATCTTCGACAAGGACTATCAATACCTGCCCCACAGCGCGCTGCTGAGCTTCGAGGAAATCACGCGGCTCGCGCGGATTTTCGCGACACACGGCGCGCACAAGATCCGGCTCACCGGCGGCGAACCGCTGCTGCGCAAGAACCTCGAAGTGCTGGTCGAGCAGTTGGCCGCTCTGCGCACGACGGACGGCAAGCCGCTGGACCTCACGCTCACCACCAACGGCTCGCTGCTGGCCCGCAAGGCCAAGGCATTGAAGGCCGCCGGCCTCCAACGCGTGACGGTGAGCCTCGACGGGCTTGACGACACCGTCTTCCGCGCCATGAACGACGTGGACTTCCCGGTCGCCGAGGTGCTCGAAGGCATCGAGGCCGCGCACTCCGCGGGCCTAGGGCCGATCAAGGTCAACATGGTGGTCAAGCGCGGCACCAACGAGCAGGAAATCCTGCCGATGGCGCGGCATTTCCGCGGCACCGGCGTGGTGTTGCGTTTCATCGAATACATGGACGTCGGCGCCACCAACGGCTGGCGGATGGATGAAGTGCTTCCGTCCGCGGAGGTGGTGCGGCGCATCGCCGGGGAATTCCCGCTCGTGCCGCTCGAAGCCAGCGCGCCCGGCGAAACCGCCCAGCGCTGGGCCTATCAGGACGGCGGCGGCGAGATCGGCGTGATCAGCAGCGTGACCCAGGCCTTCTGCCACGACTGCAGCCGGGTGCGCCTGTCCACCGAGGGCAAGCTCTTTCTCTGCCTCTTTGCCAACGCAGGCCACGACCTGCGGCCGATGTTGCGCGGCGGTGCTGACGACGCACAGATCACGTCCGCCATCGCCGACATCTGGCAGGGTCGAAGCGATCGCTACTCCGAGTTGCGTGCCCTGCGCGGGCCGGACAGCGATGCGGGCGCGCCGCGCCGCGTCGAAATGAGCTACATCGGCGGATGAACAAGCTCACCCCCAGCCTCGCCCACTTCGTGTGGCTCGGACACCCCCTGGCCGAGCCGGTTCCGCGGGGCTCCTGGTGTGGGTCACCACTCAAATGACCACCTTGACCATTCCCAGCGCTGACATCACCGGCCTCGTGCTGGCCGGCGGGCGCGGCTCGCGCATGGGCGGCGTCGACAAGGGCCTGCAGAACTTCAACGGCACGCCGCTCGCGATGCATGCGGTGATGCGTCTCGGCATGCAGGTCGGCGAGATGATGGTCAACGCCAACCGCAATCTCTCGGCGTATGAATCCTTCGGCGTGCCGGTCTGGCCCGACGGATTGGCGGACTATGCGGGGCCGCTCGCGGGGTTCCTCACCGGGCTGGAGCGCTGCGAGACACCGTACCTTCTCACCGTGCCCTGCGACACGCCGCTGTTCCCGCTCGACCTGGCGAGCCGGCTTTCCGAAGCTCTCATGGCCGACGGCGCGGACATCGCGATGGCGGCGGCCCCCGAAGCCTCGGAAGAGCCCGATGGCGCGCCCGTGATGCGGCCACAACCGGTGTTCTGCCTCCTCGGCGCCGCGCTGCTCGAAAGCCTGGTGCGCTTCACGCAAGCCGGCGGCCGCAAGATCGACCGCTGGACCGCGCAGCACCGCACGGTGGTGGTGCCCTTCGACCGGCCTGGCGACGCGCCCGACGCGTTCTTCAACGCCAATACGCTGGCCGAACTGCACGCGCTCGAATCCCAGCGTCCGTGACTTCCGTTTTCCCTCCATGAGCCGAATTGCAGACATCGCCGCCGCCCTGGCGGGCTACGACCCCAAGGCGCTCGGCGTCGACGCCGTGCAGTCCTTTCTGGCACGGCTCGCCGAGCCAGCCATCGTCACGCAGGGCGAACACATCGCGCTGCGCGACGCGCTCGGCCGGGTGCTGTCGGAGGACATCATTTCGCCTGTCAGCGTGCCGCCACACGACAACTCGGCCATGGATGGCTTTGCATTGGACGGCAGTGTGCTCGATGGCCACGGCGACGATGCCCCAGTGCGCCTGCGGGTGGTGGGCACGGCGCTGGCCGGTGCCGCCTGGCGCGGCGCCCTGGCCGCCGGCGACGCGGTGAAGATCATGACAGGCGCGGTGATGCCGGCCGGCCTGGACACCGTCATTCCCCAGGAGTTCTGCACCGTCGAATCCGACGTCGTCAGCTTCCCGGCCAAGGCGCTGCGCCGCGGAGACAACCGGCGCCTGGCGGGCGAGGACCTGACGCAGGGCAAACCCGCACTCCAACGCGGCGAAATCATCTCGCCGGCTGCGTTGGGCATGATGGCCAGCCTCGGATTGCCGACTGTGCCAGTGCTCCGGCGCCTGCGGGTCGCCTATTTCTCGACCGGCGACGAGATCCTGAGCCTGGGGGAATCGCCACGCGAGGGTGCGGTGTACGACAGCAACCGCTACACGGTCTTCGGCCTTCTCACGCGCCTGGGTTGCGAAGTGATCGACCTCGGCCTGGTGCGCGACGACCCTGCGGCGCTCGAATCGGCGTTGCGACGCGCCGCCGCCGAGGCCGACGCGATCATCACCAGCGGCGGCGTCAGCGTCGGCGAGGCCGACCATACGCGGGCCGTGATGCAGCAGCTCGGCGACATGGCTTTCTGGCGCGTCGCCATGCGGCCCGGGCGGCCGATGGCGGTGGGCCTGATCCCTTCAGGGACCGAAAGCCGTGGCCCGGCGGTGCTCTTCGGCCTGCCCGGCAACCCGGTCGCGGTCATGGTCACCTTCCTGGCCTTCGTGCGCCCCGCGCTGCTGCGCATGATGGGCTGCAACGCGACATGCGCCGCGCCGCCGCCATTGCTGCGCGCAACGAGCGTCAGCGCCATTCGCAAGAAGCCGGGTCGCACCGAATACCAGCGCGGCCGGGTGCAGGCGATCCCCGGATCGCTGCCGGAAGTGCGAATTGCCGGCAATCAGGGCTCGGGCGTCCTGAGCTCCATGGTCGAGGCCAACGGCCTTGTGGTGCTGCACCATGGTCAGGGCAATGTGGCCGCGGGCGATGCGGTCGACGTGATGATGTTCGACGGGGTGGTGTAAGGTCTGCCGGACCCGAACCTCCAAGGAGCGGCCCGTGGGCGCAAACCGAATCGAATTGATGCAGCAGATGCCCATCTTCGGAGCCATCGGCTCGGAGATCATCGAATTTCTGCTGGCGCCGGCGCCGGTCGTCCGTGTGCAGCACGGCGACTTCTTCTTCCACGAGAACGACGAACCCGACTGCATGTACGTGCTGGAGACGGGGCACGTGACCGTGTCGAAGAACTGGCAAAGCCATGAACTGCTCATTCGACGGCTCGGCCCGGGCGATTGCTTCGGCGAAATGGCGCTTCTCGATCTTTCGCCACGCAGCGCCTCGGTGCGGGCCGACGAGGATTGCAGCGCGATCCAACTCTCGCCGGCCAATCTCTATCGACTGTTCGAGCGCGACGTCGAGCAGTTCGCGGTGATCCAGATGAACATCGCACGCGAGATGAGCCGGCGACTGCGAATCACCGACGACTTGCTCTTCAGGGCGCAGATGGGCGAAGCGCTGGAAATGCCCGAGCGCATCTGAACCCGCGCCAGATTGCGCTCAGATCCTGCCCATCGCCCGGTCCACGCCCTTGTTGGCCAGCGCATCGGCGCGCTCATTGCCAGGATCGCCTGAGTGCCCCTTGACCCAGCGCCATTCGATCTGGTGACCGCCCTCCGACACCAGCTTGTCGAGTTGCTGCCAGAGTTCGACGTTCTTGACGGGCTGCTTGGTCGACGTACGCCAGCCCTTGGCCTTCCAGCCGTGAATCCATTCGGTGATACCCATGCGCACGTACTGGCTGTCCAGGTAGAGGATGACCTTGCATGGACGCTTGAGCGCGCCGAGCCCCTCGATCACCGCCTGCAGTTCCATGCGATTGTTGGTGGTGTTGAGCTCGCCACCGAACAATTCCTTTTCGGTGGCACCCGACTTGAGCCATGCGCCCCAGCCGCCCGGACCGGGATTTCCCTTGCAGGCGCCGTCGGTATAGATCTGTACTTCGTTCAAGAACGTTCCTTGTGACTGTCGAGAGAGTGATCGCGGTGCATCCTGCCCGCGATCGGCACCGGCGCGCTGGCGCGGGCCGCGGCCCTGCGCCAATCGGCGCTCAGGAGCCGAAGGCCGCGGACCCGTTTGACCGCCACCAGAAAATAGACCGCGCCGAAGATCGGCCACCAGCGTTCGCCAGCCGTATCAAACCAGTGACAGCGCTCCAGCCACGCCTCGCTGCGCACGGCCGGCCGATAGACGCCGAAGCGCCCCGATTCGACCTCGAAACTCAACAGGCGCAGCCAGTCGCGCATCCGCCGGTAGCCGATGAAGTCGCCGGCCTCGGGCAGAAAAAGCTCGCCGAACCCCAATCGCCTGTAAAGACGCGCCCTGCGTTGCCGCATGCCCCACAGGCTCGCCGGATTGAGGCCGCAGATGACGACGCGACCTTCCGGCACCAGCACCCGCTCCACCTCGCGCAGCGTCGCGTGGGGGTCGAGGCTGAGTTCGAGCGTGTGCGGAAGCACCACCAGGTCGAGGCTGTTGGCCGAAAAAGGCAGCGCGGAAAAATCGGTGACGAGTGCGCTCCGCGCCACGATGGCCGGCTCCGATACCGCCAGCCAGCGATGCGGCATGCGGTTGGCCCGCAAGCCCTCCAGCTCGGGCAAACCGAGCTGCAGCGCGTGATAGCCGAACACGTCGGCCACGGCCTGGTCGAACTGTGACTGCTCCCAGGCCAGCAGATAGCGCCCGGGGGGGGTCTCGAACCAATCATGCAAACCTATAATTTGACCGCTCATGACCCTCGTTCCGCTGCCCGCCTTTGCCGACAACCACATCTGGATGCTGCAGGAAGGGCGCGACGCGATCGTGGTCGACCCAGGAGATGCCAAGCCGGTGTCTGATGCACTCGGGCGTGGCGATCTGCAGTTGGCCGCGATTCTAGTCACGCACCATCATCATGCCGCTCCTGTGGGGCGCATCGCGAATTTTCTCCCGGCCCATGCATGCAATGGTGCCGCGAACGACATCGCATACACACTTGCTAACCCGAGATTCGCGCATATCGCGGAACCCCGCGTCGCAGGCCTCACTCAGTACCCGGCGCAACAGCTTTCGCTGTGCACCAATGGATGAACACCTTTTGATGAGACTTATCGTTGCCGCCTGCCTCGCGGGCTCCTTGTTTCTCGCGGGCTGCGCCACCGGTACGGGCAATTCGTCCTCGGGTGCATCGGGCTCTGCGACCCCGGTCTATCCGGGCGGCCCCCTCACGCCGATCACTTCGGGCGAAACCAAGTCACGTGCCGTCGTGACCCTGGCGCCTCCCACGGACATGTGGGACCGCATCCGCCGCGGCTTCAAGATGCCCGACCTCGATAACGACCTCGTGCATGACCGCGAGCAGTGGTACGCCAGCCGGCCCGACTACATGCAGCGCATGACCGAGCGGTCGAGCCGCTACATCTTCCACATCGTCGAGGAACTCGAACGCCGCGACATGCCGACCGAGATCGCTCTGCTGCCCTACATCGAGAGTGCCTTCAATCCGCAGGCCGTCTCCAGCGCCCGCGCCGCCGGCATGTGGCAGTTCATGCCGGCCACGGGCACCGACTACGACCTCAAGCAGAACATCTTTCGAGACGACCGGCGCGATGTGGTCGCATCCACCCGAGCCGCGCTCGACTACCTGCAAAAGCTCTACGGCATGTTCGGCGACTGGCAGCTCGCGCTCGCGGCCTACAACTGGGGCGAAGGCAATGTGAGCCGCGCGATTGCCAAGAACCAGCGCGCCGGCTTGCCGACCGGCTACGCCGACCTCAGCATGCCGGCCGAAACCCGCATGTACGTGCCCAAGCTGCAAGCGGTCAAGAACATCGTCGCCAATCCGGAGCGCTTCAACGCCGACCTGCCGTTGATCGCGAACCACCCCTACTTCCAGACCGTCACGCTCAAGCGCGACCTTGACGTCGACCTCGCCGCGAAACTCGCCGACGTCAAGATCGAGGACTTCCGAGCCCTCAATCCGTCGGCGCACAAGCCGGTTCTGCTTGCGGCCGGAACGCCCGAGATCCTGCTGCCGTGGGACAACGCGGCCGTGTTCCAGCGCAACTTCGAGGCCTATTCGCAGGGGCAGTACGCCAGCTGGACCGCCTGGACCGTGCCATCCACGATGACAGTGGCCGATGCTGCCCAGCGAACGGGCATGAGCGATGCCGATCTGCGCGCCGTCAACAGCGTGCCGCCGCGAATGCTCATCAAGGCGGGATCGACGCTGATCGTGCCGCGCGGCGCGCGTGTGCAGGAAGACGTCGCGGCGGTCGTCGCAGATACCGGGCAGCTGAGCTTCCAGCCTGAGATCGTCACGCGCCGCACCGTCATCAGGGCCGGCAAGAAGGACAGCGTCGCGAGCATCGCCCACCGGTACCGGCTCAATCCGGCCAGCGTCGCCGAATGGAACGACGTGAAACCGAACCACGCCTTCCAGAAGGGCTATGAGGTCGTTGTCTACTTGCCTGTTCGCGCGGCGTCGGCGGCGCATGTCGGCAGCGGCGCGGCGCGCTCCTATGGCGGCCATATGCTCAAGACCACGAGCATGGTGCCGAAGAGCACTGTCGCTGCCGGTTCAAAGGGCGCCAAGAGCAGCGTGATCAAGACTTCCTCGAAGACTGCGCAGGTCACGCACGAGTCACGCGGCGGAACACCCTCCAAGAAGAAGCGCTGAGGCGCTCAGAGCTTCTCGGTTTCGCCGCTGCGGGGCTGCCACTTCATCAGGCGTTTTTCGAGGACGCCGACAATACCGTCAAGCACCAGCGCGAACGCCGTCAGCACCACGATGCCGGCGAACACCGTGTTGACGTCGAAGGTGCCTTCGGCTTGCAGGATGAGGTAGCCGACGCCGCGGGCCGAACCCAGGTATTCGCCCACCACCGCACCCACGAACGCCAGCCCGACCGACGTGTGCAGGCTCGAGAACACCCAACTGGTCGCGCTCGGCAAATACACCGTGCGCAGCAATTGACGTTGGTTCGCGCCCAGCATGCGCGCGTTGGCCAGCACCACGGGACTCACCTCGCGCACCCCCTGGTAGACGTTGAAGAACACGATGAAGAACACCAGCGTGACGGCGAGCGCCACCTTGCTCCAGATGCCCAGGCCAAACCACAGCGCGAAGATCGGCGCGAGGATCACCCGCGGCATCGAGTTCGCCGCCTTGATGTAGGGATCGAAGATCAGGCTCGCCGTCCGCGCCAGTGCGAGCCAGAGGCCGCAGGCCAGGCCGAGCACGGTGCCGATGATGAAGGCCAGAACAGTCTCCAGCAGCGTCACGCCGAGATGCAGGTAGACATCCGCATTGCCGGGAAGGCCTTCAGGAAACAGCGCGTTGGGCGGAATCGCGACCGGCATGAACCAGCTCCAGATGCGCCCTGCGACCTGGATCGGCTCGCCGAGAAAGAAGGCGAACTGTTGATTGCGCGACGCGATGTGCCACGCCACCAGCAGCACGATCAGCACCGTGATCTGCCAGAAGCGCGCGTTGCTTTCGCTGGGACGAAGGCGCATGTCAGGCCGCCTTCTTCAGTTGTTGCGCATAGCCCTTGAGGACTTCGTCGCGCAGCACGCCCCATATCTGCGTGTGCAGCTCGACGAATCGCGGATGCGCCCGGACTTCCGCCACGTCGCGCGGACGCGGAAGGTCGATGACGAATTCGCCGATCGGGTGCGTCGCCGGTCCGGCGGAAAGAACCACCACGCGATCGCTCATGGCGATCGCCTCATCGAGGTCATGCGTGATGAAGAGCACCGCCTTCTTCTTCGCCGCCCACAGGTCGAGAACCTCGTTTTCCATCAGCTGCCGTGTCTGGATGTCGAGCGCGCTGAAAGGCTCGTCCATGAGGATGATGTCAGGGTCCAGCGCCAGCACCTGGGCCAGCGCCGTGCGCTTGCGCATGCCGCCGGAGAGCTGATGCGGATAGCGGTCACCGAATCCGGCGAGGCCTACACGGGCGAGCCAATCCTCGGCCTGCGCTTTCGCCTTTGCGTCAGGCACGCCGCGGTATTGCAGGCCCAGCATCACGTTGTCCAGCGCGCTTCGCCACGGCATCAGGGCCTCGGACTGGAACATGTAGCCGGCCCGCGAATTGACACCGGCGAGCGGCTGCCCGAACACCTTCACGCTGCCCGATGACGGCTCCAGCAACCCGGCGCCGACGTTGAGCAAGGTCGACTTGCCGCAACCCGTCGGCCCGACCACGGACACGAATTCACCCTCGCGAATACGCAGCGTGGTGCCAGAGACGGCGGTATAGCGCTGCCCCTGATCATCCTTCGATCGAAAAATGCAGCTGATGTCGAGGAGTTCGAGCGCGTAGTCAACCATGGATGGCCAGAAAAAACCCGGCCGAAGCCGGGTTGCGGGACGTGGAGGTCAGGCTTTGAACCTGTCCTTCGCGCGCCGCGCAAACTCGTTGGTGTAGAGCTTCGACAGGTCGATCTTGTCGGCCTTGACGGTGGGATCGAAACTCGCGATGGCGTTCAGCGCCGTTTTCGGACCTTCGGCCGGCACCAGGCCATCCGTGGCGATGGCTTCGCGCACCTTGTCGAACGATGCGAGGTACAGCGCGCGATCGCCGAGCAGATAGGTCTCCGGCACGGTCTTGATGATGTCGCCCGGACCGGCCGTCTGCAGCCACTTGAGGCCGTGCACGATGGCATTCGCCAGCGCCTGGCAGGTGTTCGGATTCTTCTGGATGAACTCTGCGGACGCATAGAGGCACGCGGCCGGCATCAAGCCGCCAAACACTTCCTGAGTGCCCTTGAGCGTGCGCGTGTCGCTGATGATCTTCACGTCGCCCTTCTGCTCGAGCATCGTCATCACCGGATCGGTGTTGCTGATCGCATCGATCTGTCCCGAGCGCAAAGCGGTGAGTGCCCCGGCCGCGACACCGACGCCAATGAAGCTCACATCGCTGGCCTTGAGACCGCCGCGCGAGAGCACGAGGTTGGCCACCATGTTGGTCGACGAGCCCGGTGCCGAGACACCAACCTTCTTGCCCTTCAAGTCGGCAATGCCCGCGTAGCTCGGCATGTTCTTCGTCGAGACACCGATCGCGATCTGCGGTGCGCGCCCCTGCAGGACGAAAGCCTGGAAGATCTGGTTCTTCGCCTGCAGGTTGATCGTGTGCTCGAAAGCACCCGAGCAGACATCGGCCGAGCCGCCTACGACCGCCTGCAAGGCGCGCGAGCCACCCGCGAAATCCGAAATTTCCACATCCAGACCTTCGGCCTTGAAGTAGCCGAGTTGCTCGGAGATGGTCAATGGAAGGTAATAGAAAGCAGCCTTGCCGCCGACCGAGATGGATACCTTCGATTTTTCAAGCTTCGGCTGCCCATGGACCAGCGGTGCGCCGATGGCTGCGGCGCCCAGCGCTGCGGCGACGGTGAAGGTACGGCGATTGAGCATGAGTGGCGCCTGAAGGCCCTGTATTCGTGTAGTTCGAAACGAGCTTAGGGGCGCGCATCTGCGCCTGCATCGGGAACATCCCGTGCGGGTTTTTACGTAAACATGAAGACCACTATCGGCCCGCGAACAGACGGTGCTTCGAATGGTGCCGAGGCCCGCGATATAGACGACGTGAAGGGTGCGCGCTCACCGACGGTCGACCAACGCGTGCGCAATGGTCCCGAGGTCGACGTATTCGAGTTCACTGCCGGCCGGCACGCCGCGCGCGAGACGCGTCACCGTAAGCCCGCGCTGCTTGAGCGCCTCGCCGATCACATGGGCCGTGGCCTCGCCCTCGGCGGTGAAATTGGTCGCGAGGATCACTTCGCTCACCGTGCCATCGAGTGCGCGATCGAACAGCTTCGCGAGGCCGATGTCCTTGGGTCCGATGCCGTCGAGCGGGCTGAGCTTGCCCATCAGCACGAAATAGTAGCCGCGGAACGCGCCAGTGCGCTCCAGCGCGGCATGGTCTGCCGGGGTCTCGACCACACAGAGCTTGGTGGCATCGCGGCGCGTATCGCTGCACACACTGCAGATCGCTGCTTCCGTGAAGGTGTTGCACCGCTCGCAATGCCGCACATTGCTGGCCGCCTGTTGCAACGCGCGCGCGAGCATCTGGGTGCCCTCGCGATCGTGCTGCAGCAGGTGAAAGGCCATGCGCGAAGCCGACTTCGCGCCGACGCCAGGCAGGCGGCGCAGCGCCTCGACCAGCGCATCGAGCGAGCTGGAATCTGCCATTCAGGTCTGACGAGTCGTCAGAACGGCAGCTTCATGCCGGGCGGCAGGCCCGGCATGCCGACGGTGAGCTTGCCCATCTTCTGCTCGCTGGTTTCCTCGGCCTTGCGCACCGCTGCATTGAAGGCGGCGGCCACGAGGTCTTCGAGCATGTCCTTGTCGTCAGCCAGCAGGCTGGGGTCGATGGTGATGCGCTTGACGTCGTGCTTGCACGTCATCACGACCTTCACGAGGCCGGCGCCGGATTCGCCTTCGACCTCGATCGTGGCGAGTTCTTCCTGCGCCTTCTTGAGGTTGTCCTGCATTGCCTGCGCCTGCTTCATGAGGCCGGCCAGTTGTCCTTTGTTGAACATCGTTGGTCCTGTCAGTGGAAAAAGATGGATGGATGAGAACACATCGGCCCTATGGCAGGCCGCCGGTTCATGCGTTCATGCGGGTCGAAGCGTACCCGGGACGATCCTCGCGTCCCAGTCTCGCATCATCGACTGCACCTCGGGATCGTTGCGTATCGCCTCTTCGGCAGCACGCTGACGCTCTTCGGCAGCCTGCTTGTTGCGGCGCGCCGGGCTGTCGACGACGGCACCGATCTCGATGGCGATTTTCACGCCATGACCCAGCGCCGCGAGCGCAGCCTGAACCTTGTCGCGGCTGCCGGGCTGATTGAGCGATTCGCGCTCGACGCGCAGCAGCCATTGGTCGACATCGCGGGCCACCAGTTGCGACTGCAAGGCCAATTCGCGCGCCAGCGCGGTGATCGACTCGGCGGCGACCATCTGCGTGACGATGGCGTACCAGAAGTCGCCCTCCTCGCTTGGCGGGATCGGCGCCGAGGAAGCGACCGACTCGCCTTCGCGGGCACCGGCCGGCGGTTGAACACGGACTGGCATGGCCATGACCTTCGCGGCGGCCGGTGCCGCCTCTTCGGCGGCGTGCCGTGGCGGTGCGGAGGTATTCAGCGTCGGCGCGTCCACGACCGGCAGGCGATGACCCGGCGGCGCGACGGGCGCGCCCGAAGGCACGCGTGCCGTCGAAGGCGCCGCCGGAGTAGGCATGGGCGGCCGGGCGGTCTCGACGGGTGACACGTGCGGCGCCACGACTTCGGGCCGCGGTGCTTCATTCAGAGTTTTTTTTTCCGCGGTTGCCGCGCCGCCGGGCTTGAACGCCAGCAAACGCAGCAGCACCATCGTGAGAGCTGCATATTCGTCTGGCGCAAGGCCCAGTTCGCCACGTCCGTGCAGGCACAGGCTGTAGAGCAACTGCGTTTCATCGGCCGGCATCAGCGTGGCGAGGCGGGCCGTTTCGGCGGCATCGGGGTCTGCGCTGCTGTCCACGCCCGCGCGCGAGGGGACCGCCTGCAAGACGGCCATGCCCTGTAGCACGGCAGTCATCTCTTCGAGCGTGGAGGCGGCGGAAAGACCATCGCGCCGCAATCCTTCCGAGGTCTCGACCACCGTCTTGCCGTCGCCTTGTGCCAGCGCTTCGATCAGTTGGAAAACGTGGCCACGGTCGACGCTGCCGAGCATCTGGCGGACGCCGGCTTCGAGCAACTCCCCATTGCCGAAGGCGATCGCCTGATCGGTCAGCGACAAGGCGTCGCGCATCGAACCGCGCGCGGCGCGTGCGATGAGGCGCAATGCATGCGGCTCGGCCGGCACCGTTTCGGTCTGCAGAACGCGCGTGAGATGTTCAAGCACGGTCTCGGGCGCCATCGGCCTCAGGTTGAACTGCAGGCAACGTGAAAGCACGGTGACCGGCACTTTCTGCGGATCGGTCGTGGCCAGCACGAACTTGAGGTATTCGGGTGGCTCTTCCAGCGTCTTCAACATGGCGTTGAAGGCATGGCCCGTGAGCATGTGCACTTCGTCGATCATGAAGACCTTGAAGCGCCCCTGCACCGGCTTGTAGACCGCTTGCTCAAGCAGCGCCTGCACTTCGTCGACGCCGCGATTCGATGCCGCATCGAGTTCGGTGTAGTCGACGAACCGACCCGCGTCGATGTCCCGGCACGCCTGGCATACGCCGCACGGTGTCGCGGTGATGCCGCCCTGCCCGTCAGGTCCCTGGCAGTTGAGAGACTTCGCAAGAATGCGCGAAACAGTGGTCTTGCCGACGCCCCGCGTTCCAGTGAAAAGATAGGCGTGGTGCAGTCGCTGCGAGGTCAGCGCGTTTTCGAGCGCCTGAACGACATGTTCCTGGCCCACCATCTCGCTGAAGGTTTTGGGACGGTGTTTGCGAGCGAGCACGAGATAGGCCATCGGCGCATTTTAGGGGTCGTCGCCCGGACGCCCTCGTCCTGCAACCAATGCGATGTTGGGGGGATGAAACGTCGCCTACAATCCTCCGCTGACGGGCCTCCCCGCATGGTGAAGTGGCCAACCGGGTCAGGTGGGGAACCAAGCAGCCCTAACTGCGTAGTCAGTGCCGGGGGTAAGGCTCGTCAACCTCATATCGAAATGCCGTGAGTTTCAATTGACTCGCGCATGCTCAAGGGCTTCGCGCCCCTGACGCCTCAGGCCCCTCAAACACTGTACGCAAATACAGTGTTTCAAGTAGAATTCGCCGTCCCCAAGAACAACATCGAGGCGACGTCATGACCCCCTTTTCTCCCCCTCAAGCCACTGCGCGTGTGCTTCCCTTTGCACCCAGGCCGCTCGTCGGCCGGTCGTCCTGGCCCTTTCCGGTCGCGCGCGAGGGCTCGGGCGTCCGGAGCATCAGGGAACAGGCAGCCCGGGTGATCGCGACCACTGTCCAGCACTGGCAGCCGTCGCGCCATTGAAGGCCGCGATCAGGTTGCGGCCCTACGCGCAACGCTTTAGCACGCCGTCCGCAGCCATCGCGCCGCTGGCCATGCTGGCGGTCAGCAAATAGCCGCCGGTGGGAGCCTCCCAGTCGAGCATCTCGCCGGCAAAGAACACCCCCGGTAGCACGCTGCTCATCAGATGGCCGTCGAGCGCCTCGAAGCGGACGCCGCCGGCAGTACTGATGGCCTCGTCGATGGGCCTCGGCGCAACGAGCCGGAGCGGCACGGCCTTGATCGTCTCGGTCAGCTTTTCGGGCGAATGCATGTCGTCGCGCGTGAGCACTTCGTGCAGCACGGCCATCTTGATGCCTTCCAGCCCCAGCCGACTCTTCAGGTGGCTCGCCACCGAGCGCGAGCCGCGGGGATGCGATACGGCCGCCCGCACCTGTTCCGGGCTGCGATCAGGCAACAAGTCGAGCAGCAGCGTGGCACTGCCGTTCTGGGCGATCTCGTCGCGCAACATCGCCGAGGCGGCGTAGACGAGGCTGCCTTCGATCCCGGTGGCAGTCGCGACGAACTCGCCCTTTCGCGCGAAGCGGCGACCTTGCGCGTCGACGAACGAGACGGCCACCGACTTGAAGGGCACGCCAGCGAAGCGCTCGGCAAAGTAAGGCGTCCAAGCGAGATCGAAGCCGCAATTGGCCGGTAGCAACGGCGCAACATCCACGCCGCGATCCACAAGCCAGGGCGCCCACGCGCCATCGGAACCGAGCCGCGACCAACTGGCACCGCCGAGCGCGAGCACCACCGCGTCATGCTGCGAAGTGATCTCGCCAGCGGACGTCGCAAATCGCAACGAAGTCGCTGGCGCTGCGGTGTCGGTCCATCCGAGCCAGCGATGGCGCATATGGAACTGCACGCCGGCCTGCCTCAGACGGTGCAACCACGCGCGCAGCAGCGGTGCGGCCTTCATGTCTTTCGGAAACACCCGGCCGGATGTACCGACGAAGGTCTCGATACCCAGTCCATGCGCCCAATCGCACAGTGCATCAGGACCGAATCGACGAAGCAAGGCCTCGACCTGGGTGCGGCGTTCGCCAAAACGCTCGACGAACTTGTCGAACGGCTCGGAATGCGTGAGGTTCAGGCCACCACGGCCCGCGAGCAGGAACTTGCGCCCGACGGACGGCATGGCATCGTAGAGATGCACCTGCATACCGCGCGCACTGAGCACTTCAGCCGCCATCAATCCGGCGGGACCACCGCCGACCACGGCAACGTTTTTTTCTTGAATCATTCGAGTGTCACCAGTTCGCCCTGCCCGGTCAGGAATGCGGCGCGGACAGTCTCGCCGGGATAAGCCTCTTGTACCGCATCGCGATAGCGGCTCAGTTGAGCCATCAAGGCTGCGTCGCGTTCGGGGCGCGCGGCGGACTTGTAGTCGAGCACCCACCACGCGCCGCTCTTGCGATGGCGCACCAGGCGATCGATGCGCAGCGTCTGGCCTTCATGGATCAAGGTGACTTCGTTGCCGTGCCAGTCCAGCGCTTGGGCGTCCCATGCCCAGGCGCCTGCACCGGCACGTATACGCTCCGCCAGTGCGGCAGCGGCACGCGTGGCGTGCAGGTCAAGCGCGAATTCACGCGCTGCTGCACGCACGTGTTCGGTCGGCAGCGGAGCGCCCGGCTGGGCCCATTCGAGCAACCGGTGCATCGCCTGCCCGAGCGCCGAAGCGCGTGTCTCGGCATCACGGACCTGATGTATGACGGGGTGCCGCTCATCGGCCGTCGCCAAGGCGGGCATCTCCAGCATCTCGAATTCGACCGGCGCAGATGCGGCGGAAACGGCTGCTGCCACGGGTGCCACATCGTCCACCGGCTCGCTGCGTGCTTCCAGCCGCGCCCACCAGCTTTGGCCGCTGGATCGCGCGGCGGCGACAGCAGAGACGACCAGTTCAGTCCTCGCGCGGGTCGTCGCGACGTAGAGCGCATTGATTTCCTCGCGGTGTCTTGCGGCCTGCTCCTGCGCAAGATCTTCGGTCGAGCATGCGGGCGGATTCTTTTCGCTCGCCATGAACACGAAGCGCTCGGGCGCGACGGCATGGCCCGGCCACTTCACGAGGACGCCCATGGTTTGCGCGCGCTGCGCCGAGGTGTCGGTATCCAGAAGCAGCACCAATTCCGCCTCCAAGCCCTTGGCGCCATGGACAGTCAGCAATTGAACAGCATCGGTGACAGCCACCGAAGGCGCCCTGACACCTCCGGCGCGCAATGCACGCACCAGGCCGTAGGGAGTTGCGAAACGCGCGCCGTCGAGCTCGAGCGATGCCGCCAGCAGGCCACGCAGATTGGCGAGCACGCTGGCCCGCATGGCCGTCGGCGCCGCCGCAGCGAAGGTCGAGAGGACGTTGGCATCGTGATAGATCGCGCTCAACGCGTCGTGTGGCGGCAAAGTGTCCAGCCACCGCTGCCACTTCCGCAGTCTTGCGCCGATTCCGGCGAGCGGTGTGGGTTGCTCCGGCATCTGCAGCACGTCGAACCAGTTCTTCCGCAATTCGCGTTGCTTCAGCGCGATCTGCACCAGCGCGTCATCGTCGAGCCCGAACAAGGGCGATTTCAGCGTCCGCGCGAGCGACAGGTCGTGGTCCGTCGACACCAGCGCATCGATGAGCGCGACCACGTCTTGCACTTCCGGCGCGTCGTTCAGTTCGTTCTTTTCCGGCTGCTGGACGGCGATGTGCAGCTTGCGCAACTCATCCTGCATCACGGCCAGCCGGCTGCGGCGCCGCGCCAGCACCATGATCCGGCTCGGCGCGAGCCCGCCTGCGATGCGCCCTGCGATCCAGCGAGCCGCCTGTTCGCATTCCTTCTGCAGCAGCTTTTCTTCCGGCAGGACACGCGGCGTGGTGAGGCTGTCGCGCCAGGGCAGCGCACCGTCCGTCGTTGCGTCGTCGGGCGCCGGAACGCTTGCAATCGCGTCGCGTTCGATCAACGGCAGCTTGCGGATGTGACCCGGCACGCTCGACTCTGTCGTGTGATCGCGGAATCCACTGAACTCGCCGGCCCGCTGCGCATCCTGCATGGTCGCGTTGACCAGCCCAATCACCGCTTGCGCATTGCGGTGCGTGTGATCGCAGTTGAGCAGGTCGCCGTTCAACCCTTGCTGGACGAACTGCTTGGCGGCGATGAAGACCTGCGGCTCCGCGCGCCGGAAGCGATAGATGCTCTGCTTCGGATCGCCGACGATGAAGACGCCGGGCCTGCGCCCACCCGCTCCGGCATAGCTGCCGAGCCAGCCGTTGAGCGCCTGCCATTGCAGCGGGTTGGTGTCCTGGAACTCGTCGATGAGCAGATGGCGCACCCGCGCGTCCAGCCGCTCCTGAATCCAGCCCCAGAGTTCCGCGTTGCCCAGGAGCAGATGCGCAGCCTGTTCGACATCGTTCATGTCGACCCAGCCATTCGAGACCTTCACTTCCGCGAAGCAGGCGATCAGCAAGCGCGTCAGCCTCGTCATTCGTTGCTGGTAGAGCCACGCATCGTGCTGGGCCTGCGCGGCGCAGTACTGCAAAACGCGCTCCTGTGCAGCGCGCACATCGTCAAGGCCGGCGAGCTTTTCGCTGAACTTGCGCGGCTCGCCCTTCTGCGTAAGGAGCGCGTCGAGCACGCCCGCGGCCTGGCCTTCTGTCACCGACTGTTCGAGCTCGACGCCTCGCCGCGAGAACGTTGGCGCGCTCGCCCGGCCCAACGCGCGGGCTGCCGCCAGCAATGCGCCGCGCCATGCCGGGTCGTGCAGCAACACGTCTTCCGGCGATTCGGCGCCCGCAAAGGCGGGATACATCCTGGCCATCGGCGTAACGGCCGGATCCACCGCATCGTGCGCATCGGCGAGCACGAACTCGACGCGGCGCGTGAGCGCTTCGTCCAGTGCCTTGGCGGTCTGCGAGCGGCCGTGCGTCGCGACCAGGGCGCAGTAGTCGGCCGAGGCATCTTCATCCGCCGCGACGGCCGAATGGAACGGACGCCAGACGCGCATCCGCGCCTCAGCATCGTCTTCCAACAGTTGATAGTTGGCCGGCAAGCACAGCCGTTCGAGAACGGCGACGGGAGCGCTTCGCAGCAGGCCGGCGAACCACGCGTGGAAGGTACGAAACTGCACCGGCCGGCCGCCCGCAAGAAGCTCTCGGTACAGGCCTTGCAGGCGTGGGGCGGCGGCTTCGGCGGCGGCGCGCGTCATGCCGCGCATCACAAGTTCGGGCACCAGTTCGGCCACAGGCTGCTGAGCGAACTTTTCCAGCCATTGGTCGAGGCGCTCTCGCATTTCGCCGGCCGCCTTCTTCGTGAAGGTGATCGCCAGGATCTCGTGCGGCGCGCAGGCGCCCTCGCCCTCGTCCAACAGCGCGCGCAGGATGCGCGACACCAGCATCCAGGTCTTGCCTGCGCCGGCGCAGGCTTCCACCGCGACGGAGCGGCGCGGGTCGCACGCGATCGCATAGAAGCGTTCGCGGGTGACGTGCGCGCCGTTGTGTTCGTAGGCCGGTGCGGTCATGCCGGCTCCTCCCAGAAGTCTTTCCGACACAGGCCGCGCGCGGCGCAGTGCTCGCAGACCGGCCCCTCACCAAGCGCGGGCAGCGCCGCACCGTCGGCGATACGGGCAAGATCGTCCATCACGCCGGCGACCAGCGCGTCGCGCGCCGTCACGACGTCCGTTTGCTCGAAGGTGCGCGTGCCGGAGGCCTTTTCGCCGACGTTGACATAGGCCGCGCGCAAGCTGTCGTCAGGAAAGAGCGCGGCGTAGAACGCGAGTTGAGTATCTTCGGACGGGTCCTTGATGCGATCGCGCGTCTTGTCGGCGGATTCGGTCTTGTAGTCGATCACGAAGGCCCTTCCGTCGGGAACGGAGTCGACACGATCCAGACGGCCAATCAACCTCACGCGGCCGAGGGGCACTTCCTTCCATGGCTCGGATTCGACGAAGACCGCCCCCTCGGCCGCCTCGTGCCCGGCGAGCCAGGTCAGATAGCCGTCGCGCACCGCGGGCCACGCGGCAGCAAAAGGCAGGAACTCGGCTTCCGACAGGCCGAACTCGCTGGTCGCCTGCGCTCCCGCGGCTGCCATCATTGCCCGCCGAACCTGGAGGTCGGATGTCGGATCGGCCTTCAGCGCCTCATGGAAATGCCCCAGCACGGCATGCAGCCAGTTGCCGAAGTCGCGCTTGTCGACCTCGGCGTCCAACTCGTCGCTGCTGCGCAGACCCAACTGGCGCATGGCGAAGAATCTGTACGGGCATCGGCGCAGGTCCTCGTAGGCGGTGGAGGACAACGTCGCTGGCATGAGCGCATCGCCGCGAGGCAATGGATGCGGCGTCGGCCGCGCCGGGAATTGCACTGGTCGGCGTGGATCTGCGGCGCCCTCGCCCGCATGGCCCAGATGCAGCATCTGAACGAGCGGGCTCGGCCGCACGGGTTCGCCGCTGGCGTCGAACTGACGCCATAGGACATCACAGTACGGCGCACCCAACGCGATGGCCCACGCCGACCGCTGCGCCGCCTCCAGCGCCTCGCGCGACGGCAATGACAGCGCAGCGCGCTGCGAGGCGCTCCAGTCGCCCGGCGGCTCCGGCGAGGCCGGTAGGCGCTGGTCATCACAGCCGGGCACCACGACGGCGGCAAATGCACGTCCGAGCAGTTGATGCAGCGGCAGAATGACCACCTGCGGCGCGTCGATGTCAGCGGGCACGTGCACGAAACTCGCCGCTTCCAACACATCGCGGGCCCAGGCCGTGAACTCGGCCAGCGTGCAGCGCGCACCACGAATTTCGCCTTCCTCGGCGTCCAGGTACAGGGCGGCAATGACTTCGATTCCGGCCACATCGCCCACCAGCACAGGCCACTGGCCACTGGTTTCCAGCAGCTCACGTGTGGCCGCGAGCCACTCCCCGAGCGGCCGCGCGCGGACCAGCGCACCGCGCGCCGCTTCAACCTTGTCAGTGAAGACCAGGAGTTCGAGGTCTTGCGGCTTCGTGCTGGCTGCGACGAACGACCGCCAAGTGCGCCATTCGCGCATTCCGCGATCGCGCAGCCGCGATTCGAGCAACAGGACCTCGCGGTAGTCGAAGGCCCCGGCGTGCTTGAGCCAATCCAGCACCTGGTCGCTGCCGGCATCGTGGGCACAGGCGCGCAGCGCGCTCATCAGGTTGGCGGCGGCTCGCGTGGTCGACAATTTCCAGCCGGTTTCATCGCGAAGGATCACCCCCCGCGACACGAGATGCGCACTGATGCGGCGCGTCAGTGCGCGGTCGGTCGCCACCAACGCGACCGGCGCGTGGTCTTCCGACAGGTGACGCACTACACACGCCGCTGCGCGCTCTGCCTCGTCTTCCGGATCGGCGGCCGCATGCAGGCTGGCGATGCACCCCGGCGCATTCGCCGTCGCGAGCGGCAAACGCATGGAGCGCTCGCCGAAAAGACTGTCAAGCTTTCGGCTGAGCGGGTCGGCTTGCAGGCCGTCGAGCACGATCAACTGATCGACCTGCGCCCGTGCGGCGTCCGAAAACAGCACATCAGTTGCGTAGCCCGAACTCGCTGCCCAGGCGAGCGCGATGCCGTTCAACGCGCTTTCCATGTTGAACCATTCGGACCCCCTGCCCGCGTCGATCGCTCCGCGGACCCGTTCGGCCCATGCGGTGCGCTCCTCCGGCAGTTCGGCCGCTGCCAGCGGCGCCAACTGAAGCGCGATGTCGACCAGCCTTCCCGCCAGTGCGTTGCGCGACGCCGAAAACCCGGCACGAACCAGCAGCGACTGCGCCGTGATCAGGTCGCGCGCCATGTCGAATGCAATGTCATCGGCATCAGGCACGAAGCCGCCCACGCTCCGTGCCCAGTTGCGCGTGGTCTCGAAGCGGGGGGCGAATCCCGAAGCGCCGTGCGCGACCCACATGCTGCGCGCGACCTGCATGAGTTGCGCGTACGGCACGAGGACCACGGTACGCGAAGGATGCAGGCCGCGCTCGGCCAGCACGCGCGAGATCCGGCAGACGAGGCCGCGATCCGGGTCGCACCAGAGCGCATGCGCGGGGTGGCGCTCAACAGGAGGCATGGGGTGTTCTGAAAGGGCGTGGGCTATCGGCGCCATAGCTTTCCCGCGGACCACGCCGATACTTGGTTTCTGTCACAATGACCCGCACTTTAGCTGCACCGAAACTCTCCGCGCAGAAGGACACATCCATGGCCAGCGACCTCATCAAACACATCTCCGACTCTTCTTTCGAAGCCGACGTGCTCAAGTCCGGCAAGCCTGTCCTGGTGGACTACTGGGCCGAATGGTGCGGTCCTTGCAAGATGATCGCCCCTATCCTCGACGAGGTCTCGAGCACCTACGAAGGCAAGCTGCAGATCGCCAAGATGAACGTCGACGAGAACCGCGACATCCCCGCCAAGTTCGGCATCCGCGGCATCCCGACGCTCATGCTGTTCAAGGACGGCCAATTGGCCGCCACCAAGGTCGGTGCGATGAGCAAGGCGCAGTTGACCGCCTTCATCGACCAGCAACTCGCTTAACCGGTCTCCCTGCTGCCGTCGCGCAATGCGTCGGCAGCTTTCTTTTTTCCTGTCATAATTCCCCACAGATCACCGGCCCTTTCAGGTACCCGGTTCGAGTTCCCCGGTTTGTGAGGCATTTCTCGCCTCACATCAAACCTCCCCCTCCTCGTTTTGACAGCTATCCCCGCAAGGGGTCGTTCCATGCACTTAAACGAACTCAAGGCACTCCACGTGTCCGAAGTCCTCAAGCAGGCCGAAGCCCTTGAGATCGAAAACGTCGGCCGAATGCGCAAGCAGGAGCTGATGTTCGCGATCATCAAGAAGCGCGCAAAGGCCGGCGAGCAGGTTTTTGCCGACGGTGTACTCGAGATCCTGCCGGACGGCTTCGGCTTCCTGCGCAGTCCCGACACCAGCTTCACCGCCAGCACGGACGATATCTACATCTCGCCCAGCCAGGTGCGCCGATTCAATCTGCACACCGGCGACATGATCGAAGGCGAGGTGCGCACGCCCAAGGACGGCGAACGCTATTTCGCGCTGACCAAGCTCGACAAGGTCAACGACGGCCTCCCCGAAGCGAACAAGCACAAGGTGATGTTCGAGAACCTGACGCCGCTGTTTCCCAAGCAGCTGATGCGCCTGGAACGCGACAACTTCAAGGGCGACGAGAACATCACCGGCCGCATCATCGACATCATTGCGCCCATCGGCAAAGGCCAGCGCGCCCTGCTGGTGGCCCCGCCCAAGAGCGGCAAGACGGTCATGATGCAGCACATGGCCCACGCGATCAGCGCCAACTACCCCGAGGTGCACATGATGGTGCTGCTCGTGGACGAGCGGCCTGAAGAAGTGACGGAGATGCAGCGCACCGTGAAGGGCGAAGTCATCGCGTCGACCTTCGACGAACCGGCGGCCCGCCACGTGCATGTCGCCGAAATGGTGATCGAGCGCGCCAAGCGGCTGGTCGAACTCAAGAAGGACGTAGTGATCCTGCTCGACTCGATCACCCGCCTTGCCCGCGCCTACAACAATGTGGTGCCTTCAT
The DNA here is from genome assembly GCF_056395305.1 of Variovorax sp. 10L426. NCBI lineage: Bacteria > Pseudomonadati > Pseudomonadota > Betaproteobacteria > Burkholderiales > Comamonadaceae > Variovorax > Variovorax sp. 10L426. Next base: position 84,206 of record NZ_JBFTJF010000005.1, on the reverse strand, counting down.
CGGGCAAGGTGCTGACCGGTGGTGTGGACTCGAACGCCCTGCAGCGCCCCAAGCGCTTCCTCGGCGCCGCACGCAACGTCGAAGAAGGCGGCTCGCTCACGATCATCGGCACGGCCCTGATCGACACCGGTAGCCGCATGGACGAAGTGATCTTCGAAGAGTTCAAGGGCACGGGCAACTCCGAAATCCACCTGGACCGCCGCCTCTACGAGAAACGCGTGTTCCCCTCGATCCAGCTCAACCGCAGCGGCACTCGTCGCGAAGAACTGCTGTTGCCGCCCGAGATTCTTCAGAAGACTCGGATCCTTCGCCAGCTCATGTACAACATGGACGAGATCGAGGCGATGGAACTCATGCTCAAGAACATGAAGGCCACCAAGACCAATGTCGAGTTCTTCGACATGATGCGTCGCGGCGGCTGATCAGCGAGCCGACAAGGCGCGCCCTTCGGCTGCGCTCTGACGACCGAGGTCGAGCAACTCCATGAGTTCGACCGCCTGGTCCGGCGTGACCGGATTCGGGCCCTTTCCGAGAATGGCATCGCGCACTGCGACGTAGTAGTCGACGTAGTTGCCCGCACGCGTGGGCAGCTTCCGCGTCTGTACGCGGCCGTCGCTTGCCGATATCGAGAGTTCGCCGTCGATCGGATCGGCACCCCAAGCCGCATCCGTCGGCCGTCCGCCGGCACGCAATGCATCTTCCTGTGGATCGACTCCGCGCTTGACGTAGCTTCCGCGCACGCCGTGCAGGATGTAGCGCGGCGCCGCATGCGCGGCCAGCGTGGTCGCGTGCAGAATCACGCGCAGCGGCGCATGCGAGCCGGTTTCGTAGCGGAGCACCGCATGGAAATAGTCTTCGACCAACGCCCCGTCACGCAAGACGGCGCTGTCGAGTTGCAGCGTATCGGGCCGTCCAAACAACTGGATTGTCTGGTCGAGCAGATGCGAGCCCAGATCCACCCAAAGGCCTGCGCCCGGCACGGGCTGCTCGCGCCAGCGTGCGCGCACTTCGGGTCGGTAGCGATCAAAGTGCGACTCGAAGTACACCGGCCGGCCCAGTTCACCGCTTGCCAGGACCTCTCGCAAGGTCAGGAAATCCGAGTCGAGACGGCGATTCTGGTAGACCGACAGCACGCGGCTGTTGCTCGCCGCCAGAGCGGCGAGTTCGCGCGCCTGGGTGGCGTCCAGGGTGAAGGGCTTGTCCACCACCACATGCTTGCCTGCAGCCAGCGCGGCCTTGGCTACCGGATGGTGCTGGGCATTGGGGGTCGCGACCACGACCAGATCGATATCGGCTCGGCTCAACAGCGCTTCGACGTCTGGAACCACGTCCACGCCGGGCCAATCCGCATGAACCTTGTGGGGCTGCGAACTCGCGACAGCACCCAGTTCAAGACCGGGAACGGCAGAAATCACCGGGGCATGGAAGGTCTGACCCGCAAATCCGTAGCCGACAAGGCCGGCGCGCAAGGTGGGTGGGGGCATGTGAAATGGGCCTCTGGCGCTAAAAGGGACCAGTATGCGATAATTGCGGGCTTCGCGAAAAGTGCAGCGCGGCGTTGTGCCGCGTCTTCCGTCAACGTGGGTCAATCATGAATGGCGGATTTGTGGCTCTCGCATCGACCAAAGGAAAGATCATGAAAGAAGGCATTCACCCGAACTACCGCGAAGTTCTGTTCGTCGACCTGTCGAACGGCTTCAAGTTCGTGACCCGTTCGTGCGCGAACACCAAGGAAATGGGCAAGACCGACGACGGTCGTGAACTGCCTCTCTACAAGCTCGATACGTCGAGCGAATCGCACCCCTTCTATACCGGCACGCAAAAGTCGGTCGACAACATGGGCGGCCGCGTCGAGAAATTCCGCAACCGCTTCGGCAAGACTGCCTCCAAGTAAGGAAGGCGCTTCCGTGTCGAGGGCAGCCCGGGTCACCGCGCTGCCCTTTTTCTTTTCAACCGACTTCCCTTTCCCCCTCCTCCGCCGTTGAACCAGCCGACGCCCGCAATCGTTGCCCAGAGCGCTGTGCGCCGTCTGCCGCGCATTGCATTGCTGATGCTGTGCGCGGCCTACCTGATGCCCGGCCTGCTAGGCCGCGGTCCCTGGAAGAGCGCCGACATCACCGCATTCGGGTACATGGCGGAATTGGCGCGCACCACGGAGGGCATCGCACGATGGTTCGACCCCATGCTGCTCGGGTTGCGTCCCGAGACGCCGGCGCTGATTCCCTACTGGATCGGCGCCTGGGCCATCAAGTTCGCGCCCGCATGGATCAACCCCGATCTCGCCGTGCGGATCGCCTTCGCACTCCTCCTCGCAGGCACCTTCGCCGCCACCTGGTACGCGGCCTACTACCTGGCCCGCACCTCGCGCGCACAACCAGTGGCGTTCGCCTTCGGAGGCGAGGCACAGCCGACCGACTACGCGCGCGCGATTGCCGACGGTGCCTTGCTGGCGCTGATCGCCTGCCTTGGGCTAGCCCAACTGGGGCACGAGACCACGCCGGCGCTCGCCCAACTCTTTTTCGCCTCCCTGCTGTTCTATGGCGTTGCCGCGCTGCCATATCGGCGCGTCGGCGCTTTCGTGGTCCTCCTCATCGGCACCGTTGGCATGACCCTGAGCGGCGGCCCGACTGTCGGACTTGCGCTGGGCATCGGCTGCGGTGTCATCCTCATCGAAGAGCGCAGGCGCGGCGCAGCAGACCAGCCTACGGACTCCGAACCCGTCTACACAACGGGAGCCATCGTCGCCGTGTTCGGCGCCACGCTGCTGGCAGTGATACTGGCCGCCGCGCTGGGCCTGCTGCAATGGAAGATCGATCTGCCCGGCCACCGCATCATTCAAGAGGTGCGCGACCAAGCCAAGCTGCTGCTTTGGTTCACCTGGCCGGCATGGCCACTTGCCATCTGGACACTGTGGCGCTGGCGTCGTCAGCTTACGGCGCGGCATGTAGCCCTGCCCTTGTGGTTCGTTGTCGTTCCCTTGCTCGCCACTTGGACCACCAATTTTTCCGAGCGCTCGCTATTGCTGGGCTTGCCCGCATTTGCCACATTGGCCGCGTTCGCACTCCCGACTTTCAGACGCAGCGTGGCGGCGCTGATCGACTGGTTCACGCTGCTGTTCTTCAGCGGTTCGGCCATCACCATCTGGGTGATCTGGATCGCGATGCAGACCGGGGTGCCGGCCAAGCCCGCGGCAAACGTTGCAAAGCTGGCGCCCGGCTTCGTGCCGCAGCTTTCCGTCGTGGCCTTCATCTTCGCCGTGACTGCAACGCTCGCCTGGGCGTGGCTTGTGAGATGGCGCACCGGCCGCCATCGCGCGGCACTATGGAAGACACTGGTACTGCCGGCCGGCGGCGCCGCCCTGTGCTGGACGCTCGTGATGACACTGTGGCTGCCAGTGCTCGACTACGCCCGAAGCTACGCGCCCCAGGTCCGCGCGATCTCGGAGCGCGTCGGACAGCCCTACTGCATCTCCGAGCTCGCACTCGACCGGCCCCATATCGCGGCACTTCGCCATCACGGCAACTTCAACGTACAACCGTTGTTGGGCGGCCAGGCATGCCCCTGGCTGCTCGTCGGCCCCGTGGCGATCGCGCGCCTTCACGAGGTCGTGAATCTCGACGGCTGGCGCCTCATCGGCACATTGCGTCGCCCGACCAGCCCGGCCGACGACTTGCTGCTCTATCAACGGATTGCCCCCGCAGGTGGCTAGCGAACGGCGTGTGATCGCGCGCCATGCAGCGACGGTCCTGGTCGGCCAACTGGCCGTCATGGCCTTCGGTGTCACGGACACGATCGTGGCCGGACGCTACGCCGAAGGCGCTCTTGCAGCCCTGTCGGTGGGCTCGGCGATCTTCATCAGCGTTTTCGTCTCCCTGATGGGTGCGCTGCAGGCACTCTTGCCCATATGGGCCGAGCTTCACGGCGCGAAACGTACGTCGGAAGTCGGTCGGTCGGTCCGGCAGTCGCTTTACCTGTGCGGCGCCGCGATCATCCTCGGGATGACGGTGCTGCTCTTTCCCGCGCCGATGCTTCGCTGGACCGAAGTGCCCGCGAGCATGCGAGGCGATGTCGAGGCCTATCTGGGTGTGCTGGCCTTTGCATTGGCGCCCGCATTGCTGTTCAGGCTGTTCAGCACGCTCAACCAGGGTCTTGGGAAACCGCAGCTCGTGACGTGGCTGCAACTGGGGTCACTGGGCATCAAGCTCCCCTTGTCGATCTGGTTCACCTTCGGCGGCGCCGGACTGCCCGCCATGGGGCTGGTCGGGTGCGGATGGGCAACGCTGGTGGTCAACTACACGATGCTCGGCGCGGCGATCTGGTTGCTTCACAACGAGCCGTTCTATCGCGAATACCGCTTCTGGCAGCACATCGAGGCGCCGGACTGGACGCAGTTGCGCCAGTTCGCGCGGCTGGGCGTCCCCGCCGGACTGGCCGTGCTGGTCGAGGTGACTTCGTTCACGCTGATGGCGCTCTTCATCGCACGCCTGGGCACGACGGCCTCGGCCGCACACCAGATCGCGTCGAACCTCACGGCCGTCGCGTACATGGTGCCCCTGTCGCTTTCCATCGCCACGAGTGCGCGCGTCAGTTTCTGGCTCGGCGCCGGCGATGACGCGCTCGCGCGGCGTGCGGGCCGCAAAGGCTTCGAATTGACGGTGTGCCTCGCGCTGCTGTTCGCAACGTCGATGGCCCTGTTTCGATGGCAGCTCGCCGGCATCTACTCTGGCAACCCTGCCGTGATCGCGCTCGGCGCAATGCTGCTGCTGGTCACCGCGGGCTACCACTTCGCCGATGCAGTGCAGACGCTGTGTGTGTTCGTGCTGCGTTGCTATCGCGTCACGGTGATGCCGCTGATCCTCTACTGCACCCTGCTTTGGGGCATGGGACTCGGCGGGAGCTACCTGCTGGCCTATCGCGGCATCGGCCCCTGGACGGCCATGCATTCGCCGCTGGCCTTCTGGCTCATGAGCGCCGTGGCACTGTCCCTGACCGCGGGGCTTTTTCTGATCCTGCTGGCTCGCACCGTCAGGCCACCGCGCTGACCGCCGCGGCCGGTCGCAGCCGCGTGACCGGAAACACCAGCGCGAAGCGCGAACCGTTGCCGACCGTGCTCTCGATGCGCAATTCGGCCCCGTGCCGTTGCGCGATGTGCTTCACGATCGCAAGGCCGAGCCCGGTGCCGCCGGTCTCGCGCGAGCGGCTGCGATCGATGCGATAGAAGCGCTCGGTCAGCCGCGGGATGTGCTCGGCAGCGATGCCGGGTCCGCTGTCGCGCACTGCGTATTCGCCGCGCCCGTCGGGAAGCAAGCGCCAGGTGACGGCCACCTGGCCGCCGGCGGGTGTGTAGCGGATTGCGTTGGTCACCAGATTCGACATCGCACTCTGCAGTTCGGTCGGCGCGCCTGCGATCTCGGTGTCCGCCTCCATCGAGAACGACAACTGATGGCCCTGCGTGCAAAGACGGCTCGAGAGCCCGCGTCCCTCGTCCTCGCATTGCGCCATGAGAGCCCGCATGCGGGTCCAGCGGCTGGCCGGCGGTGCCGCACTTCCTTCGAGGCGCGACAAGGTCAGCAGGTCGTTGACCAGCGTTTCCATGCGATGGGACTGCTGGCCCATGAGTGCGAGATAGCGCGATCTCTCCTCGGCATCCAGGGGCAGGTTCTGCAAGGTCTCGACGAAGCCGGCGAGCACCGTGAGCGGCGTGCGGATCTCGTGCGAGACATTGGCGACGAAATCGCGCCGCATGGCATCGGCCTGCTCGAGCGAAGTGATGTCGCGCGTGAGCAGCATCCGGCGATTGCCGGCGTACGGATGGACCTGCACCGAAAGCCGCGCCGGATGGCTGCGGTGCGGCAGTTTCGACGGCGCGTCGATCACGACGTCACGGCTGTAGTTCCACGAGGCCAGATAGGCGACGAATGCCGGGTCGCGGACCAGGTTGGCGAGATGCTGCAGCAGGTCGCGCTCGGCATCGATGCCGAACTGATCCGCCGCGGTCTGGTTGCACCATTCGATGCGTCCTTGCTGGTCGAGCAGCACCACACCGTTGGGAGAGGCCTGGATGGCCGCCAGAAATTCCTGCAGGCGCTCCTCGGCTAGCTGTGTCTCCTTCTCGCGATCGCGCAGCAGCTTGCGGATGCGCTCAGCGAGTTCGCCCCAGACGCCGGGACCGCGCGACGGCAGCCCGGAAACATCCTTCCGGAGAACGTCGAGAAGCCGCTGCGCGCGCCAGGCGTCGAGCAGCAGCCACAGGACGACGCCCAGCCAGGCACCCAGCCAGACGAAACGCCAGCCGAACGCCGCTGCAACGCAGCCGCCGACAAGCGAAGCGATCAGGAAAGTCGCGATACGAAACGGCATGAAGGTCCATTATCTCGCCCGGTCTTGCCCGGCGAGCCTTCTCACACCGTGGCCTGGGCCGTGAGCCGGTAACCCGCGCCACGCACCGTCTCGACCATCGGCGCGGCCGGGCCGAGCGATTCGCGCAGGCGCTTGACGTGCACGTCGACCGTGCGCTCTTCGATGTAGACGTGGTCGCCCCAGACCTTGTCGAGCAATTGCGCGCGGCTGTGCACGCGTTCGGCATGCTGCATGAGAAAGCCGAGCAGCTTGAATTCGGTCGGCCCGACTTTCAGAGGCGAGCCTTGCCAGGTGACGCGATGCGTCGCCGTGTCGAGAGCGAGTTCGCCGATTTCGACACGCTCGGTCACGACCTCGGGCGCACGGCGGCGCAGCACCGCACGGATGCGCGCCAGCATCTCCTGGGTTGAAAAAGGCTTGGTGATGTAGTCGTCGGCGCCGGCATCGAGGCCCGCCACCTTGTCGGGCTCGTCGCCACGCGCGGTCAGCATGAGAATCGGCATCGCCTTGGTGCGCGAATCCCTGCGCCACTGGCGGGCAAGCTGCAGGCCGCTCTGGCCCGGCAGCATCCAGTCCAGCAGGACCAGGTCGGGCATGAACGCATCGATCTCGCGCTGCGCCGCGGCGCCGTCCTCGGCCCAGATCGGATCGAAGCCGTTGTGCCGCAAATTGACGGCGATCAGTTCGGCAATCGAAGACTCGTCTTCAACGATCAGGATGCGGGGTTTCTTCATGAATCCTCAAATTCTCCGTTCGAGAGCGATCACTGCAACGCCGATTCGATTTCCTGCATCGAAGTGTGCCGCACGTCCGCTCCCTTGACGATGTAGATGATGAACTCTGCGATGTTCTTCGCGTGATCGCCAATGCGCTCGATGGCCTTCGCCAGGAACAGCAGGTCGAGGCTCGCGGAGATGGTGCGCGGGTCTTCCATCATGTAGGTGACCAGCTTGCGCACGAAGCCGTCGAATTCCTTGTCGATCAGGTCGTCGTCCTTCAGGATCGACAGCGCGGCGGCGGTGTCCAGCCGGGCGAAGGCATCGAGCGCCTTGCGCAGCAGGCCCGACGCCAGGTCCGCGGCAATGCGCAGTTCCGTGGAAGGCAGCGCGCGCGCCGATCCGCTTTCGATGATCGACTTGACCATGCGCGCGATCTTGTTGGCCTCGTCGCCCACACGCTCCAGGTTGGCGGTGGTCTTCGAGATGGCGATCAGCAGCCGCAGGTCACGTGCGGTCGGCTGGCGGCGGGCGATGATCGACGAGAGCTCGCGGTCGATCTCGATCTCCATCGCATTGACGCGGTGCTCGGTCTCCATCACGCGGTCGGCCGTCTCGGGGTCGAACTGCTGGAGTGCGTACACCGCCTGGTTGATCTGGGCCTCGACCATGCCGCCGAGCTCCATCACCCGCGAGGAGACCGTGTTGAGTTCGCTGTCGAACTGACTGGAAAGATGCTTTTCTGTCATGCGGCCTCCTTAGCCGAAACGGCCCGTGATGTAGTCTTCGGTCTCTTTGCGCTTCGGCTTGAAGAACAGTTCTTCGGTCGCGCCGAATTCGATCAGGTCGCCGAGGTACATGTAGGCGGTGTAGTCGCTGCAACGCGCCGCCTGCTGCATGTTGTGGGTCACGATGACCACGGTGTACTCGCTTTTCAGCTCGGCGATCAACTCTTCAATCTTGGCCGTGGAAATCGGGTCCAGCGCCGAGCACGGCTCGTCGAGCAAAAGCACTTCAGGCTTGATCGCGATACCGCGCGCGATGCACAGGCGCTGCTGCTGACCACCGGAGAGGCCCGAGCCGCTCTGTTGAAGCTTGTCGCGCACCTCGGTCCACAGGGCGGCCTTCTTGAGCGCCCACTCGACGCGGTCGTCCATCTCGGAAGCACTGAGGTTCTCGAACAGCTTCACGCCGAACGCGATGTTGTCGTAGATCGACATCGGGAAAGGCGTCGGCTTCTGGAACACCATGCCGACCTTGGCACGGATCAGGGCCACGTCCTGCTTCGACGTCAGAAGGTTTTCGCCGTCCAGCGAAATGGTGCCCTCGGCGCGCTGCTCCGGGTACAACTCGAACATGCGGTTGAAGGTGCGCAACAAGGTCGACTTGCCGCAGCCCGACGGGCCGATGAAGGCCGTGACCTTGTTCTCGGGGATCTCGAGATTGATGCCCTTCAGCGCATGGAACTTGCCGTAGTAGAAGTTCAGATCCTTGACCGAGATCTTCGCGCGTGTCGGTTGAGCGATTGTGGTTGGCATGGTGTTCAGAGCTTGTTTCGCGTGAGAACGCGCGCGAGGATGTTGAGGGCCAGGACGGCAACGGTGATCAGGAACACGCCGGCCCAGGCAAGATGCTGCCAGTTTTCGTACGGGCTCATCGCGAACTTGAAGATCGTCACTGGCAGGCTGGCCATCGGTTGACGCATGTCCGCCGTCCAGAACTGGTTGCTGAGCGCAGTGAAGAGCAGCGGCGCAGTTTCACCGGCAATGCGGGCCACCGCCAGCAGCACGCCCGTGACGACGCCGGCCCGGGCGGCGCGCAGGGTAATGCTCAGGATGACCTTCCACTTCGGCGTGCCGAGCGCGTAAGCCGCTTCGCGCAGGCCTGGGGGCACCAGTTGCAGCATGTTCTCGGTCGTGCGGATCACGACCGGAATCACGATCAGCGCCAGCGCCAGCGAGCCGGCGAGGCCAGAGAACGACTTGAAGTACGCCACCACGATCGCATAGACGAACAGGCCGATGATGATCGACGGTGCCGACAGCAGGATGTCGTTGACGAAACGCACGATGCTGGAGAGCCATCCCTTGGGGTTGTACTCGGCGAGGTAGATGCCGGCCATGATCCCGATCGGCGTGCCGATGAAGGTGGCAAGCAGCACCATGGTGAGCGAGCCGAAGATCGCATTGGCGATGCCGCCGTCCTCGTTGGGCGGCGGCGTCATTTCGGTCAGGGTGCTCAGCGTCAGGCCGCCGATGCCGAGGCGCAGCGTTTCCCACAGGATCCAGATCAGCCAGAAGACCCCGAAGGCCATCGCCGCCAATGACAGGGTCAGCGCAATGAAGTTGACGCGCTTGCGCACGGCGAACTTGGCCGCGCGTGTTTCCTGGAGCGTCTTGGCGCTCAGCAGACGTTCAGCCGTGCTCATGACTTGGTTCCTTCGCTCTTGCGCATCTGCATCAGAAGCAGCTTGGACAGCGACAGCACGACGAAGGTGATGAAGAACAGCACAAGGCCGAGGTACATCAGCGAAGCCTGGTGCAAGCCCGCCCCCGCCTCGGCAAACTCGTTGGCCAGCACCGAGGTGATGCTGTTGGCCGCCTCGAAGACCGAAAGCGAATTGAGCTGGTTGGTGTTGCCGATGACGAAAGTGACCGCCATGGTCTCGCCCAGGGCCCGGCCGAGGCCGAGCATGATGCCGCCGACGACGCCGGCCTTGGTGTAAGGCAGCACGACTTTCGACACCACTTCCCAGGTGGTCGAACCGAGCCCGTAGGCCGATTCCTTGAGCAGCGGCGGCGTCACCTCGAACACGTCCCGCATCACCGAAGCGATGAACGGAATGATCATGATCGCGAGGATGATGCCCGCCGACAGGATGCCGATGCCCACCGGAGGCCCCGACACCAGGGCACCCAGGTAGGGAACGCCCGCGAAGAGTTTCTGCAGCGGTTGCTGCACGAAGGTGGAAAGGATCGGCCCGAAGACCAGCAGACCCCACATGCCGTAGACGATGGAAGGCACCGCCGCCAGCAACTCGATCGCCGTGCCCAGCGGGCGCTTCAACCAGGACGGCGACATCTCGGTGAGGAACAGCGCGATGCCGAAGCTCACCGGCACGGCGATGATCAACGCGATGGCGGAGGTCGCCAGCGTCCCGTAGATCATCACCAGGCCGCCGTACTGGTCCTGCACCGGATCCCACACGCTGCTGGTGAGGAAGCCGAGGCCGAACTTCGAGATGGCGGGCCAGGCGCCGACCAGCAGCGAAAGCAGAATGCCGATCAGCATCGCGAGCGTCAACAGCGCGGCGCCCTTGGCGGCAAGGCCGAACAGTCGATCGGTGGTTGCGCCGCTGCGCGGCCGCTTGGCCGGCGGCGGACTCGCCGTGACGCGGGCGCGCTCGGCCGAAAGGTCGAGCGGCGTGGCGCTTGCGGGGAAAGTGGATGACACGGGTCGCTCCGAATGCGGCGCGCGATCAAGCGGAGTGCTCATACGCGCGCCGTCATGTCCTGCTTACTTGAAAGCGACGGGCTTGCCCGACGCATCCTTGATGTCGCCCCAGGCGGTCGAGATCACGCCCTTGACCTTGTCAGGCATCGGCACGTAGTCGAGGTCGGCGGCGGTCTTGTCGCCGGTCTTGTAGGCCCACTCGAAGAACTTGAGCGTGGTCGCGGCTTGCGCGGGCTTCTCCTGCGTCTTGTGCATCAGGATGAAAGTCGCACCGGTGATGGGCCAAGAGTCCTTGCCCGGCTGGTCGGTCAGCACCTGGTAGAAGCTCTTCGACCAGTCGGCGCCGGCAGCGGCAGCCTTGAAGGCCGAGTCGTCCGGCGACACGAAGGCGCCGTCCTTGTTCTGCATCAACGCGTAGTTCATCTTGTTCTGCTTGACGTAAGCGTACTCGACATAGCCGATCGAGTTGGGCAGGCGATTCACGAAAGCCGCGACACCTTCGTTGCCCTTGCCGCCCGCACCGTTGGGCCAGTTGACGGCCGTGCCGTCGCCGACCTTGGCCTTCCAGTCGGGATTGGCCTTGCTCAGATAGTTCGTGAACAGGAAGGTGGTGCCCGAACCGTCGGCGCGGCGCACCGTGGCGATGGCGGCGTCAGGCAGTGCCAGGCTGGGGTTGAGCGCCTTGATGGCCGGATCGTTCCACTTGGTGATCTTGCCGAGATAGATGTCGCCGAGAACCTGGCCGCTGAGCTTCAGTTCACCGGGCTTGATGCCCTGGATGTTGATCACGGGGACCACGCCGCCGATGACCGTCGGAAACTGCATCAGGCCCTTCGCCTTGAGTTCCTCGTCGGACAGGGGCATGTCGGATGCACCGAAATCGACCGTCTTCGCATCGATCTGCTTGATGCCCGCGCCCGAACCGACGGATTGGTAGTTGATCTTGGCGCCGGTGGCCTTGTTGAAATCGGAAGCCCACTTCGAATACAGCGGCGCCGGGAAGCTGGCGCCGGCACCGGTGGCCTCGTCCGCAAATGCGGAAACATGGAAGAAAGCCGCGGCCAAGAGGCCGACGGCTGCAAATTTGAACGTCGTTTTCATGATGCTTCCTTTGAGCTGCACAAGAACCCCCTCAGGGGGCTTGGCACGGACTCTAGAAAGCTTGTGTGACAGTGATATGACATGCCTTCACAGAGGGAAAGGCCCCTCGGGGCCCCGCGGCGCCGCATGACGCTGTCACACAACTGTCATGGGCCGCGCCTAGCCTGTCTGCACCCACCAGATACCGGTTGACGCAAGTCGCCCGCGATCTGCACGCTACGATCAGGCCCCGACATTTCCACCTCAACATGCAAAACGGAACCCGCCTCGCAGCGGTCGATCTGGGCTCGAACAGCTATCGGCTCGAGATCGGTCGCGTCGATCACGGCCAGATTCACCGCGCCGAATACATCAAGGAGACCGTTCGCCAGGGCAACGGCCTCGATTCCTCCCGAAACCTCACGCCCGAGGCGATGCAACGCGGTTGGGACGCGCTGGCCCGCTTCGGCGAGCGGCTGGCGGGGTTCAAGCGCTCGGAAGTCCGCGCGGTCGCCACCCAGACCCTTCGCGAAGCCCGAAACCGCGACGATTTCCTGTTGCGCGCGCGCACCATTCTGGGCTTCGGCATCGACGTCATCACGGGCCGCGAAGAAGCGCGCCTGATCTACCAGGGGGTCGCCCACATGCTGCCCCACACCGATGCGACGGACCGCGAACGCCGGCTGGTGATCGACATCGGCGGGCGTTCCACCGAAATGATCATCGGCCATGGGCTCGAAGCCGATGTGATGGAGTCGTACCGCGTCGGCAGCGTCGCGTGGTCGATGAAGCATTTTTCGCAGGGTCTGTTCACGACTTCGGCCTTCAAGGCTGCCGAAGTCGCCGCCAAGGCCGTGCTCGACGACGCGCTCTCCACCTATGTCCCCGATCGCTGGGACGTGGCCTATGGGGCATCCGGCACGATCGGCGCGGTGGGCGACGTGCTGGCGCTCGCCGGCGTCGAGCCGGGCCTGATCACCCGCGAGGGCCTGGACTGGCTGGTCGACCGGCTGCTCAAGGCCGGCAGCGCAGACCGCCTGCGCATCGAGGGCATGCGCGAGGATCGCAAGGCGGTGATCGGCGGCGGCGTGAGCGTGCTGCGGGCCGTGTTCGACCTCCTCGAGATCGAGGAAATGAGGGTCGCCCAAGGCGCGCTGCGCCACGGCGTGCTTTACGAGCTGCTGGAGCGCGATGACACGGTGGCCGACCTGCGCGCCAGCACGGTGGCCCGGCTTGCCAACCGTTTTGCCGTCGACGCGGCGCAGGTCAAGCGGGTCAGCGATACGGCGGCGGCGCTGTATCTGCAACTCGACCCGAGCGCGCGCGGCGGCAGCACCACCAGCCGCGCCGGCCGCTCGCTGCGCAAACTGAGTTGGGCGGCTCAACTGCACGAGATCGGCACCCATATTTCCCACAGCGAGTATCACAAGCACGGCGCATACATCCTCGACAACGCCGATGCGCCAGGCTTCGCCGTCAACGAGATGCATTGGCTCAGCCAACTTGTGCTCGGCCACCGGGGCAAGCTGCGCAAGCTGGAATCGGTGCTGGACGACGCGACCTTCGTCCCGCAGCTGCTGGCACTTCGGCTGGCCGTGATCCTCTGTCACGCGCGACGGGATCCGGATCTGGCGGGACTGCGAATCTCGCGGCCCGACGGCAGGCTCTTCGCGATCACCTGTCGCTCGGAGTGGTCCGACCTCTACCCGCAATCCGCGCATCTGCTGCGCGAAGAGGTTCTGGCCTGGCAGAAGACCAACTGGCGGGTCGAACTCGCCAAGGTCTGAAGGGCCTTCAGAGCAGTTCCGGCGCCTGCACCGTGACGACCACGGTCTGCACGTCGCCGTCGCGCTCACGGGTGCGAATCCACCAGACGGCGCCCTTGCGCACCGGACAGCTGTCCTGCTGCAGTCCGAGCAGCAACGAAATGGCCTGACCGAGCGAAGGCTGGTGGCCGATCATGAGCACCACGGACTTGCCGTTTGGCCATCCGGCCACGGAGAGCAGTGCGTCGGGCGTGGTGTCGGGCGCGAGTTCGCCACGCAATTTGTACTTGCGGCCGAGCGCGAGCGCGGTCTGCTCGCAGCGGCGCGCGGGGCTGCAGACAATGCGTGTGCCTTCCGGCAACTGACGGTCGAGCCAGGCGGCCATCCGCTTCGCCTGCTTTTCACCGCGCGGGGTCAGGGAGCGCTGCATGTCGTCGCAGCCCTCTGTCCAATCGTCCGCCTCGGCGTGGCGCCAGAAAATCAAGTCCATGGATCAGTCTCGTGATGCGGCGCGCCGAAGTCCGCGCGACGCGTAACGGTTCATCAAGGCCGTTTGCGCACCGTGCGCTTCGATGGCGCGCGACGCGCCCTCCTCGCCCCCGTGGGTGTCCTTGTCCACGCGACGGTAGATGCCGTCCGGACCGAGGTCCCAGGCATCGCGCCCATCGTGCAGGTAGGCCACCAGGCATTCGTCGATGAGTCGCTGCCGCAGCACCGGATCCGTCACCGGCCAGACCACCTCGAGGCGCCGCATCATGTTGCGGTTCATCCAGTCGGCACTCGACAAATAGAGCGATTCGTCGTGCGACTGCCGGAAATAGAAAACGCGCGAATGCTCCAGGAAGCGGCCGATCACCGAGCGCACGCGGATGTTGTCGGTCAGGCCCGGCACCCGCGCCGGCAGCGTGCAGGCGCCGCGAACGATGAGATCGATCTTCACGCCCTTCTGCCCCGCCCTGACCAACGCAGCGATCAGGTCCTCGTCGGTCAGCGCGTTCATCTTCGCGACGATGCGCGTGGGTTCGCCGGCCGCCGACGCCGCACCCAGCGCGTCGATGCGTGCGATCAGGTTGCGATGCATGTCGAACGGCGCCACCCACATGCGGTGGAGCTTCGGCAGGCGGCTCTGGCTGGCCATGTGGACGAAGACGGCTTCCATGTCCGCCGTCAGCAGCGGGTCGGCCGTCAGATGGCTGATGTCGGTGTAGAGCGCCGCGGTGCGCGGGTTGTAGTTGCCGGTCGACAGATGCCCGTAGCGGCGCATCTGCTTGCCTTCGCGGCGCGTGACCAGCAGCATCTTGGCGTGCGTCTTCAGGCCGACGACGCCGTACACGACCTGCGCGCCGATCGATTCGAGCATCTCCGCCCAGTTGATGTTGGCCTCTTCGTCGAAACGCGCCTTGAGTTCCACGATCACGGTCACTTCCTTGCCGCGGCGCACGGCTTCGCGCAGCAGGTCCATCAGCTTGGAGTCGGTGCCGGTGCGGTAGATGGTCTGCTTGATCGCCAGGACCTGCGGGTCCTGCACCGCCTCGCGCAAGAAGGCCAGCACGCCCTCGAAGCTCTCGAAGGGCTGGTGGATGAGCGCATCGCCGCGCTGCAGCCTGTCGAAGAAGGACTGCCCCGGCGACAGCGTGACCGGGTAGGACGCCTGATAGGGCGGAAACTTCAGTTGCGGCTCGTCGAGCAGATCGATCAGCTGCGTCAGCCGGGCCAGGTTGACCGGCCCGTGCACGCGGTACAGGGCCTGCGCCGGCAGGTTGAACTGCGCCAACAAGAAGCTAGCGAGCGACTCGGCGCAGCTCGACGACACCTCCAGGCGCACGGCCTGGCCGTAGTGACGATGCTGCAAGCCCTGGCGCAACGCGGTACGCAGGTTCTTGACGTCTTCCTCGTCCACGGCGAGATCGGAATGGCGCGTCACCCGGAACTGGGAAAACTCGCCGACTTCCCGCCCCGGGAACATGCTCGACAGATGCGCCCGCACGATGCTCGACAGCGCGATGAACAAGGTCTTGCCGCCCGACACCTTGGCCGGCATGCGGATCACGCGCGGCAGCACCCGCGGCACCTTTACGATGGCGATCGGGTTCTCGCGGCCGAAGGCGTCCTTGCCGCTGAGCCGCACGATGAAGTTGAGCGACTTGTTGGCAACTTGCGGAAACGGATGCGCCGGGTCCAGCCCGACGGGGATCAGCAGCGGCCGGACCTCGCGCTCGAAGTAGTCATGCACCCATTTGCGCTGTGCCGGATTGCGCTCCCCATGCGAAATGATCTGCATGCCCAGGCTCGCGAAGGCCGGGATGAGCTCATCGTTGTAGAGCGAATACTGCCGACCTACGAGCGCGTGCGCCGCCTCGGCCAAGCGCTCGAAGGATTCGACGCTGTAGTTGCCCTTGTGCTCGCCCGCCACGCTGGCGCCCAGGTGCGGCGCGGCACGGACCTCGAAAAACTCATCCAGGTTGGAGGAGACGATGCACAAGTACCGAAGCCGTTCGATCAGCGGCACTTCGGGTCGATACGCCCAGTCGAGCACGCGCTCGTTGAACGCCAGGATGCTGTGGTCTCGGTCGAGCAGTGTCAGCGCGGGTTTGGCGGCAACAGTCAGGCTGTCGCTGATTTCTGGCGGCATGGAGAGGAATTCTGGAACAACCGGCACGGAATCAACCATAAGCCAAAACATGACAGTTTCCGCGCTGCTTGTGACAGTTGCATGACAACGGCGTGACGGCCTCGTTTGCCCGTCTTAATTGCCCAGGAAGTGCTTGCGATAGCGCGGCGGCAGGTCGTCGATGCGCATCAGCATCGGCAAATCGGCCGTATTGAAGTCAGGATCCCAGGCCGGCGGCCCCAGGACCTTGGCGCCCAGCCGAAGGTAGCCTTTGATGAGCGCTGGAGGCTCGATGTCCAGGGCGTCGTCCAGCCGGTGCACCGGCAGCGGCAGGCGCGGCTGGACGTGATACTGAATGGGCGCCATGTGGGTCGCCGAAAGCTGGCGCCAGATGCTGGCGGCCGCGTCGCCGCTGGTCACGCCGTTATGCCACATCGGAATACTGGCGCAGCCGATCATGGTGTCCAGTTTGTTGCGGTTCATGAAAGCAGCCAGCGCACCCCAGAGCGCCAGGATCACGCCGCCCTGCCGATGATCCGCGTGGACGCAACTGCGGCCGAGTTCGACCATGCGCTCGCGCAGATCGCGCAGGCGGGTCAGGTCGAATTCAGTGTCGCTGTAAGTGCTGCCGACGCGCCGCGCCTGGGCGGGCGTGAGCACACGATAAGTGCCGATCACCCGGCGCGTGGCATCGTCGCGCACGAGAAGATGCTCGCAAAAGTCGTCAAAAAGATCGATATCGTGACCTTCCAGCGGCGTCGCGAGGCGCGCGCCCATCTCGCCGGCAAAAACCTCATGGCGCAGGCGCTGTGCCGCGCGAACGTCATCCTGATGACGGGCCCAACTGACGCTGATGCCGCCCGCCGAGGGTTCGCTCGCCTTCGGCGCTGCACTCGGCACGGGGATTGCTGCAGGACGCTGAGCCGCGCCGGGCGTCGGCCAGAGGGCCGCACGCAAGCCTAGTTGAGAGAACGGAAATGTCGGTGTGGGCAGTTCTTTCATGCGGGTCCCTTTCTGCCGACGAAGTCTCGGGACATGCGGTGAAACAAGCGTGTCATTCCGGTGGCAATTGCATGACTTGCGCGAATCCCGCCGCTTCATCGTTTAATGCCGAAGATTCGCCCAACGGAGATTTCATGGCCAACGAAACCAGGGTCGAGGTCGAAACCCGACGCCATCAGATGTTTCCTGTGCTGACTGCCCAGGAGATCGGGCGCATCAGGCGCTTTGGCAGCGTCAGGCGGTATGCGGCCGGCACCTGCCTGTTCAAGGCCGGGGAGCCCGGCCCGGGCATGTTCGTCGTGCTCGACGGCGTGGTGGCGATCAGCCAGCGCGACGGTCTCGGCCGTATCGTGCCGATCGAACGACAGGGGCCGGGCCAGTTTCTTGCCGAAGTCGCGCAGCTTTCGGGCCGCCCGGCGCTGGTCGACGGACATGCCGAAGTCGACGTCGAGACACTGCTGGTGCCGCCCGACCAGTTGCGCGCCCTGATCATTGCGGAGGCCGACCTTGGCGAACGGCTGGTCCGGGCCATGATCCTGCGGCGCGTCGCGCTGATCGAATCGGGCGCGAGTGGCCCGGTATTGATCGGACCACCGCAATCCGCCGAAGTGTTGCGGATCCAGAACTTCCTCGGCCGCAACGGCCATCCCTACCATGTGGTCGACGCCACGCAAGACGCCGACGCGGCCGCGCTGCTCGAACAATATGGCGAGGTCGACCTGCTGGTTGTCTGCCCCAACGGCTCCGTCATGGCCAATCCAACGGAGAACGCATTGGCTCGCTGCCTCGGCATGGTCGACACCATCGAGCATGAGGATCTGTTCGATGTGCTGGTGGTCGGTGCCGGGCCCGCAGGGCTGGCAACCGCGGTCTACGCCGCATCGGAAGGTTTGCGCGTCATCGTCGTCGACTGTCGCTTCTTTGGCGGACAGGCGGGCGCCAGTGCGCGCATCGAGAATTACCTCGGATTCCCGACCGGCATCTCCGGCGGCGCCCTCGCCGGCCGCGCCTACGTGCAGGCGCAGAAATTCGGCGTCGAGATGCTGATCCCGGCCGAGGTTGCTTCCCTCGATTGCACCCGCGCGGAGTCACATGGCGAAATCTCAGTCCAACTCGTCGACGGCCGAAAGCTCCGATCGAAGACGCTGGTGATCGCCAGCGGCGCGCGCTATCGCCGTCCTGATGTGCCGCGCCTGTCCGAGTTCGAGGGACGAGGCATCTGGTACTGGGCCTCGGCGCTGGAGGCCAAGCTCTGCAGTCAACAAGAGGTCGCCCTGGTCGGCGGCGGCAACTCGGCGGGCCAGGCCGCCGTTTTTCTTTCGCAGCACGCTGCCAAGGTCAATGTGCTGGTGCGCGGCCCCTCGCTGGCGGCCACCATGTCGCGCTACCTGATCGACCGCATCGAGGCCACGCCCAACATCGCGCTGCGTCCGCATACAGAACTGATGCAATTGCACGGTGAACCATCGACCGGCCTGAACGGTGCGACGTGGCGCGACCGCCGCAGCGGCCAGCAGCAGGATTGCCCGGCGCGGAACATCTTTCTTTTCATCGGCGCGGTGCCGGAGACGGACTGGCTCGAAGGCTGCGGCGTCGCGCTCGACAAGCACGGCTTCGTGCTGACCGGCTCTGCGGCGCGCGGCGGCTTTCCGGCGAAGGTGGCGGCCCCGCTCGAATCCAGCGTGCCGGGCGTCTTCGCGATCGGCGATGTGCGTTCGGGCTCCGTCAAGCGCGTGGGCGGCGCCATCGGCGAAGGCGCGGCGGTCGTTGCACTCATCCATCAACACCTGGCGTCGTCGGCGGCCGTGGCCTGACGCACATCCAATACTCGAAGCTCTGAACCGCGAGGAAACGCCGATGTCGAGCATCTACCCCTGCTCCCACGTTCCCAACGTCATCGTTCCGCCCAAATCGGCGGGATGCGAGGAATGCCTCGCGATGGGCGACGAGTGGGTCCACCTGCGCCTGTGCGTGCATTGCGGCCATGTAGGCTGCTGCGACTCGTCCAAGAACCGGCACGCAACCCGGCACTACAGGGCAACCGGACACCCGGTCGTGGCGTCGCTCGAGCGCGGCGAAGACTGGATGTGGTGCTACGCGCACGACGAGCAGGTCGGATAGAGCCCTGCCCTGCACGAAGTGCCGCCGAGGGCTATGCTGGCCGGCCTTGTCACCACACACGGAATCCAGAGACATGCCCCAAGCACCCATCGACGCCTATTCCTGGGCCACGCCCAACGGCCACAAGGTTCACATCATGCTGGAGGAATGCGGCCTCCCCTATCGCGCACACCCGGTCAACATCGGCAAGGGCGACCAGTTCGAACCGGCCTTCCTGAAGATCAGCCCCAACAACAAGATCCCCGCCATCACCGACCCTGAAGGGCCGGACGGCAAGCCGATCTCGCTGTTCGAATCCGGCGCGATCCTGGTCTACCTCGCGGGCAAGACCGGCAAGTTCCTTCCCACTGACGACCGTAGCCGCTATGCGGTGCTCCAGTGGTTGATGTTCCAGATGGGCAGCGTCGGTCCGATGCTCGGCCAGGCGCATCACTTTCGCAACTACGCCCCCGAGAAGATCGCCTATGCGATCGACCGCTATTCGAACGAAGCCAAGCGCATCTACGGCGTCATCGACAAGCAGCTCTCGTCGAACAAGTTCATCGCGGGCGACACCTATTCGATTGCCGACATCGCGATCTTTCCGTGGCTTCGGAGCTGGGAGAACCAGGGCATCGTGCTCACCGACTATCCGCATCTCAAGCAATGGTTCGACGGCATCGCGGCCCGCCCCGCGGTGCAGCGCGGCGTCAAGGTTCTCGCCGATCTGCGCACACCCATCACGGGCGACAAGGAACGGGAAATCCTGTTTGGCAAATCGCAATATCAACGTCGCTGAACGCAAAAAACCAAAGAGCGCCTTCCGCCGGGTTAGAATCGCAGGCTCGTCGGGGTGTAGCGCAGCCTGGTAGCGCATCTGGTTTGGGACCAGAGGGTCGAAGGTTCGAATCCTTTCGCCCCGACCATTGAAATGTGAATGCCGGCAATGGGTTAGCCCATTGCCGGCATTTCTCGTTTCGAGGCACTGTTTCAAACAGATGAGAGATTCTTAAGGGCAACGAGCGAATCCGATCTGCCCTGATGCGCCCCCTCCTGGTTTGCATGCGCACCCCTGGGCAAGTTCGCAGTTGTCCCACAGCAGCCACCATGCTGGCCGCGCTCGTGACCGCCGAGGATCAACGAGATTTGCAAACGCCTGTCATGGAGCCCGCCGTGGTTGCGGCGATCGCTCGAACCCAGCGTGAGACCAAACCCCGCTGACGGCCGATAGGGCGCGCCTTCGGTCGCATGTTGCTTCAGAGACTTTCCGACACGTCTCATTTCCATATCGGACCACCTGATATCTACTCCGCGCCAGTCGGAGCCAAGCGCCCGCCCTGAGCCGGCTCTTCTCTTGTCGCAGCGTCCGCGCAGACGTCTGCACGCCACAAAAGGTGATACCTTCATGACCGATATGACCGCATCAGTGCACTTCTCGATCAAGTATGACGGCCCGGCCCTGCAGAACTACCAGATGGACGTCCGCGAGTTGGCGCCGGCTCTGATCGCTTTCTCGAATCTGCTGGAAGAGGCAAACAAGGCGGCCTTTCCGGATGCCTCGGAGGTACGTGTCAATGTCCAGGGCAATTTCAAGGGCGGATCCTTTGGGGTAGACCTGATCGCGGTTCAGACAATCGCCCAGCAACTTGTGTCGATGCTGTCCGGGCCAGCGGCGACTGCGGCCGCGAATCTATTGGCAATCCTGGGAGGCCTCGGCCTTGTCACGGCGGGCGGAGGTGGCCTGATCGGCCTGATCAAATGGCTTCGGGGTCGCAAACCTTCGTCCATCCGGTTTGATGGTGACAAAACGATCTTCGAGGTGGTCGGATTCGAAGTGAAGGAATCATTCGAAGTCGACCTTGTCGCCGGCAGGTTGTACCAAAGCAGAATCGTCCGACAATCGCTCGCAAAGGTTTTGAAGCCGCTGGAGCGCGAAGGGGTTGACCTCTTTGCGTGCGGCCGCGATGGTCAAACAGAGACCGTCATCACTAACGTCGAAGTTCCGTACTTCGAGATTGCTGCGAGCAACACCGATGTCGTTTCCGATAGCCTCTCGGAACACGCCGTTCTTCAGATCGAGTCGGCCGTATTCAAGGACGGCAACAAGTGGCGATTCAATGATGGAAGCACCTCGTTCTTCGCGGAAATCATCGATGTCGACTTTCTAGCGAAAATCGAATCAGGAGAGCAGCGGTTCGGCAAGGGCGACGTGTTGATCGTGGACCTTCGCCGCATTCAGACCA
Source organism: Variovorax sp. 10L426 (assembly GCF_056395305.1). NCBI lineage: Bacteria > Pseudomonadati > Pseudomonadota > Betaproteobacteria > Burkholderiales > Comamonadaceae > Variovorax > Variovorax sp. 10L426. The sequence goes on along the minus strand of NZ_JBFTJF010000005.1, from coordinate 62,875 downwards.
TCAGCGACAACGGCCTGAAAGCTGAGTACTTCATAGCAAAAGTGCGCGAGCACAAGGCGCCACTCCAGGCGCGTCTATAGGCGCATGAGCGACTCAGCCGTCGTCTTCTTTTCGTTTACAGAGGCCGGTTTGTCCTGGTCGGCCCCAGACATCCTCAGTCACCCATGCGATCCCAGATGCTCACGCACCACGGTGACGTGATCTCCGACCTTGGACAAGGCGCCTTGGAGCTCTGACTCAGTGCAGTGGAGCTGTTCACACCAATACTTGAGTTCGACCGGATCGTGGGTATTGATGCGACCCGGGTCCAGCGGTTTGAAATTGCTCAGATCGTCCGACATGTGGCCTCCTGGCTGCGGTTCGCCGCTGATTCTTATAGGCCCGCGCGAACCGATTGGCAAGCTCGCACAACGTCCGCCGAGGCGAAGCGCCTTCACCCATGCGCCAGCAGCATCTTCATGAACGTGATGCCATTGCGCTGGCCTTTGTCTTCATCGCAATTGTTGAAGATCAGGTGCGTGTTGCGCACCTTGTAGGCCAGCCGGATGACCTCCACCATGATTTCGCGCAATTCCTGGTCCGGGTAGTCGTAGTCGAAGCGCTCCGCCGCCGAGCTTGCGCCCTTGGCGTTGTAGGTGTCGACGTTGCGGCCGTGCAGCCGCACCAATGCGTAGTCCGGGTTCGTGGTCTCGGCCAGCAAGGGAACGCTGTTCGCGAAGCCCTGAGGTCCGTCGACCACGGTGTGCACGGCGCGCAGTTCCCGCAGGAAGTCGATGGTGCCGACGCGATGCGACTCATCGAACCACGACGCGTGGCGGAACTCGACGCTGACCGTGTGCCCCGCCATCTGTTCGACGCAATGCTCGACGTGCGCAAACCCCTCCTGGTTGCACATCAGCCAGGGCGGGAACTGGAAGTGAACCAGGCCGAGCTTGCCGGCGTGCTTGAGCGGCAGGATCGCGTCGATGAACCGTCTCCATAGCTCGGTGCGTATCTCCGGCGGCGTGCTGCGGTAGTGCAGCGTCTTGGTCGAACCGAGTGCCTCCTTGATGTCCTTGTGCAGCACCTTCGGATCTGTCTGGTGACCCGTGAAGAGTCGGAACGCCTTGACGTTGAAAACGAAGTTCTCCGGCGTGCGCTCGGCCCAATTGAACACGGTGGTGGGCGCCGGGATGCCGTAGTAGCTGCTGTCCACCTCGACGAGCGGAAAGATGGACGAATAGAAGCGCAGCCGCGCCTCGGGCGTCTTTGCTTCCTTCGGGTAGAAGCGCCCGCAATCGATCAGCGTCTTGTCAGTCCATGAAGCGGTGCCGACAAGGATCGCCATGATCAGGGCCCATGTACGCTGCTAGCGGCACTCGCAGACCGCACCGCGCGTGCACGCGCCGAGCGCATTGCCGGCGCTGGCGGTCGTGGCGCCGGCCCTGCAGCTCGCCCGCGCATTGGCAGGGCACGAAATGTTGCACCCGAGGCAGGCGCCGGCAACGGGTGCTTCGCAGTAGCTGCCCACCTGCGGATCGTTCATCGCGGTGCCCGACACCTTTCCGAATTGAGAGCATCCGGCCAACAAGACGGCGGCAAGAACCAAGGCAAACTTCATTCGAAACTCCAAAACATCAACGCTCGCGGCAGCCGGAGACCCGCTTCCAGACTAGCCCACGGAACGGAAAGGAGTATCGGCCAAACTCCCGCCCTCGCGCACGCCGTCGCTGACGCATTCACAATTCCGCCTTCTTGACCATCGGAGGCGACATGGATCTTCAATTGACCGGCAAGCATGTGCTCATCACCGGCGGCAGCCGCGGCATCGGCCTGGCGTGTGCGCGAGCCTTCCTGCAGGAAGGTGCGCGCGTCAGTCTTGCAGGACGAACGCCGGCGCACCTCGACGCCGCAGCCGCGCAGATGCGTTCGGCGGGGCACGCGGTCGGCGGCTATTGCGCGGACCTCGGCGACGCGCGTGCGGCCTTGAACATGATCGACGCGGTGCAGGCCGAATCGGGCCCGATCGACATCCTGGTGAACTCCGCCGGTGCCGCACGCCGGACACCTTTCGACGAACTTCAGCCGCAGACCTGGCACGACGCGATGCAGGCGAAGTTCTTCACCTATGTGAACGTGATGGACCCCGTCATCAAGCGAATGGGCGAGCGCGGCTCCGGCGCGATCGTCAACGTCATCGGCATGGGCGGCAAGGTGGCCACGCCCACCCATCTTGCGGGCGGCGCTGCCAATGCCGCGCTGATGCTGGCCACCGCCGGCCTCGCCGCCGCCTACGGGCCGCGCGGCGTTCGCGTGAACGCAGTCAATCCCGCGCTGACGCTGACTGATCGCATGGCCGAAGGCATTGCAGCCGATGCGCGCCTGCGCAAGCTGACCGAAGCCGAAGTGCTTCGCGACGCCGAGGCGCGCATGCCGCTCGGCCGGCTGGCCAAGCCGGAGGACATTGCCAACGCGGTGGTTTTTCTCGCATCGCCGAGCGCGAGCTATATCTCGGGCGCGATCCTGTCGATGGACGGGGCCGCCGTGCCGATGGTGGTGTGAGATTCAGCGGGACCCGAACAGCACCGTAAAATCCCCGCAGCACACTCGCTGCCCGTAGCTCAGTTGGATAGAGCACCTGCCTTCTAAGCAGGTTGTCGGGGGTTCGATCCCCTCCGGGCAGGCCATTCATCAAAGCCCCAGATCGCTCAAGCCAGGGTGTTCATCCGGGCGTCGGCCGAGCGGCCAGTGGAATTTCCGTTCGGACCCCTTGATGGGCAGGTCGTTGATGCTGGCATGTCGCCACGCCATCAGGCCGTCCGCGTTGAACTCCCAGTTCTCGTTGCCGTAGCTTCGAAACCAGTTCATCGAGTCGTCGTGCCATTCGTATGCGAATCGGACGGCGATTCGGTTTCCGCCAAAGGCCCACAGTTCCTTGATGAGGCGGTACTCGAGTTCGCGCGCCCACTTGCGTTCCAGCATGGCCTGCGCCGCTGCGCGCCCCTGGAAGATCTCGGCGCGGTTGCGCCAGCGGGTGTCCAGGCTGTAAGCAAGGGCGACGCGAGAGGGGTCACGCGTGTTCCATCCGTCCTCCGCCAGCCGAACTTTCTGCGTGGCGGATTCGAGGGTGAACGGCGGGAGCGGGGGACGTTCTTCCATGGCAGTTCCTTTCGATGAAAACACTGCGCTCTCGAAGACTACTGCAGACGCGTCCTCCGCCTCGGGCTCACGACAGAATTCTCGCGCGCGTGGAAGACTGTCGCGCACTCTGGGCTGGCCGTTGTATGCGCCCGGAAATTCCGCTGGGCTGCGCTCTGTCGACGCCAAACGGAGCCCTCATCAAATTTGAGGAGAGGGAGAATCCGCATGTCACAGCGGCCGTCATGGACTACAAGGACAAGGCGAAGAATCCCAAAAAGGAGGAGACGCCACCGTGAGCAAGCTCAAGATCATCGCCATCACGGCAATCGTCATCCTGCTGGCCATCGCCATCTTCTCTGCGCTCGACCCGAGGCCATAAAGCAGGCCCTCTTGATGCAGGCGTCACATCCCGGCCCGCGAATATCGGTCCACTTGGCACGCGAACGAACCCGGGTCCGTCTGGCAGGGTCCGAATTGACGAGGAGGACGGGTGTCGGTGGTTGAGCACCCGGCCAAGAGGCACAGCAGAAACGCCCCCGTGATCCTTTCCACGGTTGCGGCGATCGAGCGGAGGCGGTCGGTCATTGAAGGGACTCCTCAGAACGGGTGGTCGGGAGCCATCCTACTTCCGAGGCGCCGTCCTCAGTGCGTCGCGACAACCGAGATCCCGCGAATCTGCCCGGCCTTCGCTTCCGTCGCCGGCCTCGGGTAGCGACCGGGCGAGAAGCGATGCATCAACTCCGCTTCGCGGCCACGCGCCAGTGCGAGATTGGCCAGCTTCACATGGCCGTAGCCGCGAATCGTCAGCGGCACTGCAGCGATCTGCGCCGCGAGCTTCTGGTTGTCGGGCGACAGTTCGGCCATCAACTCGTCCAGCCGTGCATCGAACTGCCCGATCAGCGAGCGCTCCAGCCGACGTTCCGCCGTGTGGCCGAACACGTCGAAGGCCGTGCCGCGCAAGCGCTTGCCATGGGCGAGCCACTTCATGGCCGGCATCATCCAGGCGCCGAGTCGGATCTTGACGGGCGGCTGTCCGTTCTTCGGCCGCGACAGGAAAGGCGGAGCCATGTGGAATTCAAGCTTGATGTCGCCTTCGAACTGATCCGCGAGCCTCTCGCGGAAGCTGCCGTCGCTGTAGAGGCGCGCGACCTCGTACTCGTCCTTGTAGCTCATGAGCTTGAGCAGGCTGAGCGTCGCGTTGCGCGTGACCGGAAAGCTCGGATCGCCGCCGCCGAGTGCCGCTTCGCGCTGCTGCAAGACGCGTACGCGCGCCTCGAAGCGCTGCGCCCAGGCTGCGTTCTGGTAGCCGGCAAGGTGCTTGCGCCCGCGAGCGATCAGGGCTTCCAGCGATTCGTCCTGCACGCTGCTTGCCGTGGCGTTGCGCAAGCCCTCGACGGCCTGCGGCGCGCCCGCAGCGAGCCGGCCGAGCGAGAAGGCCATGAGGTTCGCAGCGACTGCGACGCCGTTGAGTTCGATCGCGCGCGTCACCGCCTCCAGGCTCAGCGGGACCAGCCCGCGCTGCCACGCATAGCCGGTGGCGAGGATGTTCGACGCCAGCGTGTCGCCGAGGAATTCCTCCGCCAGCGTCTGCGCATCGAAGGTCTCGACCTGGCTCCTGCCCGCGACGAAGCGCATCTTCTCCAGCAGCAGTTCGGCCTTGAGATCGGCGTCCGGATTGCGCAGCGACTCGGCCACGGGGATCTCGTGCGTGTTCGCGAGGATGCGGGTGCGTCCGTGCCGCACGGTCTGCAGCGCATCGGGCGAAGCGCCCACGACGATGTCGCACGCCAGGATCGCATCGGCCTGCTGGGTGTCGATGCGCACCTGGTTCAGTCGCTCCGGCGTATCGGCCAGGCGCACGAAGCTCAGCACCGCCCCACCCTTCTGCGCGAAGCCCATGAAGTCCAGCACGCTCGCCGACTTGCCTTCGAGGTGCGCGGCCATCGCGATCACCGCCCCGACAGTCACCACGCCGGTGCCGCCGACGCCGGTGACGAGCAGGTCATAGGGCGCGTCCCATGTGCGTGGCGCCGGCAGCGGCAATGCCGCCACATGCTGCAGGAAGGCATCGCGGCCCGCGGCCAGCGCGCCGCTCTTCTTGCGCAGCGCGCCGCCGGTGACGCCGACGAAGCTGGGGCAGAAGCCCTTCGCGCAGGAGTAGTCCTTGTTGCAACTCGTCTGGTCGATCTTGCGCTTGCGACCCAGATCGGTTTCATGCGGCAGCACCGCCACGCAGTTGCTCTGCACGCTGCAATCGCCGCAGCCTTCGCACACCGCCTCGTTGATGAAGAGGCGCTTGGGCGGATCGACCAACTCGCCCTTCTTGCGGCGCCGGCGCTTCTCGGCCGCGCAGGTCTGCTCGTAGATCAGCACCGTCACGCCGGGGATCTCGCGCAGGCGGCGCTGTACCGCATCGAGTTCGCTTCGGTCATGGAACTCGGTGCCGGCCGGGAACTTGCCCTTGATCTGCGCGTACTTCTCGATCGCGTCACTGACGACGACCACCTGCTTCACGCCTTCCGATTCGACCTGTCGCGCGATGGCGTCGACGCTGATGATGCCGTCGACCGGCTGTCCGCCGGTCATCGCGACAGCGTCGTTGAACAGGATCTTGTAGGTCAGCGTCGCCTTGGCCGCGACCGCCTGGCGGATCGCGAGATAGCCCGAGTGGTAGTACGTGCCGTCGCCGAGGTTCTGGAAGACGTGCGGGGTGCGCGTGAACATCGAGTGCGAGACCCAGTCGACGCCCTCGCCGCCCATCTGGATCAGCCCTGCGGTGCTGCGGTCCATCCAGTTGGCCATGAAGTGGCAGCCGATGCCGGCGCGCGCGGTCGAGCCCTCGGGCACCTTGGTGCTGGTGTTGTGCGGGCAGCCGGCGCAGAAGTACGGCAGGCGCTTGACCGAATCGCCGTCATTGCTCAGCAGTTCCGGCGGCGTGAAATCGCGGACGTGCTGGAAGTGGTCGCCAAGGTCGGCGTTGTCGGGAAAGTGCACCGACAGCCAGTGGGCTACCAGTTCGATCAGCCGCGATGGCCGCAACTCGCCGAGCGCCGATACCAGCGGCCGGCCTTCGCGGTCGTGCTTGCCGACCAACGCGGGTCGCGTACCAGGAGGCGCGTTGTAGAAAAGGTCGCGCAACTGGCTCTCGACGATCGCGCCCTTCTCCTCGACGATCAGGATCTCGTCGAGGCCCTGCGCGAAGGCCTTGACGCGCGTCTGCTCGATCGGAAAGCTCAGCCCCACCTTGTAGAGCCTGACCCCGACGCGCGCGAGACTCTCCGGCGTCACTTCGAGACGGCGCAGCACTTCCATCAGGTCGTAGTGCGCCTTGCCGCAGGTCACGATGCCCACCTTCGCATGCGGGCTCTCGATCACGTGGCGGTCGATGCTGTTGACGCGCGCGAAGGCAGCCACGGCCTCCAGCTTGTCGGCCAGGCGCGATTCGATGCGCAGCGAAGGCAGGTCGGGCCAGCGGTAGTGCAACCCGTCGATGGGCGCGCGATGACCGGTGGCGGCGCGCACCGTGTCGGCATCGGCCCAGGCGGCGACGTGCGATTCGATCAGGTCGAGGTCCACCGTGCCCGCGCTCTCGACCACTTCGGACAGCGCCGCCATGCCGACCCACGCGCCCGAGAAGCGCGAGAGTTCGTAGCCGTACAGGCCGAATTCCAGGTACTCGGCCACGCAAGCCGGTTGCATGACCGGCATGCTCCAGGCGACGAAAGCATGGTCGCTTTGATGCGGCATCGACGAAGAGACGCAGCCGTGATCGTCGCCCGCCACCACGAGCACACCGCCGTGCGGCGACGAGCCATAGGCATTGCCATGCTTGAGCGCATCGCCGGCGCGGTCCACGCCCGGGCCCTTGCCGTACCACATCGCGAACACGCCCTCGACGCTGCGTTCGGGGTCCGACTCCACGCGTTGCGTGCCCAGCACCTGCGTCGCCGCAAGCTCCTCGTTGATCGCAGGCACGAAGCGGATGCCCGCATCCTTGAAGCCCGCACCGGCCTTCCAGATCGCCTGGTCGACCATCCCGAGCGGCGAGCCGCGGTAGCCGCTGACGAAGCCCTGGGTGCCCAACCCACGGTCCGCATCGCGCTGGCGCTGCATCAGAAGCACGCGCACCAGGGCTTGCGTTCCGGTCAGGAAAACGGCGCCGGATCGCGCCCAAAGGCTGTCGGAAAGCTGGTACGTGGGGCGCTGGACGGGAGAAGGGGTCGCGAATGAATTCATCCGGGGATTGTTCTTCGCTTGCAGGAGGAATATTCTCTGCAATTGGGTCGAATAGACCCTAGATCAGAGAATATTGTTCTCGCAAATGCCCATGAATGACGATTCCATTCTTCTGGATAACTACTCGCTGCAGATCCTGCTGGAACTGCAGCGCGACGCGCGGCAGACGGTGCAGCAGATTGCCGACAAGGTGGGACTGTCGTCCACGCCCTGCTGGCGCCGCATCAAGGAGATGGAAACCGCGGGCGTGATCCGCGGCTACACCGTCGTGGTCGACCGCGAGAAGGTGGGTCTCAATATCGCAGCGGTGACGGAAGTGAATCTCGACCGACACAACGAGTCGAAGGTGCGCGACTTCGAGAAGGCGGTGGAAGTGAGCCCCGAGATCGTGCGCTGCGTGTCGGCCACCGGCCCGGCCGACTACATCCTCACGGTGCTGGTGCCCGACATCAAGCACTACGAGAAATTCCTGCACACCACCTTGTTCGAACAGGCCGGCGTCACCCACGTGCGCTCGGCGATCGTGCTGCGGGAAGTGAAGACCGAAGGAAGCCTGCCGGTCGACTTCGGGCCGACCCGTCGTTCGCGCACCTGAGGTGTCCCATGCCCCGCCCGACGACAACGCCCTTCGGCAACTGGACATCCCCCATCACGTCCGAACTCGTCGCGACGGCCATGATCGACCTCGTCGATGTGCTGCTCGACGGCAGCGATGTGTACTGGGTCGAAGGCCGGCCGCAAGAGGCCGGACGCCGTGTGCTGGTTCGACACAGCGCCGACGGGACGACCATGGATGTCACGCCGGAGCCTTTTTCCGCGCGCACGCGGGTGCACGAGTACGGCGGTGCCGGGGTCGTTGTTTCCGGAGGGGTCAGCTACTTCAGCAACTTCAAGGACCAGCGGCTGTATCGACTCGGAGGCAACGACGGCAGCCCTGTACCGCTGACCCCAGCCCCTGCCCCGGGCCAACCAGACGCAGGACTTCGATACGCTGACGGCCAGATCAACGCCTCCCGCCATCTCTGGATCGGTGTCCGAGAGGATCATCGGATTCCAGGCAAGGAGGCCGCCAACACCCTCGTGGTCCTGGACCTGCATTCAGGCGGAGCCGGGACCGTACTGGTAGAGGGAAATGACTTCTACGCGTCGCCACGGCTCAGTCCGGATGGCCGGCGCCTGGCCTGGCTGTCGTGGAACCACCCCCACATGCCCTGGGTGGGAACCGAACTATGGGTCGCGGACTTCACCGGGGTTGGCGTGGAGAACCCGATCAGGATCGCAGGCGGTCCGACAGAGTCCGTGTTCCAACCGGAATGGGCACCGGATGGCGTGCTCCATTTCGTGTCCGATCGCTCAGGCTGGTGGAACATCCATCGATCGGAAGCCCACGGCGTCTCCGTCAATGTCTGCCCGAGGGCGGCGGAGTTCGGTCGGGCGCAATGGAATTTCGGGATGTCGACATACGCCTTCCTGTCGGCGAGCGAGGCGATATGCACATACATCGAAGGCGGAGTTGGCAAGCTTGCTCTGCTTGAACTCGCAAGCGGCAAGCTGACGGAAGTGAACCTGCCTTTCACCGAATTCTCGTCGGTGCGGGCGCAAGGCTCGAAGGTGGCCTTCAAGGCTGGGGGGCCAACCATTCCGGGTTCGATCGTTGTGCTGGACGCGCACAGCGGAAAGATCACCACGATCCGGAAGTCCACGACCGTCGCAGACGACCCCGCAACGAACAGGCATTTCTCCATCCCTCAGCCGGTCGAGTTTCCGACACCCGGCGGACAGACGGCGTTCGGGTTGTTCTACCCTCCGATGAACGCCGACCACATCGCACCCGACGGAAAACTGCCGCCGCTCCTGGTCAAGTGCCATGGCGGACCCACTTCGTCGGCCTCGCGCACGCTCGACTTGCGCACGCAGTTCTGGACCAGCCGGGGCATCGCGGTCGTCGATGTCGACTACGGCGGCAGCACCGGTTACGGACGCGCCTACCGCGAACGCTTGCAGGGGATGTGGGGCATCGTGGATGCCGACGACTGCGCCGCCGCCGCCCGGTACTTGATCGACAGGCAATGGGTCGATGCGACGCGAACGGTCATTACCGGCAGCAGTGCCGGCGGATTCACGACCCTGACTTGCCTGACCTGCGCGGATCCCGCGGTTCGCGGCATGTTCAGGGCGGGCGGAAGTCACTACGGGGTCAGCGATCCGGACGCGCTGGCCCGCGACACGCACAAGTTCGAATCCCGCTATCTGGATTGGCTGATCGCGCCGTACACGGATCGCAAGGCCTATCTCGACCGTTCGCCGGTTCGCAACGCCGACCGGCTGTCGGCGCCGGTCGCGTTCTTTCAGGGTGCCGAAGACAAGATCGTCCCGCCCAGCCAGACCGAGTTGATGGTCACGGCGCTGCGCCGGAAAGGGATCACCGCGCAGTACGTGCTCTTCGCGGGCGAGCAGCACGGGTTTCGCCAGTCTTCGAACATCCAGTGGGCGTTGGACGCCGAGTTCTATTTCTTCAACACCTTGGTCTTCCGCAACCACGGGACCGCATAGCGCACCAGCAGCAGACAGAACGCCAGTCCCGCCAGGAGGACGCGCCCACCGGTACGAACAGGCGCCGGCCTGGCGAGCGCGGGCGACATCAATGCTTCCGCCAGCCGTTCGCGCGATTGCAGGCGAACAAACGCCAGGCCCTGCTCGCCCGCAAGCAAGCGCAGATAGCTTTCGCGCAATGACGACAGGTGCTCCAATCCCGGCGTGGCGCCAAGCATGGGCGCGGCCGAACCCGCCGACTCGTCCACCAGCACCTCGCCACGCACGCTCGCGCCGCGCCCCTGGCTGCGCAGATCGGTCTGCGCCACTTCATCGGCGCGCCAGAAGCCGAGCGGCCGGCCCTCCGGATCGGTCTTCGGGATCGGCGACGGCAGCAGGTCACCGACGCCCACGATCAGCCCTTGCACGTCGCCTGGCTTGTCGTCGAAAGACGGGCGGTAGTGCGGGTTCAGCGGCGGCGCCTCCTGCCCGTCGGTGATGAACACCAGCGATGGCTTGTCCGGCAAGTGCCTTGCGATGTCGATCGCACTGTGCAATCCCTTGGCGATCTCGCTGTTGCCCGACCAGGCCATGCGCGAGTCGATCTGCGCCAGGGTCGAACGCAACTCGCTCAGGTTGGCGCACACCTCGATCGGTGCGAGCAGCAACAGTGAACGGTATTCGGTGAAGATCGCCCAGCCCACCTTCGAGCCGCACGGCAATCGCAGCAGCGATTGACGCAAGGCGTGCTTGGCAGCGTCGAGTCGTGAAGCGGGTCGGCCGTCGATGTCCGCGTCCGTGACATTCATGCTCTGGGTCACGTCGAGCACGACCACGTGATCGAACAACGAACGCTCCATCACCACAGCCGGATCGAGCAGGCTGGCAGCCAGCGCCAGCGCCGCCAGCGAAAGCAGCCAACGGTCGGTGCTGTGCCGCCACGAGGCGCGCAAGCGGTGCCAGGGCGTCATGGCAGGCCGGGCGAATGGCCGCGCACCGTGGTGGCCGCGCGTTCGGAGTCGCGCCGGTTTTCCGGTGGCGCAGCGTCCATCTCGTCGGGATCGGGGAGCAGCCGCTGGGCGCGCTCCAGGTTGTAGCGCGCGTCCCAGTGCCGCGGATCGACGCGCAACACGTCGCGGTAGCCCTCCTTGGCCAACTCGATCAGCGCGATCGCCTTGCCGGGTTCGGTGCCGGCTTGCACCACCACCGCCTGGCGCATCAGCAGGTTGGCGCTGTTGTAGTGCGCGGCCAGGCCGAGCGCCGAATCGTCTTCGAGGCTGCGATAGAGATGCAGGGCCGCTTCGTCGGCGCCGCTTTCGGCCTGCGCAAAGGCCTGCGCGAACCGCACTTGCGGTGGGACGTCCTGGGTCTCGGCCGGCAACGGGCCCGACACGATCGATTCGTTCCACAGATGCTGGCGCCACGTCAACGCGCCGTCGATCGCCGCCATGACGGCAATGACCGCGAGCAGGCCCAGCACTGCGCGCGTGCGTCGCTGCGGGTTCATGCCCATCGCCGGACCTCCGCCAGGTTCGCCGCGAGCAGCAGCAGGAGGCAGCCGAAGGCAACAGCGAACACCGCTCCGGACAGGTCGCGCCGGGGCACGGTGTCGAGGTAGGTGATCGGCAGGTTCTCGAGAAGATTGACCGCCTCGATGGCCTTCTTCAGCGCTTCGGGGTCGCTGGCCTCGTAGGCGCGGTACGACGTTCCGAGAGACTCGAAGAAGCGATGCAGCGCGTATTCGGGCACAGCGTCGACGTTCTCCGCCGCTTCGCCTTTTTCCAGGACCAGCCCCGGACTGTTGGCGGAGCGAAGGTAGATCCAGTAGATCGCGACGCGGTGCTTGCGCGCCAGATAGGCGATGCGCTCACGGGAAGGCGGGTCGAGCCGGTCACCGCCGTCGGACACCAGCATGACGATGCGCGAGCCGGTGTAGGGCCGATCGACGAAGGACGACAGCGCCGATTGCATCACGAGGCCGATGTTGGTCTCCGAAAGGCCGCGGCCCACGTCGCCGGCCACGATGGCGGCCTGGATCGCTTCGTTCTTCTGCGTGAACTCCAGCACCCTGATCGGCAAGGTGCTGAAGACGATCATGCCGAACCGGTCTTCCTGGCGCTTGGCGATGAACTCGGACAGCAATTGCCGCGCAACCTTGCCCTTGGACTCGCGCGTCCTGACCTGGGTCATGTAGTAGTCGATCGCTTCCGGGCCGGTGCCTTTCGCCGCCGCGCCCGGGGGGCGCGCGCCGCCAAAGCCCTGGTCCATGCTGCGGCTGCGATCGAGCACCAGCACGATCTCGGCACCCTTGCCGATGCGCTCGACGTCGTACTCCGGCCAGTACGGGCCGGCCATGCCGATGCCGAGCGCAGCGAGCGCGAGGACGCCGACGATGCGCAGCGCCCATCCCAGCAGTTCGGACGCCCGGTCCCGGGGCATGAGGGTCGCCCAGGTGTTGTCGAGCACGCCGCCCGACCGCGCCAGCAGCGGCAGTACGGACAGCGGCAACAGCCATAGCAGCCAGGGATGGTCGAAGCTCATGGGGAGCCCCTCTCGGCATCGCGGCAACGCCGGCAGAACTCGATCAGCCAGCGTCGATCTGCATGCGCAGGGACTTGTTGCCCCTTCTCAGCCTGCTTGCCGAAGAACTCGAGTCGCGACTGCCGGAAGAATGTGGCGAGGTCGTCGCGCAGATGCGCGAAGTGCGGTTGGGCCTTGACGAAGCGACCGATGCCCTCCTCGAAGACCACCTCCCCCATCGTCCGGTTCAAGGCCTCATGAAGCTGCTTGAACGCCTCGCGCCATTGCGGATCGGGACTCGTCGGCGTGAGGCCATGCATCGCGCGCCATGCCAACGTGAACGGCCGGTGCGCGCGCGTCCACCACGGCAAGCCGATGTACACATGGGCAAGGTACGCCAGCAGCAACAGCGACACGACGCCGTAAGCGGTGAGGCGCCAGCGCGCGAAGCGGGTGTCGATCAGGGGCGGGGGCGCATCGGGCTGCAGTTCACCGAGTCCGCGCCGGGGCGAGACCTCCACCGGCACGAGCGGCGACACGGTCACCGGCCAGGCTTCGACACGGACCTCCTGCGCCCGCGGCTGGCCCTGGAAGCGCAAGACGAACCCCGGCATCTCGAGGGTGCGCGGCTCCGGCGGCGAAAGGAACACCTGGTAGGCCAGCGTCAGCTCGTGGCGCCGCCCGCCGGGCTCGGCACTGCTGCGTCGCTCGATGCTGCGCAACTCCAGGGCATTGCCGCGCGCACCGGCCTGCGGCACGCTGGACTCGTCGAGCACCAGGCCGTCCGAAGCGTCGACCGTGACAGTGCGCGACACCGTGTCGCCGATCTGGTAGCCGAAGGCTCGCGGCTCGCTCGAGGTGGCATTCAGCTGTCCCGGCAGCACCTCTGCACAAGCCGCCGATGCAAGCCACCCGAGCATCGCGGCGCAAAGTCCGCGCAGGGCCGGATGCATCCACCAGATCGTCGTCATGCCTTGCTCACAGGGGGTTCACGCGTGGTTCACGCGTGGAAGTGCCGCGTGACTGCGTTGGCATCGAAGGCGCCCTCGATGAACAGCGGCTTGAGCTGCTGCACCCGAAAGATCCGCAACAGCGCATCGCGGCGCTGCCGGTGGGCCGCCAGCCACCTTTCGCGCAAGGCCGGACGCCACCACAGCAGTTTCGTGACGCCGGTTTCCGGGTCGGTCACCTGCGCCAGGCCCTGTCGCGGCGTCAGGCCGAACTCCAGCGGGTCCCACAGCACCACCGGCACCAGATCGTGGTGGGCCATCGAGGCCATCACGGCTTCGACTTCGGGCAGCGGCAGATGAAAGTCCGAGACGAGAAATACCAGCGAACGCTGCCGTCCGAGGAAGCGATGCGCCAGCACCAGCGCGCGCGCCGACCGACCTTGAAGATGCAGGGTGCGAAGCGTCCCGGCCAGCGCGCCACCCATGCCGCGCGAGCGCGTCGGCGGCAACAGCACATCCTCGCGGACCGAACTGTCGCAACCGACGAAGCCGAAGCTGTCGCCGGTGCGCCAGGCCGACCAGGCCAGGCTGTCGACGAAGTCGGCCAGCACATCGAGCTTGCGGTGTGTGCCGATGAAACTCATGGAAGCCGACAAGTCCGCCACCATCACCACCGGAATCGCCTTGCGCTGGCTGTAGACCCGCACGATCCAGTTGCCGAAAGGGTCGCGCAGGCTCGCGTGCAGATCGAGCCGGCGCGGGTCCGGTGCGTCGAGCAGCGCCGCATGGCCACGAAACTCGAAGCCGCTGTCACCGCGCGAACTTCGGTGATGCCCGGGGAAGTGGCCCAGCGCCGGCGCCCCGATCCGGTAATGCAGTTCCTGCAAGGTTGACGGCTGTGTCATCTCATCGCCCCGTGTCACTCAAGGTGCAGCCACGCTTGAGAGGATGCCGCTCATCAGGCGACCCGAGATCTCCTGTCGACGCATCTCGTACACCGGGTGATAGCAAAGCCGGTGCGCGATGGTCTCGACGAAGACCGCCTGCACGTCCTTGGGCGTGACGTAGTCGCGCCCGTCGAGCCAGGCCGCGACGCGGGCGGCGCGCAGCAGCAGGCTCATGCCGCGCGGACTGGCGCCCGCGAGCATCAGGTGGGCCGTGTCCACGTCCGACAGCCGCACGCCGCAGTCGGCGGGCGCCGCCGTCGCGCGCCACAGATCGAGCGCATAGGCCTGCAATGCCTCGGAGACCTGCACGCAGCGCTGAATCAACTCGGAGACCTGGTTCAGTTCCTGGTAAGCGACCAGCCCGCCGGCCAGCGCGCCGACGAGCCGATCGGTGTCGTGGAAGCGTGGATCGCCCATCAGCTGACGCCTTTCAGCATCGGACGCGGGCGCATCGACGGTCACTTCCAGCATGAAGCGGTCGCGCGCCGCGGCCGAGATCTCGAAGGTCTCTTCGCGCTCCACCCGGTTGCGGTCGGCAAACACCAGGAGATGCGGAAAACGGAACTCGCGATTGAAGGCCGCCACGCTGCGCTCGGCCATCACGCGCAGCAGCAGCGAATGCACCTGCGGGCGCGCCCGGTTGATCTCGTTGAAGAAGAAGATCGCGAGGCTTTCGCCGTGCGTGATCAACGGCCCGTGCTCGACCGCGGGCCTGCCCTCGGCGCTGATGTAGGTGTAGTAGATCAGGTCGTTGGGCATCAGGTCGATGGTCCCTTCGATGCGCGCGAACCCGCCGCCCAGCGCCTGCGCGAAGGCCCGCAGCAGCGTCGTCTTGCCGACCCCGACATCGCCCTGCAACAACACGTGGCCGCGCGCGAAGACGGCCGTATTGATGAGGCGGATCGCCCGCGCCTGGCCGATCACCGCCTTGGCGACCTCGGCTTCGAGCATCAGCGCCCGCTGCCGCCAGTCGCTCATCACCCCATCGTCTCGGTCCATTCGCGGTCCTCCACGTTCGTTCTCAGCCACCCGGGCCGCGCGGGCTCTTCAAGCGCTCGGCCATCGCACGCTCCTTGGCGTACTCTTCGCGGCAGGCCCGCGCGTAGTCCTCCGGCCCGAGATAGGCGATCTCCTGGTCGTACCTTGCCAGGTCTTCGGCGAACCGCGGGTCGAACAGCGCCTTCTTGAAGCCGTCATGCAGAACGGCAAGCACGTCAGGCGGCAATCCGCGCGGGCCGGCCAGCCCGTAGGGCGACATCGCCACGATGTCGAAGCCCAGTTCGCGCAAGGTCGGCACCTGCGGCCAGCGCGGCGAGCGCTTCGCCCCCATGGTCGCGAGCAATCGCAGGCGACCCGCATCGACTTCCGGCGCGAAGCCCGAGGAATTGACGCCCGCCATCACCTGCCCCGACGACACTGCCAGGGTCAACTCGGCCGTGCCCTTGTAGGGCACATGGATGTAGCTCAGCCCCCGATCGGTGAAGAGTGCTTCGAGCACGAGGTGCGGCGTCGTGCCGATGCCGTTGGTGGCGATGCTCAACTCACCGGGCCGCTTGCGCGCGAAGTCGAACAGTTGCTCGAGCGAGCGCATCGGGCTGGAAGCGCGCACCAGCACCCCGAAAGTCACGCCCGAAATCTGGATGATGGGCGTGACGTCGCGCACCGGATCCCAGATCACCTGCTGCATGAAGGGCATGCGAAAGACCGGCTGCGGCATCTGCGCAATGGTGTAGCCGTTGGGTTCGGCCTGGAACAGGATCGGCATCGCCATCGTGCCGCCGGCACCGGCCCGGTTGGCGACCACCACGGGTTGGCCGAGCGCCTGCCCAGCGAGTTCGGCCAGGAGGCGCAACGACAGATCGGTCGCGCCGCCAGCCGCCCACGGCACCCACATCGTGATCGGCCGGGACGGAAAGGTGTCGGCGGCCAGCGCGTGCACCATGGGCCCCGCAGCCAACGCGAACGCGGCCGCACTGCGCAGCCAGCGGCGGCGGCCGGTGTTCATGGCGGTGTTCATGGCGGTCCTCCGCCGCGCTTCGTCAATCCGCCGAAACCGCGCTGCGGGTCGTAGCCCCAGCAGGCGAACACGAAGAACACCGTCAGGCAACCCAGCACGATCCAGGGTGCCGCGCCCGGGTCCTTGCCGTACAGCGCAAACCGGATCCATTCGACGGCGTGCGTGAACGGGTTGAAGCGCGCGAGCTGATAGACCCACTCGGCGCCCGACTCCTGCAGCTTCCACAGCGGGTAGAGCGCGGTCGACATGAAGTACATCGGGAAGATCACGAAGTTCATCGTGCCGGCGAAGTTCTCGAGCTGCTTGATGTGCACCGACAGCAGCAGGCCGAGCGCGCCCAGCATCAGCGCCCCGCAGACCAGTGCGACCAAGGCATTCAGACCGCCCAGCGAGAAGATCGGCAGATCGGTGCCGATCAGCAAGGCGACGATCACGAAGGCAAGCGCCTGCAACACCGACAGCAGCGCCGTCGCGCAGAGCTTGCAGAACAGCAGCCATGCGCGCGGCAACGGTGCGGTGAGCAGCAGCCGCATCAGGCCCATCTCACGGTCGTAGACCATCGCGAGGGACGACTGCATCCCGTTGAACAACAGCACCATGCCCACCAGGCCCGGCACGATGTAGACGTCATAGGGGATATAGGTGTCGTACGGCTCGACGATCGCGACGCCGAACACGTTGCGAAAACCCGCGGCGAACACCGCCAGCCACAGCAGCGGGCGCACCAGCGCCGACACCAGCCGGCCGGTCTGCTGCGAGAACTTGAGCAGTTCGCGCATGACGATCGCCTGCATGGCCTGCAGCGCATGCGCGACCCCGCGGTGCGCCGCGAGTTCCGCCTCGCCGGATTCGACGGGAATCATGGCGTCGTCTTGCATCGCTTCTCCGGGGCGTCCGCGCCCAGTGTGTCCAGCACGTTGGTCGGATGCAGCAGGCCTTCGACCGGCGCCTGCGAAATCACGCCCTGGCCGTCGGTGAGAAGCACGGTCTGGCGCAACTGCCCATCCCACGGACGGAAGGTCAGGTTCGTGCCTTTGGAGCCATCGATCGGCGTCTTGGCGAGCGCCTGCGCCCAGGCTGCGGCGGGCCCCTTCGGCGCCGCGATGGCGGCCGCGACCAGCGCCTTGCCCGCCATCCACGCCGACCAGTCGCTGTCAGTCATGGGCCGGCCAACCGCCTTGGCAAAACGGCGCGACACCTGCGGCGCGCCGTAGCGCTCGAACTGCGCATGCCAGGCCAACGCCACCAGCCCCGCATCACCCACCACCGGGCGAGGCAACACGATCCGGTACGGCAGGCCGCGTGCGAATTCGCCGTCGCTGTCGACCACCCAGACGGCGTCGTAAGTGGTGCCGGCCGTCAGCAGCAGCGGATTGGCCAGGTCGCGCTCGCGCGGGTCGCCCGAGAGCTTGAAAGGCTTGGTCGCAACCACCTGCAAGCCGTAGCGCTTGATCGAAGCCTGCGCCGCGGCGGCGCGCACCTGGTCCTGCGCGCTCGGGCCGACGAGCAGCAACACCTTGCTCCATTTGCGCGACACGAGCGTTTGCGCCAGCGCGTCGGCCCGCATGCGCTCGCTCGGAAGAATGTGGAACAGGCGCGCCCTGCAGTCCTGCTCGCGCAGACGATCTTCGGCATCGCCGACGTTGATCACCGGCAGCTTCACGGCATCGACCACGGCCAGCGTCCAATCGGCGGGAAGATCCGTCACGATCACGGCGGCGCCCGATTTTTCGGCCGCTTGCGCTGCGGCGCGTGCGGCCTCCCGCGAGTCGGCGGACTGCTTCGCCAGCGTGACCGCCGCATCGACGGCCTCCAGTTCGAACTGGCCTTCGTCCAACGCGACCTGCAAGCCGTCACTCGCGGGGCCGTCAGGGTGGCCCAGAAAGTGGCGCTCGACGCGCGACCGTTCGAGCCGCGTGTCAGGGTTCGGCGAGATCAGCGTCGCCTTCAACGGGGTGATGGCGCCCTTCGTTTGTCCGATCGACGCCGGCGCCGCCAGCAGCAGCCCCAGCAGCGACGAAAGGCCGACAGAGCAGGCGATCCACTTCATTCGACCACCACCAGCCCATAAGGCACGCGGCCGACGGGGATGCTCTTGATCGGCTTGGCCGCGGCGACATCGACGACGGTCACGTCATCACTCAAGCCGTTCACCACGTACAGCCGGGCTTCGGCCTTGTCGAGCGTGACGTTCCATGCGCGCTTGCCGACCAGTACGAGGTTCGTGACCTTGCGCTGCGGCACGTCGACGAACGCGACGTGGTTGGCACGGCCCAGCGCCACGAAGGCGCGTTTGCCGTCGCGCGAAATCTGGATGCCTACCGGCGTGATGTCTTCGCTGCGCGCGCCCTTGACTTCGAACTTCACGTTGCCGATCACATTGCGTGTGGCCGTATCGATGATGCTGACGCTCGCGTCGAGTTCGTTGGTGACCCACAGTTCCTTGCCGTCGGGGGTGAAGGCCATGCGACGTGGCCGCTTGCCGACTTTCACGTTCTTGACGATGGTGCCGCTGGCGACGTCGATCACGTGCACGAGGCTTGCGACTTCGGAGGTCACATACAGCGTCTTGCCGTCCGCGCTAACCTTCACGCCTTCGGGCTCCTTGCCGACCTTGATCGTCTTGAGCACCTTGCCGCTCAAGGCATCGATGAAGCTGACCGCCCCTTCGTCCTCGTTGGATGAATAGATGGTCTTGCCGTCCGGCGATACGTCGAAGGCCTCGGGCTCGTCGCCCAGCGGAATGCGGCGCACCGACTTGCCGGTTGCCGGGTCGATCACGTCGGCAACGTTCGAATCGCTGCAGGCGACCATGATCAGGTGATCCGCGGTGAGCTGGATGTGCCGCCCCCGATTGCAGGTCGGGATGGTGCCCTTGACGCTGAGGGTCGCCAGGTCGATCAGCGTGATGGCCTGGTCCTTCTCGCTCGACACATAGGCGGTGCCTTGTGCCAGCGCGGCCGTGCCGAGGCACACGCACGACAGCGCCACGACCGAACGGGCCACACGCTTCCAGACCTGGGCAACTTCATTCATGTCGACGTCTCTCCTGATGTGAATCGATGGCGATCAACTCGTGCGCGCGATGAACCCCGCTTCAAGCGTCGGCTCTCCAAGCGCTTGCGTCACCTCGGCCGGCGTGCCGTCGGCCAGCAGCTCGCCCTTGTGCAACACCAGCACGCGGTCGGCACCTTCGGCCTCCTCCACCCGGTGCGTTGCCCACAGGACGCAGACTCCGCGCTCCTGCACGTTCGCATGGAGCGCACGCATCAGGTCCTGGCGTGACTTCGGGTCCAGGCCCACCGTGGCTTCATCCATCAGCAGCACGGAGGGTCGATGCAGCAATGCACGCACAAGTTCCACCTTGCGCCGATTGCCGCCGGACAGTTCGCGCACCTTGCGATCGAGGTCCGCGTCGATGCCGAGTTGGGCACAGCCCGCCTCGATGCGGGATGCCGCCAGCCGCCGCGGCAGGCCGTGCAGGTCGGCCTGGAACAGCAGGTTCCGGCGGATGCTCAGATCCAGATCGAGCGATATCTGCTGAAACACCACGCCGATGTGGCGCAATGCCGCGGTCGCGGATCGGCGCAGCGAGTGACCGGCTACTTCGACCTCGCCTTCGTCGGCTGCAAACAGCCCGGTGAGCACCTGGAACAGCGTCGACTTGCCTGCGCCATTGGGCCCGAGCAAGGCCACGAACTGACCTGACGACATGGTCAGCGAAAGACCCTTCAATGCCGCCCGCGCCCCGTAGCGCTTGGTCAGGCCGGTGGTCCGGAGCATGGTCGTCGATGGGAGCGTCTGTGGCATGAATAACTTCGAGCATGCAATACGCGCGCCCATCGGCGCAAGCGGGTTGCGCCCTGCAAAGGACATGGGTGGGGAATGCGTCGTCTGGCGGTGAAACACTCTGTGTCGAAAGTGGTTGCCACAATTTCGGCGCAGCGGGCCTGGCGGAATACTTCGGTTCTCGCCGCTCCGACAGCGGGAGCGAGACGCCATTGCAAACACGCAGTGTCAACTTCGGAACTCGCTTCTTCAATGCATGCCATCGATAGGGTTTCCCCTTAACGAAATGGCTCGCTCGGAGGGGCCGAGCCAACCGCGGAGGCACCCCCGCCGGACCGGCGAATCAGGCGTGTTCGAGCGGGCGCGCATCTTGCATTTAGTGCCGTCGCCGACTTCATTGCGTTGTGCGGCAGGCGCCCTGTCGGAGGTTCCGTTCGGGGGGGCTCTGGTGAAACAGAACAAGGAGACTTCGATGCGAATTTCCGGGCATTTCCACGGGCGCCCTTGGCGCTATTTGGCGGTGGCGCTACTCGCATTGCCAGCCTTGGCATTTGCGAATGCCGATGTCGAGAAAAACATCGCCAACTCGAAGAACTGGGCGATGCAGGCTGGGGACATGTACAACCATCGCTACAGCACGCTCAAGCAGATCAACACCGGCAATGTCGGCAAGATGCAGGTCGCGTGGACCTTCTCCACCGGCGTGCTGCGCGGGCATGAAGGTTCGCCGCTGGTCATCGACAACATGATGTTCCTGCACTCGCCCTTCCCCAACAAGGTCTTCGCGATCGATCTCGATACGCAGAAGATCGTGTGGAAGTACGAACCCAAGCAGGACCCGGCGGTGATCCCGCAGATGTGCTGCGACACGGTCAACCGCGGCGTCGCATATGCCGAGGGCAAGGTCTTCCTCCAGCAGGCCGACAGCAATCTCGTCGCGCTCGATGCCAAGACCGGCAAGGTCGTCTGGACCGTGAAGAACGGGGATCCGAAGCTGGGCGCCGTCAACACCAACGCGCCGCACGTCTTCAAGGACAAGGTCATCACCGGCATCAGCGGCGGCGAGTGGGGCGTGCGGGGCTTCCTGGCGGCCTACGACATCAACACCGGCAAGCAGGTCTGGAAGGCCTACAGCACGGGCCCGGACGCCGAAATGCTCATGGACCCGGACAAGACCATGACCTGGACCGACGGCAAGATGGCGCCCGTCGGCAAGGACTCTTCGCTGAAGACCTGGCAAGGCGATCAGTGGAAGCTCGGCGGCGGCACCACCTGGGGTTGGTACAGCTACGACAAGGCGCTCAACACGCTCTACTACGGCACCGGCAACCCGTCGACCTGGAACCCCTCGCAACGCCCCGGCGACAACAAGTGGTCCATGACCATCTTCGCGCGTGACGTCGACACCGGCATGGCCAAGTGGGCCTACCAGATGACACCGTTCGACGAATGGGACTTCGACGGCATCAACGAGATGATCCTGGCCGACATCGACGTCAAGGGCAAACCCACCAAGGCGCTCGTGCACTTCGACCGCAACGGCTTCGGCTACACGCTGAACCGTGTGACCGGCGAATTGCTCGTGGCCGAAAAGTACGACCCGCAAGTGAACTGGGCCACGAAGGTCGACATGAAGACCGGCCGTCCTCAAGTGGTGTCCAGGTACTCCACGGCGCAGAACGGGCCGGACGTCAACAGCAAGGGCATCTGCCCGGCAGCACTGGGTTCCAAGGACCAGCAGCCGGCTTCCTTCGACCCGGAAACCAAGCTCTTCTACGTGCCGACCAATCACGTCTGCATGGACTATGAGCCGTTCAAGGTCGAATACACGGCGGGCCAGCCATACGTCGGCGCCACGCTCTCCATGTACCCGGCCCCGGGCAGCCATGGCGGCATGGGCAACTACATCACCTGGAACGCCGGTACCGGCAAGATCGTGCAGAGCCATCCCGAGAAGTTCTCGGTCTGGAGCGGCGCGCTCAACACGGCGGGCGGCCTCTCCTGCTACGGCACGCTCGAGGGCTACATGAAGTGCGTCGACAAGAAGAACATCAACAAGGAACTGTTCAAGTTCAAGACGCCCTCCGGCATCATCGGCAACGTGTTCACCTACGAGCACAAGGGCAAGCAGTACATCGGCGTGTTCTCCGGCATCGGTGGCTGGGCCGGCATCGGCATGGCCGCGGGGCTCGAGAAGGACCAGGATGGCCTGGGCGCCGTGGGTGGCTACAGGGAACTCAACCAGTACACCGAACTCGGCGGTTCCCTGACCGTGTTCGCGCTGCCAGGCGGCAACTGAAGCGCAAGGCCCTCTTTGGGGCCAGATCCGGAGATGGCAGCCGAAGGGTTGCCATCTCTTCAATCCGACGAAAACAAGGATCTCGCAATATGAGTTCAAGGAAGGCCTTGCTTATCGCCGGCGCACTGCTGATCTTGGCGGGCGCTGCTCACTCAGACGACAAACCGCCTCTGTACAAGGTGGTCGATGGCTACAAGGTGGACGCCGAGACGATGAAAGGCTTCCGGGCTTGGCGAGCGGCCGCTTGCGACCGCTGCCACGGCGCCAACCAGGAAGGACTGGTCGGGCCGTCGCTCGTGGTCAGCCTGAAGACGCTGTCGAAGGAAGACTTCATCAAGACCGTGACCAACGGCCGGTTGGACAAGGGAATGCAGAGCTTCGGCAACAGCCCGGTGGTCATGCAGAACATCAATCAGCTCTACGCCTATCTCAAGGGAAGGTCCGACGGCGCGATCACGCGCGCGAAAGTCGAAGAGATCAAATGACCCACGCCGGCTCACATCAACGCATGCTCGCGGCCATCGGCATCGCGCTGGCTGCGCTGGCGGCCAGCGCGGCGGCGCAGGACCCGCCCGCGGCACGCACCGCGCTGCGCGTCTGCCAGGACCCGAACAACCTGCCGTTCTCGAACGTCAAGGGCGAGGGCATCGAGAACAAGATCGCCGAAACGTTCGGAAAGTCGCTGGGCCTTCCGGTGGTCTATTACTCCTTTCCGCAGCGCCTGGCCTTCATCCGGAACACATTGAAGTTCAAGCTGCCGGGCCAGGAATACCCTTGCGACATCGTGATCGGCGTTCCCGCGGAATATGACCAGGTGTCGGCCACCAAGCCGTACTACCGTTCGACCTACGCGCTGGTTTTCCCGAAGGGCAAAGACCTGGATCAAGTGGCATCCGGCGAGGACTTCCTGAAGGTCGATCCTGCGAAGCTGAGCAAGCTGCGCATCGGCGTCTACGACCGTTCGCCCGCATCGACCTGGCTCGCCAAGCACAAGCTCGTCGAGCAGGGTGTGCCCTACCCCGTGATGAACGCCGACCCTGATCAATACCCCGGCGAGATCATCGAGAAGGACCTCGCGGCGGGCAAGATCGACGTCGCCATTGTCTGGGGCCCCATCGCCGGCTACTACGCACAGCGCGTCAAGACGCCCGCGCTGGCGGTGGTCCCGCTGAAATCGGAGCCCGGCGTCCAGTTCGACTACCAGATCGCCATGGGCGTGCGCTACGGAGAGCGCGAATGGAAACAGCAGGTCGAAGGCCTGATCGAATCCAACCGATCGCAGATCCAGGCGATCCTGAAGGAGTACGGCGTACCGATCGTCGATGCCTCTTACTCTTACGTGGCCCCGAAGCAATAGCGCTCCCAGCCTCCCGATGAACGCAATCCCCGTCCTGAGACTGGCGCTCGCGTTGATCGTGGGGATGCCCTGGCTGGCCTTCGCAGCGACTGATTTCTCGGTCGCCGAGCAGGCGATTTTCATGGACGACCACCTGGGCAAGCTGCACCCGCCGCTCACCTTGCACTACGTCTTCCACAAGACCGGAACGCTGGAAGAGCCCTTCGACGACAAGGTGGACCTGCTGCTGACCGCGGACCCGGACGGCAAGTGCTGCGCCGCTCGCGTGGAGTTCTTCAGCGGCGCGCGCGCGGTGCAGAAGCCCGAGGTGGAAAGCGCCCGAGGCAACCCGGCCATCCTCTACTTCCTCGAACGCGACATTCGCGAGATGCAACGCCTGACCAAGGGCCAGCCCACCTACTTTCGCAAGCGCATCCGCATGGCGGTGTACCAGGGCGCCACGGTGCGCAACGTCACCCTGCCCTATCGCGGACAACCGGTGGCGGTGCGGGAGATCAGCGTCTCGCCCTACCTCGACGATCCGAACCGTGCGCGCTTCGAACAGCTGGCCACCAAGACCTACGTCTTCCTGCTGTCGGACGCCGTGCCGGGCAGCGTCTACGGTATTCGCACCCGGGTTGACGGCGAATCCGCGGGCGCAGCACCATTGATGGTCGAGGAGATGCTTCTCGAAGGCGCCGGGCGCCAACCCTGACGGAACCCCATGAAACGATCGATCACCACAATCGCCCTGCTGGGCTGGTGCACCCTGCCGATGGCCGCGACCCCAGCCCCAGTGAACGACTTCCCGACGCTGGACCGCGTGCAGTACGTGCAGGAGTGCATGCGCGCGCACCCCGGGCCGACCTTCGAGATGACCTCCAAGTGTTCATGCGCGCTCGACGCACTCGCCAGCAGCGTGAAGTACAAGGATTACGTGACGATGAGCACGATCACCAAGGCCTTGTCCATTGGCGGCGAACGTGGCGGCGCGATCCGCGACGTCCCGTCCTACGAGCCCGAGATCAAGCGCTTGCGCGAACTCCAGGCCAAGGCCGAGAAAGGATGCTTCATCGGCGCCGGCCCCAAATAGCCTCGAGCAGCCCCATGATGCCGGGCATCCTCCCTTCGATGCCGATCCTGCTCGCCGGGATGGTGCTGGGCGTTGCCTGCGCGGCCGCCCCCGCATCCGATGGTGCGACCGCGCTGGCAATCACCGAAGTCAAGCCTGGCGTGTTCGTGCATGCCGGCAAGATCGAGGACTGGGGGCCGGCCAACGGGGGCGACGTGGCGAACCTCGGCTTCATCGTCGGACGCCGTTGCGTCGCTGTGATCGACACCGGGGGCACGCCGGCGATCGGCCGTGCGTTGCGCGCCTCGATCGAACGCACCACGCCGCTGCCCATCTGCTGGGTCATCAACACGCATGCCCACCCCGACCATGTGCTCGGCAATGCGGCGTTCGTCGACGCAGGCTCGCCGGCGCCGCGTTTCGTGGCCCATGCGCGCTTCACCCGCGCGCTGGCGGCGCGAGAGGCCTACTACCTGAACGCGCTGGAACGCGACTTCGGCATCCGCCTGACCCACGCGTCGATCGTCTACCCGGACACCGTGGTGGACACATCGCTGGAACTGGATCTCGGCGAACGCGTCCTGACGCTGCGGGCCTGGCCCACGGCACACACCGACAACGACCTCACGGTCTACGACCAGCGCACACGCACGCTCTTCACTTCCGACTTGCTGTTCGTGCAGCACCTGCCCGTGATCGACGGCAGCCTGCGCGGCTGGCTGGCGGTCATGGCCGAGCTCGGGCGGATACCGGCTGACACCGTGGTGCCGGGTCACGGACCCGTCAGCACCAACGGGTCAGCCGCCTTCGCCACCCAGGCAAGCTACCTGGAGGCGTTGGCGCGTGACACCCGCTCGGCCCTTCATGACCATCGGACGATCCAGCAAGCCGTCGACAGTATCGGCGTCCCTGCCGGTTCCCACTGGCTGCTCGGCGAACGCTTCCATCGACGCAACGTCACCGCGGCCTACGCTGAACTGGAATGGGAAGATGTTGCGCCCATGCCGGTGGCACCACCGCCGGTCCAGTTGCCTTCCGGCCCTCGGAAGTCGAGGCCATGAAAAGCCTGTCCGTCCAACGTTTCCTGGCGCGCATCGCTGCGAGCTGCGCGCTGGTCGTTATCGGCCTGCTCTGCACCGTCGCCTGGGCCGAGATCAAGACAGCCGACAACCCGGACGCCAACCCCGTGTGGCAGAAGGTACGCGCCAGCCTGTTCCAGTCGCGGCCGATCGCCGCTGCCAGCGACGAGGTGATCTCGCTCGTCGTGCCGGCGCGGGCCGAAGACGCAGCCATCGTACCGATCGCCATCCACACCCGCCTGCTGCAGACGCCGGCGCGCTATATCGACAAGGTCTACCTGATCATCGACAACAATCCTTCGCCCATCTCGGCGATCTTCCAGTTCACACCGCAAAGCGGGCGAGCGGATATCGAGACGCGGGTGCGCGTCGACGAGTACACCCACGTGCGCGCGATCGCCGAAACCAACGACGGCCGGCTGCACATGGCCACGGCCTTCGTCAAGGCCTCCGGCGGCTGTTCGGCGCCGCCGGGCAAGGATGCGCAGGCAGCGCTCGCGACCCTCGGTCGCATGAGACTGAGCATCGAAGGCCAGGCTGAGGACAACCAGCCGCAGCTCGCGCAACTCATGATCAGCCATCCCAACAACTCCGGCCTGGCACTCGACCAGGTCTCGCGCCTGTACACGCCGGCGTACTTCGTGCGGCAGGTGAACGTCAGCTACGCGGGCGTGCTGGTGATGTCGGCCGACGTCGACTTCTCGATCAGCGAGAACCCGAACTTTCGCTTCTACTTCCTGCCGAAGGGCGACGGCGAGCTCAAGGCCGAGGTGATCGACTCGCACGACCTGCGATTCGAGAGCACGCTGAAATACCGGCGCGCGCAATGACCGTGAGGTGTGTGCGCATGCGGCTGACCGCATGGATCGCCGCCGCCGCAGCCGCCGCAATCCTGCTCGCAGCCTGTGCGGCGTCCGGTCCGCCACAGGCACCCGCCATCGGAAAGCCAGTCGCGCTCGCTGCCGGCGTCTACATGGTGCAGGGCGCGCCCGGTGGGGTCGACACCCGCAACCTGGGCCGTGTCGGCAATGCCGGCTTCATCGTCGGCGACACCGGCGTGCTGGCCATCGACACCGGCACCTCCTATCGCCAAGGCGAACAGCTGCTGGCTGCGATCCGCAGCGTGACGGACAAGCCGGTGCGGCTGGTCTTGATCACCCATGCGCAAAAGGACTTCCTCTTCGGCGGTGCCGCCTATCGCGAGCACGGAATTCCGATCCTCATGCATCGCCAGGCCGCGGCGCTGATGGCGTCGCGCTGCGAACGCTGCCTGAAGATGCTCAAGGAGACGCTCGGCGAGGAGGAGATGCGCGGCACCGTGATGTTCACGCCGGACCAGCAATTCGACACCACGCAGACTCTCGATGTGATCGGCCGGCCGATCCGGTTGATGTATTTCGGGCACTCCAGCGGACCGGGCGACGTCGCAGTGCTCGATGCGGCTTCCGGCGTTCTGTTCGCAGGCGGCCTGCTCGGCCATGGGCGCATCCCGGACCTGCAGGACGGCGACCTCGAAGGCTGGCTGCGCGCGCTGCAGGCCCTGCGAGCACTGCCGGTCAGGGTGATCGTGCCCGGGCACGGGCCCGCGGCATCGCCCGAGGACATCGACGCGCAGGTCCGCTACCTTGCCCAGTTGCAGGCGCGCGTGCGGGAATTGCTGCGCGCCGGCACCGCCCTGAGCGCGGTGCCCGACGCGGCTGCGCTGCCGGAGTTCGCGCACTGGGACCAGTACGGGAGCCTTCACCGGCGCAATGCGTCGACCCTGTTCTTGCGCCTGCAACGCGCGCAATTGGAAGAATGAGGAGCGAGGCGCGCCACTCTCAACAACAGCCCGCCATGCTGCGCCGCCATTGCCCGAGATAGGCGCCATCCGGCGTTGGCATGCGTTGCAGGTCGGCGAACAGTCCACGTCGGCGTTCGGCGCTCGCCGTGAACAGCGCCTGGTAGCTCTTCAGATCGTCATCGGCGAGCACCGATGGCACCGTGAGCCCGCTTTCGTCGGCCGCACGGGGCGGGACACCCAGCGTGATCGTGCTGCCCAGCCCCGCGTAGAGGCAGCGTTCACCGAAGGCCTTCCGTAGCGCCGTGAACGTCGGTTCGCCGGTGCAATGACCTGGGGCGACGTAGGCGACCTTGTACGTGTCGCGCAGCGTCGTGATGATGGTCTCGATCTCCGGGTCCTTGGCGACAACGAGATGGAGGCCCCCAACGACGAACTGGATCTTCGGCTGGATCGCCGCAGCCGACTTGACGATGTTGTCAATGCCCGTGTGCGAGCAGCCGACCACGATCGCCATGCCGTCGGGCGTCTCCATCGCCAACGAGAGTTCGCGCAACTCGAGCGTGCCGGGCTTGTCGGACACCAGTGAAATCAGGTGGATCCCCGGTGCGATCACCACGGGCTTGTCGACCAGCGCGATGTTGGCTTGCGGCCATGCACTGCCGAAGCGCATCACGTCGGGCGGCTTGCCGCCGAAGTAGCGCTGCTCGGCTGGCAAGGACTCGTCCTTGCGATAGAACGTGCTCGGGAGGTCGGAGCCATAGACACCGAAGCCTTCCTTGGGCGCGTAGATCTTGACCTTCGGGTTGACGCTGAGCAGGTGGCTCATGCCTCCCATATGGTCGCCGTGTCGATGCGACATCACGACGAAGTCGAGCGTCGCGAGGTCTACTCTCAGGGCCGCCGCGTTCTTCGCCAGCACCTCGGCGTTGTTACCGGTATCGAACAAGATGCGCTTGCCGCCGACCTCCACGAACGCGGCATAGCCCCAGTCCTTCTGCAGCGCCGGATCACGGCCGAAGGCATCGTAGAGCACCGTGATTTGCGCCTTGGTGGGTCGGCTGGCGCTGGGCGGCGGCGGGCTGGCGCAAGAAGCAAGCAGCAGATTTGGCGCTGCAAGTGTGGTGGTGATGAAGTCTCGGCGCTTCATGACGGCTTCCCCTTCAGGCATGCGTTCTCACCTGGCACCCGGCGCCAGGACGCGGCTTCTCATTTGGCGCCTGGCCGTTGTCCAAATCAAGCACGGACATCCGTTGAAGTCTGCCCGAGTTTGCGTTCGGCCCGATCACGCAACAGGTCGTAGATCGGCGGGATGCCAAGCAGATTCATCACGACCATGGTCCCGAAGCAGGCGGCGATCATCGACAGCAGCAGGTTGGCGCTGCCCGTCATCTCGACCGCCAGGCAGATGCCAGTAAGCGGCGCACGGACCACTGCCGTGAAAAATGCCGTCAGGCCGACCACTGCGTAGGCGGTCGGGGACCCGCCGCCTGGAAACCACTGGTCGTACAGTCGACCGAACACGAGCCCGATCTGCGCGCCGAGCACCAGCATCGGTGCGAACAGGCCCCCGGGCGTGCCGGCCGCATACGACAGCGGACCGAGCGCGAAGCGGACTGCGAATATCAGGCCGATGGTGGACAGCGATCCCGCATTGAGCAACGTCTCCTGAGTGATCGCGTCGCCTCCGCCGACCCATTGCGGCGCCAGCCAAGCCACGAGACCGACCCCGCCGCCGATCAATGCCGCCCGGGCCGTCACCGGAAGGCCGGTCGCTCGATCGGCCACCGCCAGCGCGCCCATGACGGCTCGCGCATAGGCGGCAGCCGCCAGCGCCGCAATGACACCCAGGACGATGTGGACCGGCACCGTCGCGAAGCCCGGAAAGGGCTGTGCCGGCACGGTGAAATCCGGTTCGACGCCAAGAAATACGCGAGCCACTGCGATGGCCCCCGCCGAGGCGCCCAGCGCGGCAGCCGCGGTGCGCGTGTCGAAGCGCCGCAGCAGTTCCTCCAGGACGAACACCGCGCCGGCGATCGGTGCGTTGAAGGCCGTCGCGAGTCCCGCACCCGCGCCCGCGGCGAACAGCACCCGGGCGTCGAGTTGGTTGCGCCGGAACAGCCTGCCGATAACGTCGGCGATCGAATGCCCCATCTGCACACTGGGTCCTTCGCGCCCGAGGGCCAGGCCGGATCCGATGGCGAGCAGTCCGCCGAAGAACTTGACGGCGGCAGTGCGCACGGGCCTGCCCGGATCGCCACCGCTGATCGCAGCCTCGACCTCGGGTATGCCGCTGCCCGCGGCGTTCGGGGAGATCCTGCTCACCAGGGCTGCTGCAGCGGCGGTCGCAGCAGCGGCGCTGGCGACGACGAGCAGAAGGCCCAGGAGCCCCTGCTGATGCGCAAACGCGATGAACTCACCTCGCAGGGTATCGGCCCGTCGGAGCAGGATCCGGAACATGGCGCAGACCAACCCGGTGACACATCCCACGAGCAGCGACAGCAGCGCGAGGACCAGTGTGCTCGCCCTGCTCTCGTCCTGATCAGGATATGGCTCCACGTCTCTTCACCCGAGGCTGCTGCCCGCAGAACGCCGAGCCAGCTTGCGCACTGCCTCCTCGACCGACATGAACACGCGGTCTGGACCGATCACTTCGATCAAGCCCGTTCGTCGAGCCTGTGCCTGCGCCCGCCCGACCGACAGCCTGGCGATGGCGACGACGATGTCAGCAGCCGCAAGGTCGGTGATCGCCCGCAGCAGGACCTGCGACCCCGTGTAGTCGATGTCGATGATGCCGTTGGCCTCGATGATCACCAGCTTCACGGGCAGGCGTTGCCTGGCGATGGCAGATTTCAGATCGGCGCAGATGCGCTCGGCATTGCTGAAGTTGAGCGGCGCGCCGGGAGCGAAAACGAGAACCCCGGCCTCCCGCTCGAACGGCGCGCCCGGGGCAGGAGGCCACCACACGGTGCTTCCCGGAACGCGGGCCAGTTCGACACAGTAGGGCCGCGCGACGATGTACAGGCTGTGCACGAAGGACATCACGATGGCGAGCAGCATGCCGGTCTCGATCGGCAGGGCGATGACAAGCCCGGCGCTTGCTGCCACCAACAGGATCTCGAGGCCGCCGCGGCGATAGATCCGGATCATCTGGTCGACACGGAAAATGCGCAGGGCGATGTAGACCAGGATGCCGGAGAGCGCCGCGTGGGGCACATAGGCCATCAGACCCGACGCCAGCGCCGCCAGAGCGATCATCAGGCCGACGGCCGTCAGCGACGCGATCTGCGATCGCCCTCCGGACTCGCGCACGATCGCGGTGCTCGGCGGGCTTGCGTCAACCGCGAAGGCGCCGATCAGACCGGCCACGATGCTGCCCGCGCCGACAGCCCCGAAGTCGCGGCTGACATCGTCCGGCTTCCCCTCATCGGATGGGAACGTGCTGGCCACCGCTGCCGTCTGCATGATGCAGACCACGGCCACCACCAGCGCCAGCTGCACCATGCGGCCGAACGCCTCGACATCCGGCAGCGTCGGCAAGGCAACGTGCGGCAGCGGCACCGACAAGGCGCCGAGCAGGCTGACGCCGCGGGAGCCAAGGTGAAACCAGGCCACGGCGGTGCCCGCGGCGACCAGTCCGATCAGGGCGCCCGGAATACGAGGGCTGATGCGCGACGCGACCAGCGTCACGATCAGGACCCCAGCGCCCAATCCGAGCGCATAGGGATTGGCCTCCCCGAACCGGCCCAGGACGTCGACGAGGCGCGCGAGCAGATGCCCCTTCTCGCCAGGAACGCCCAACAGGGTAGGCAACTCGCCGACGATGATGTGGACCGAGATGCCGGCCAGGAAACCCGTCGTCACCGGGATCGACAGGAGCGTCGCAAGCCAGCCGGCCTTGAGCAGGCCCACGGCAACGAGAACGAAGCCGACCATCAGGGCGAGCAACGCAGCCAGCTGCGGATATGGGACGGCGCTGACAGCTGCGATCGAGGCCAGGCCGCCGGCAAAGATCGGCGCAATCGTCGAGTCCGCTGCGACCGACATGAAGCGGTTGGCGCCGAATGCGGCGAATGCGATGGAGCCGGCGGCAAACGCATAGAGCCCCGTCTGCGGCGGCATCCCCGCGAGCCGGGCAGTGGCGAGTTGCCCGGGGATGGCGATCGCCGCCAGCATCAGTCCAGCGACGAGATCGCCCGGCAACCCTCCGATCCGATAGCCGCGCAGCGACGTGAAAAACCAGGTTCGCATGGCGCCGCCGCTAGCCAGGTCTCTGGCTGAGCCGGTGCCTATCAGCGCGCGGTAAATCGATCACGTTGTCCTCCTGATGCGGGTGCGCGATCCGTCCCGGTGGCCATCTTGCCGTACCAGGCTCCTTTCGGTTGATAGATCGCAGGATTTTTGGATCAGCGGTCTGACGCGACGACACGCAGGAAACAGTGTCTCACTCAATCAGGGTGGGTGTTGCACGGCTGAGCCGGCGCGAGTTGGCCGGTTCGCGAAACACCAACGGATGCTCCATGGCCTGCGCCGGGGTCATGCCGCCGGCGCGCTCGACGGCTTCCAGCACCAGATGGTGGTGCGGGCTCTTCACGCACGCCGGGTCGGCGACGGCCGGATCGTTGGCCAGCATGTAGGCCTGGCAACGGCATCCGCCCAGATCCTGCTCGCGGAATTCGCAACTCGAACACGGCTCCTTCATCCAGCCGGTGCCGCGATACCGGTTGAATCCCTCGGATTCGAACCAGATCTCGCGCAGGCCGTGCTCGCGAACGTTCGGAAAGCTCAGGCCCGGCAGCATCTTCGCGGTGTGGCAAGGCAAGGCCGTGCCGTCGGGCGTCACGTTCAGGAAGGTGCTGCCCCAACCATTGACGCAGCGCTTGGGCGTTCCTTCGTGGTAGTCGGGTGCAACGAAGAAGATGCGCATGCGATCGCCCATCCTGGCCCGCCAGGCGTCGGTCGTGCGCTCGGCCTGCTTCAGCTGCTCATGCGTCGGCAGCAACTGGTCGCGATTGAGGAACGCCCACGAGTAGTACTGCGTGTTCGCGAGTTCCAGGTACTCGGCGCCGAGTTCGGCCGCCATGCCGATGATGCGGTCGACGTGGTCGATGTTCATGCGGTGGATCACCACGTTCATCACCATCGGCCATCCCTGGTCCTTGATGATCTTCGCGACCCGGCTCTTCAGCTCGAAGGTCTTGGTGTGCGAAAGAAAGTCGTTCATCTCCTTCGTGGAATCCTGGAAGGAGAGTTGAACGTGATCGAGTCCTGCGGCCTTCAGCGCCTCAGCGCGCGCCGCGGTCAGGCCGACGCCGGAGGTGAGCAGGTTGGTGTAGTAGCCCAGCCGATGCGCTTCGGCCGTGATCATCTCGAGGTCGTCGCGCACGAGCGGTTCGCCGCCCGACAGGCCGAGTTGCACGGCGCCGAGTTCGCGCCCCTGCCGCAACACCCGCAGCCAGTCGTCGGTGGTGAGTTCTTCTTCCTGCCGCGCAAAGTCGATCGGGTTGTAGCAAAACACGCAATGCAGCGGGCAGCGGTAGGTCAGCTCGGCCAGCAGCCAGAGTGGCGGCCCGGGCGTCGCGGGTCGTGTGGGCGGTGTGTGTTGCATCAGTCCCATGCCAGCCACCGTTGCTTGCCCGCCAGTTCGATGAACGCCAGCACATCGCCGCTCAGCCCGCCGGTCGAGAAAGCCTGTTCCAGCTCGCTGACGATGGCCGCCACGCTGCGCTCGCCGTCGCAGCGCTTCATGATCTCGCCGCCGCTCTGGTTCAGCTTCACCATGCCCTCCGGGTAGAGCAGCACATGGGCGTTCTGCGCAGGCTCCCACTGCAGGCGGAAGCCCGTGCCGACGCGAGGCCGGGTGGCGATGCCGGGCGGCGTCATGAAGTCACCCCGTATTTCTGCGCCATCGCATCGTTCATGGCCCACAGGATGTCGAGCTTGAGCTGCAGCACCTCCAGCGCCCGTTCCTGCAAGGGCCGGGTCGTGAAGTGCGCAAGCGTGATCGCCAGCCCCTGCTCCACATCGCGCCGCGCCTGGCTCACCCGGTCGCGGAAGTACGCCATCCCTTCAGGGTCGATCCAGGGGTAGTGTTCGGGCCAATTCGCCAGACGTTGCTTGTGGATCTCGGGGGCGAAGAGTTCGGTCAGCGACGAGCACACCGCCTCCTGCCACGGCGCGCGCCGCGCGAAGTTCACGTAGGCATCGACCGCAAAGCGCATCGCCGGTGCCACATGGCGCAGGTCGAGCACTTCCTCGCGCGTGAGGCCCACGGCCGTGGCGAGTCGCAGCCAGGCCTCGATGCCACCCTCGTCGCGGACGCCGTTCAACTCGAACCCATCATGGTCGAGGATGCGTTGCACCCAGCCCCGCCGGACCTCGCGGTCGGGGCAGTTGGACAGCACCGCCGCATCCTTGATCGGGATCGCGATCTGGTAGTAGAAGCGGTTCGCCACCCAGCCGCGCACCTGCTCCCGCGTCGCACGACCGCTGTTGAGCATGACATTGAATGGGTGGTGGATGTGATACGCACGGCCGCGCTCGCGCAGCTTTGCCTCGAATTCGTCCCGCGACCATGCCTGGGTGGTGTCAGTCATATGCAGATCTGCATGTCGTCCTCGCAGACCTCGATGCCGGCGCGCGTCAGCGTCGCGCGTTCGGGAGAGTCTTCGTCGAGGATTGGATTGGTGTTGTTGATGTGGATGAGCATGCGCCGCGTGCGCTGCGGCAGCTTGGCCATCCACTCCAGCATGCCGCCCGGGCCCGACTGCGGCAGGTGGCCGATGTCGCGGGCCGTCTTGGCGCCGAGGCCGAGGCGGGGCATTTCGTCATCGGTCCAGAAGGTGCCGTCGACCAGCACGCCATCGGCACCCGCCATGGCGTCGAACACCGCGGGCGTGATCTGCCCGAGTCCGGGCGCGTAGAACGCCCGCTTGCCGCTGCGTTCGTCGGAGATCAGCATGCCGATGTTGTCCCCTTCCACCGGACTGTCGCGGTGCGGGGAGTAAGGCGCGGCCTTGCTCGACAGCGGCAACGCGCGGAAGCTCAGGTCCGCAACGCCGGGCACGGCGAAGGCGCTGCCGTCCAGCGCGATGCGATGCCGGTCCACGCCGCAGTAGTGGCCCAGGACGCGCAGCACGGGATTACCCTGACTCAGGTCCTCTTCGACCGGATCGGTGCACCACAACGGCAGGGCACCTTTGCGTTCGCGGAGCATGAAAAGCCCGGTCGCATGATCGATCTGGCCATCCATCAGCACCACGCCGGCAATGGCCGTATCGCGCAACGAACGCGCCGGCTGCAACGCCGGCTTGCTGCGGATCTGTTCGAGGATGTCGGGGGATGCGTTGAACAGCACGCCGTCCACACCGTCGTCAGGCTGCACGAAGATCGACGATTGCGTGCGTGCCTTGGCGTTCAATGTGCCTGCGCGCAGGCCGGCGCAGTTGCGGCAATTGCAGTTCCACTGCGGAAAGCCACCACCGGCAGCCGAACCCAGGACGGTGATGCGCATCGGTGGCGTCGGACGCCCAACCCGTGACGGACAAGCCGACACTCCGAAGGCCAGGCCTGCGGAGCGTCGAGCGTGCCGTAACCCGGGTCAGCGGGCGGCGATGTACATCGTGATTTCGAAGCCGAGACGCAAGTCAGTCGCAGTAGGGGTCGTCCATTGCATAAAGGTCTCTCCTATGAAAATGACACGGACGCCGTGTGGTGCCGCGGGGATTGCTCATTCCCGTGACCCATGGTCGCCCTTGGCGCACCATCGGCACAGCCGCCGGATCATGATTCCGGGCTCATGATTTTCATGAATCGACGCCGCCCGGCCCGGTGAGCCGCTACCATGACCCGCGTGTCCGTACCAACCCGGGCCCCCGCTCATGAGCCTTCGGCTGAAGATCAACCTCATCGTCCTTGCGCTGACTGTTCTCTTCGCAGCGACCGTGCTTGCGCTGGAGATGCGCAGCATGCGCGAGTCCGTGCATGAGGAAACGGTGGCGGCCAATCGCGTCGCCGCGCTGCTGCTGCAGGGCACCGCCTTGCGCTACGCGGCGCAGGGCACGCCGGCGATGCTGGCCTTCCTCCAGAGCATCGGGCGGATTCGCTCCAACGACCTCACGCTGTTCGACGCGCAAGGCAACGAGCTCTACCGCTCACCGCCGCCCACCTACAAGGCCGGCCGCGACGCGCCCGACTGGTTCGGCGCACTGATCGCGCCGCCACCGTCAGTGCAATCCATCGAGTTCCCCGACGGCAAGCTGGTCGTGCGGGCGAACGCCACGCGTGCCGAAGTCGATGCATGGGATTACGTGGTGACCCTCGCCCTCGGTGCGCTGGGATTCCTGATCGTGGTCAACGCCATGGTGTTCTGGCTGGTCGGGCGCGCGGTGCGGCCCTTCGGCCAGATCGTCCAGGCGCTGAACCAGCTGCAGGCCGGGCGCTTCGACGCGGCGCTGCCGCCGCTGGCAGGGACCGAGGCCGCAGCGATCGGCGCGGCCTTCAACCGCATGGTCGGCGAGTTGCAGGGGCACATCGAAACCGAACGCCGCGCGGTGCGGGCCGAACTGCAGCTCTCCGACAGCCGCGATCTCACGCAGTGGATCGACAAGCACATCGAAGCGGAGCGCCGCATGATCGCGCGAGAGCTGCACGACGAGCTCGGCCAGTCGGTGACGGCGATGCGCAGCATGGCGCTGTCGATCGCCACGCGTGTGCACTCGTTCGACCCACAGGCCGAGCAGGCTGCGCGCCTGATCGCCGACGAGTCCTCGCGCTTGTACGACGCGATGCACGGCATCATCCCGCGCCTGACCCCGCTGGTCTTGGACAACTTCGGGCTGGCCGAGGCATTGAATGATCTTGCCGAGCGCACGCAACGCATACATACGGATGTGCAGATCGACGTGAATGTCGAGCTGGCCGACGGCATGCCGTGTGCCGACGTGTCGCTCGCCTTGTATCGGGCGGCGCAGGAGGGAATCACCAACGCCCTGCGCCACGGCAAGGCCCGCCATCTGCAACTCAGCCTGCAGGAGCAGGCCGGCGACGTGACGCTGGAACTGGTCGACGACGGCACCGGCATGCCGCCCGAAGACCAGCAACGCGGCGGCCATTACGGGCTGCGCTGGCTTGCCGAACGCGTGGAGGGGCTGGGTGGCACCTTGGAGATCGAGCGCGCGGTGCCGCATGGCGTGCGCCTGCGGGTGCGCTTGCCCCTGTCGACGCACAAGGAGACCGCATGATCCGCGTGCTGCTGGTCGATGACCACAAACTGGTCCGCGTGGGCTTTCGCATGCTCCTGGCCGATGCGCAGGTCGAAGTGGTGGGAGAGGCCGAAAGCGGCGAACAGGCCTGCATCGACTATCCACGCGTCAAGCCGGACGTGGTGGTGATGGACCTCTCGATGCCCGGCATGGGCGGCCTGGAGGCGGTCCGGCGCTTGCTGGCACAAGATCCGAAGGCACGCGTGCTGGCCCTTTCGGCCCATGAGGACACTGCCCATCCGCGACGCGTGCTGCGCGCCGGGGCGCTCGGCTACCTGACCAAACGCAGCGCGCCCGATGCGCTGATCGCCGCAGTCACCGCCGTGGCGCGCGGCGAGCGCTATGTCGATGCCCAGACGGCACAAGCCCTGGCGCTGACGCAGCTCGAAGGCGACACCAGCCCGGCCGATACGCTGAGCGAGCGCGAGTTCTCGGTCTTCATCCAGTTGGCCCGCGGCCAGAGCGTGGCGCAGATCGCCGAGACCCTGAACCTGTCTCCGAGCACGGTGGGCACGCACCTGTACCACGTCAAGCAGAAGCTGGGAGCGAACAACCAGTCGGAGCTGACGCTGGTCGCGCTGCGATGGGGGCTGATCCAGGCCTGAAGGAACGGGTCAAAGATCGAGGATCGGCCACCCGGACTGCAAGGCGTGCGCGCGCAGGCGTTCGTCCGGGCAAACCACCACCGGGTGCGAAACGGCACTGAGCAACGGCAGATCCCCCATGGCGTCCGAATAGAACCACGACTGCCCGAATTCGGCCAGGCTGCGCCTCGATCCCGGTGGCTGCATGGCGAGCCAATCATTGACGCGCGTGACCTTGTGTTGCCGATAGCAGGGCTCGCCATCGATCTCCCCGGTGAATGGGGCACCCTCCACACCATCCACCGTGGCCGGGCGCGTGGCCACCAGTTGATCGATGCCGAACAGACGGGCGATCGGCGCCGAAATCAGTTCCGTCGTCGCCGTGACGATGGCGCACAGGTCACCGTTGTCCCGATGACGCTTCACCAGCGCCAGGGTCGATGTCGGCATGCGCGGCGCCATCTCGGTTTCGAATTCCTGTTGCCATTGCGCGAGCGTCTCGCGCGGAACCTGCAGCAGCGGCCGCATGTTGGCGCGGTGCATCGCATGGATGTCGAGCGTGCCGGCAATGTATTCGTGACAGTAGGCCAGGTAGCGCGCTTCGGCCTCGGCCGGCAGGATGCCTTTCCGGATGAGAAATTGCGTCCAGGCCATGCCGCTGTCGAAGGGGATCAGCGTGAGATCCAGATCGAACAGCGCGAGCCTGTCGGAAGCCATGTCACTCGCCGCCCGAAGCAGGCACGGGCTGCAGCATGCGCGCCGGCAACGCACCGCGCAGCGCATTGCAGACGACGATGGCCTCGGCGCGTTGAAGATCGTCCCGACTCAGGCTGCGCTCGATGGCGCCCCACGACGGGTCTTCCAACAGGCACGCGCGCATCACGCCCGGCAGTGCGCCGTCGGCCAGCGGCGGCGTGACCCAGCGGTCATCGATCTTCAGGAACACCGACGTGCGACCGCCTTCGACGAGCCGGCCATCGCTTGTGAAGAACAGGCTGTCGAAGGCGCCGGCACGCTCGGCGGCGCGCACGCCTTCGTCGTACACCTGCCGCAGCGTGGTCTTGTGGGCGGCCAGCGGGTTGAAGTCGGGCAGGCGTTCCTCGGCCACCACCAGCATGACCGTTTCGCGCTCGAGAGGCGCAAGGGGCACGTGCTGGAGTTGCAGGCTTCCGTCATGGGACAGGGCCAGCCGCACGCGCCAGCGTCCATCGGACGCCAGGGTCTGGGCGAGCCGCGACAGAGCATCCAACGCTTCAGCCCGGTCGAACCTGAAGCCCAGCACACGAGCGCTGTGCGCCATCCGCGCCAGATGGCGATCGAGATGGCGAATCGCGGTCCGGGCGCCCTGCTCCGGCATCGCGAGCATCGTCTCGAACAACGCGAAGCCCGGGTCCATGCCGGTCAGGAAGCGTGCCTTCAGATGACTCTCGTCGAACTCGTCGTCGGCCCGGCTGTCGGCCACGATGCCGGCGCCGATACCCAGGCGGGCGGGCCGCAAGCCGCGTACTTCATGCCCCAGGGAAAGAGTCCGGATCGCCACCGACAGGCAGAAGTCGCCCACGCGCGCATCGCCCTGCGGCGCATCCATCCAGCCGATGGCGCCGCAATAGAGACCGCGGGGCGTGGTCTCCAACCCGGCGATCAACTGCATCGTGTGGTGCTTGGGCGCGCCGGTGATCGAGCCGCATGGGAACGCGGCACGCAACACGTCCGGAAACCCGATTTCCGGCCTCAGCCGGGCCTGCACGGTGGACGTCATCTGGAACAGCGTGTTGTAAGGCTCGATCGCGAACAGCTTCGACACCGTCACGCTGCCGATTTGCGCGAGGCGGCCCAGGTCATTGCGCAGCAGGTCGACGATCATCACGTTCTCGGCCCGGTTCTTGACGTCGATCGACAGCATGCGCGCGGTCTCGCTGTCGCCTTCCGCGCCTTGCACGCGGCAGGCCGTGCCTTTCATGGGCCGGGCCGTGAGCAGGCCTTGCTCGTTGCGCAGGAAGAGTTCGGGCGAACAGGACAGCACGTGCGTCACTGCATCGACGGATCCGCATCGCGCCGGCAAGGTGATCAGTGCGCCATAGGACACCGGCTGGCGGTCGCGCAGCCGCCGGTACAGCGCCACCGGCGATCCGTAGGCCTGTCCCTGCAGCCGGAAGGTGTAGTTGACCTGGTAGGTCTCGCCTGCGGCGATGGCCTCGTGGATGCGCGCGATGGCCTGCTTGAAAGCCGGCTCGTCCACGCTCGGACTCAAGTCCATCACGCCGGTTGCGGACGCCGGCTCCGGCTCGAGGCTCGCAAGCCAATCGCTCACCTCGGCGGCCGAGAGTCGCGACAGGTCACGGAACATCAGCACGCGGAGTGCGGACGCGTCGTCATCGCCGAGTCGCTCGTGGCCCGCCTTCAAGAGCTTGGCGCCCCATTCGTAGTCGATGAGCAGGACCGCATGCAACCCTGCGCGCAGGTCGGCATCCACCGGCGCCCACATCGCGGCAAGTCCGGCGGGGTCGGTGCAGTGGTGCTCGCGCACGAATCCGCGGTATAGCCTGCTCGTCGGCTGCGCGGGGCTTGCGTCCCGGTCGTCGAGCAGCGCGAAACAGTCGGTGGTCGAGGTTTTCACGGTGCGGTTCCGTCCGCTATCGGGCAATGATGATCTCCCCCCTGCCGTCCACTGCCAAGTCCCCCAGGTGCCTTTCGATGCGCCTCGCAGCCAGCGCCGCGAAGGGTCCGCCGTGGCGTGCAAGGTCGCGCGCCAGCAGTTGCCAGAAGACGTCCGCCCCTCCGAGCGCGGGAACGAAGGTGGCGGGAATGCCCGAGGCCTCTGGCTCGTTGGCGAAAACGACGCTGCCGCGCCGCATGCCCCAGCCCGCATGCGCCCCGGCGCGCCCGCCGACGGCAATGGTGCCGGCCACCAGGCGCGACGCCAGGAAGTCGCCGGCATTGCCATGGACGATAGCGCTGCCGCGCCGCATGCGATCCCCGAATCGGGCGCCGGCATGGCCCTTGACGACGAAGGTGCCGCCGCTCATCCCGTCCATGCTGCCCGGCAGGGTGCTGGCCGCGAAATCGTCCACATCGCCCTGCACGGTGAAGGTGCCGCCCGCCATTTCGCATGCGGCCAGCAGGCCGGCGCGGCCTTCGACGACGAGTTCGCCTGCCGTCATGCAGCCGCCGGCATGGTGCCCGACGTTGCCGTCGACATGGATGCGGCCTCCCGCCAACTGCCAGCCCACGCGATCGAAGCGCGACAGGTCGCCGTCGAAGATGAGCGAATCGTTGTGCTCGTGCGGCTCGATCCGGAAGAATTCGGCCAAGGGGATCCGTGCATTGCCATATCCTAAGTGCAGGCGCTCGACCTCGGCCGCCGACAGGCCCGCCAGCGCTGTCGGCGTCACGCCGCGCAGGTCCACCCGAAGCGCAGGCGATGCCTTGAGCGTCAATCGCCAGCCGCTCATGGCCCGCCCTCCCCCAGCAGCTTGTGCAGATGGAAATGGAACGGACCGAGCTTGCCGCCGTAGTTGCCCGCAGAAATCCGCAGCAGCCCCTTCGCTGCACCGCATGCGATACCTGCCTGCATGCCCACGCGCATCGCTTCGCCGACATCGGCTTCGGTCAGCCCATCGATCACGATCTCCATCACGCAGCGTGTCTGCGGCGTCAGTTCGCTGCGCGGCACCAGGCCGTAGAGGCTGGGGCAGAACGCATCGTTGGTCGACGCGTTGAGCGCCGCATACTTGCTGCCCACTTTGGAGCCGGAGCGCACCACCCCGCCGGGGAAGGGCATGATCACATTGGGAAGCGCCTTCATCGCGAGCACGGCGGCCTCTGCGACGGCCAGCGCGCTGTCGGTGTCGCTGCACAAAAGCAGCAGGTTGCCGCCGCCCACGCCCTTCACCACCGCCGTGCTTTCCTGCGCAACGAACTCGCCGTCCATCACCGGCACCCGCCAATAGCGGATGCCATCGATCACCTTGGAAATCTGCCAGCCGTCGCCGAAGAAGCGCAGGTTCTGCCCGAGCGCGATCGCTTCCCCTTCGGCGATGCCGGCGTAGACCGCCGTCGTCGGGCAGGTCAGCACGCATTGGCCGACACGCCGCTCGACCTGCTTGGCCAACTCCTTGCCCGACATCGAGAAGATCAGCACGCTGAGGCCGGGGCGTCCGTCGGGCGTCTCTTCGGGGCCGAGTTCACGCTCGATGCCGGCCTCGCACCCACAGGCAATCACCGAGGTGGCCAAGCCGGTCGCCGACACCGCCGCGTGACGCGCCCAGTCGGTGTTGTGCGCGGTGATGATGATGCGCGTCGCCTTCATCGGAAAGGCTTCGGCGAAGCCATCGTCGATCTGTACGCCGTTGCGGATCAGGGCATCGCTCACTGGATAACCTCCGTGCGACGCACT
Source organism: Variovorax sp. 10L426 (assembly GCF_056395305.1). Classification (NCBI taxonomy): domain Bacteria; kingdom Pseudomonadati; phylum Pseudomonadota; class Betaproteobacteria; order Burkholderiales; family Comamonadaceae; genus Variovorax; species Variovorax sp. 10L426. Next base: position 20,955 of record NZ_JBFTJF010000005.1, on the reverse strand, counting down.
GCGGTGCGAGCTTGCTTGGAGCGGTCCGGCGCGGCGCTCATGACACACCCTTGAAACACGCCGCCGGCAGCAGGCGCCCGCCGTTGCAGCAACGGCACAGCTCGTCGTGGCCGATCGCGATGTGGTCGAAGTTCACCGAGCCGCGCGCCGCGAGATGCCGGCGCAAGGTCTTCTCGATGCCGCGGTCAAAGTCCGGCTCGACGAAGTGGGTGCCGCCGACCGGCACCGCGGTGACGCGCCCTCCCCGTGCCACGAGCGCACCGTCCTTGAAGACGTACTCGGGCGCGGAGAACATGGCTTCGCGGTCGGCCTGCTCGCGGTACACCGCGATGTCCGCGGCCGCCCCCACGCCCAGGTGGCCGCGGTCGCGCAGACCCAGCAGCCTTGCCGGCGCGGCGCGGGTCATGATGGCGATCTCGCGCAGCGTCAGCTCGCGCGTGATCGAGCGCAACGCGCAATTCGCCGCCACGTCCGGATGCAGCCTGGCCAGTTGTTCCTCGCGGAAGGTGCGATCCATCAGCAGGCGGATCAGGTGCGGGTAGCTGGTGAACGGTCCGCCGTTGGGATGGTCGGTGGTCAGCACCACCCGCCACGGGTCTTTGACGAGCAGGAAGATCTCCAGCCCGATGACCCACTGCAATGCGTTCACATAGCTCTGCTCGCGGTACTTGAACGGAACGACACCGCAACCGGCCTCGCACTCGATGTCGCTGCCGACCCACTTGCGCGGGCTGGCGAGTCCGGATTGGGCATGCTGGCGCATCGAGTCGGCCGAGGCCGTGACGGTCTGGCCGAACATGATCTGTCCGACATCGATGCTGACGTTCGGGTTGGCATTGACGGCCTCGGCGAGTTGCAGTGCCGCGGATGAAAACTTCTTCGGCCCTTCCGTGCCGTAGGCGTGGAACTGGACATGCGTCAGGTGCGCGGGCAAGCCCTCCAGCGCCTGGATGGTCTGGAGCGTCGATTCAATGTTGCCGGCCACGCCCAGATTGCTGCCGTGGATGTGCAGCGGGTGCGGCACGCCGAGTTCGCGGAGAGCCCGCGCCAACGTATGAACCACCTGACGCGGCGTGACCTGCCAGTGGACATGGCGCTCGTCGACGTCCAGCTTGCGCTGGTTGAACTTGAAGGCGGAAATGCCTGCAGGATTGACCACCTTGACGCCCATTGCCTTGGTGGCGTGCATCGTCCAGCCCATGTAGTCGCGGATGGCCTCGAACGTATGCCCGGCCTCGCCGCCCTTGGAAAGCAGTTCGAGAAACAGCTCGTCATTGCCGAGCATCACGTAGGCGCCGTGGTCGAGGATCGGCGTGTCGCCCATCTCCATGTGCGCCTGGCGTGCATTGCTCGCGATCATGGCCGGCTCGAAGGCCGCGGTGTAGCCCATCTCCACATAGCGGTAGCCCGTGGCCAGCGTGCCGGGCGCACAGCCGCCGCACGACGCCAGTTCGAGCGAATTGCCCGGGAGTGCGATCGGATTGCCGTTGGCCCGATGGTCCTCGGGCATCAGCAGGCGCGCGAGGTTGATCTTGCCGCCGCCGATGTGCGTGTGCATGTCGATGCCGCCCGCCATCACGACGCAGCCGCTTGCGTCGATCTCGGCATCGACCGGATCGCGCGTGTCGAGCGTTGCAATGCGGCCATCCAGCACGCACAGGTCGCGCACGGTGTCGGTGGCTTGGGTCGGATCGATGAGCCGACCGCCGCGAAGGCGCAGGCTGCTCATGGGCTGGCTTTCACGCGCAACGCCGAGACGCCCTGCGCGATGCTGCCGAGCACGTCGGCCACCGTCGGCAAGGTGTCGCGATAGACCGGGACCAGCGGCAGCACCGCGCCGCCGTCGGCCCGAAAGAGATGGCCGGCCGATCCGATACCCGGTGTCGATACCGGAATGAAGACGCTCCCGACGCGCGCGGCCGAGGGACCAAGGGCGGGGTGCCCCAGCACAACGAGCGGCGCCTGTGTCGCGGGCGGCGCACATGTGGCGTCGAAGCTCGAAATCCACAGCAAACTGTCCACAGCCGCGTCGGCCAGGAGGCGCACGGCATCGAAGCACAGCGGTTCGTGCTCCAGCCCCACCGGGCCGGCACGCGAGCGCAAGGGCAACCCCGAGAGCCAGGTGAATACCTGGTTCACCGTGCCCGCGCCGTTGCCGCCACCGAGCCACATCGCAGCCGCGCGCGTGGTGGTGTTCAGCGTACCGACGATCCGATGGACGCCTTCGATGATCAACGCGCCTTGCGCCGGTAGCTGGCCCGTTTGGCCGACGATCACCGCGTAGCGTGCGGCGAGCAAGCGCTCGGCCAATGCAGCGAGCAGCGAAGGGACGTCGCGCACGGCACGTCGGGCCAGAAGCGCCGACAGCAATGCCACGGTCGAGAACAGGTCGCCGTGCAGGGGGACCGACTCGGTCGTGACGCCACCGTGACTGGCGAGCGCCGCCAAGGCCGCCAAGGCCGCCAAGGCCGCCGGGTCGGATGCCTCATCCCCCAATAGCACCACGTGTCGCTGCGGCACCAGGCCTTCCTCCCCCAAACCGCAACGCGCAAAGAATTCGGCAGCTTCGCCGCCAGGCAGTTCGCCGAGGCAAACGATGAGGTCGGCGCGGGTTCGCACTTCGGCCAGCGTGGTGGTGAAGGCGCCGCGATCCTGCAGCGATCGCACGGCATGCATCAGCGCCTCGCCGCCTGCGGGGTCGCAGATCGCGCCCGTCTCGCAGGCCAGACGGTAGACGGCGCGCCCGCCCGCCACATCGGTACCCAGGCCGCCGAAGAGCGGTTGCCGGCTCGCCGCCAGGATGCGGGAAGCGGCAGCGACCGCATCGGCCAGATCGACAGCTTGCCCGTCGACCATGGGTGTTGCCGCAGAGGGCGTGCCCGAAAACTGCGCCAGGCCGATGCGCGCGCTGGCGCACTCGCCATCGGCCAGTTCCAGCGTTGTGGTTGCGCTGGCCCGGACGCTCAGGTTGTCGCAAAGCAACAGACAGAAAGGGCAGGTCCAGCGCACCGCACCGCCTTCCGTCGCCAGCAAAGATTCGGTCATCGCGCTGCTTCACGCAAGCGATGTGCCACTGCACGCCACGCCGATGCCCTCCCCGGTGCGAACGGACGTCCTTCAGAAGTGAAACACTGTGTGGCGCGCCGTGTTGCAGTTCTGGCCTGAGCGCACGCTCGCAGGCCCGCGGCGCAACAGTATCGCGTTGGCACGAAACGTGATGCGGCAACATCCATGATGCGAACCCACTCTGGTTTGGCTCAGCCGCCCACGCGGGGCAGCCCGCCGTCATGCAGCGCGCTGGCCACCAGCCAGGCACCGGCGCCGGCGTCGCTGGCTGCCTGCAGGTCACTCTGGTTGCGGATGCCGCCGGCCCCGACGACGAAGGTCGTGGGCGATTTGCGACGCACATCGGCCAGCGTCTCCAGGTCGGGGCCCGCACCCGCGCCGACGCGTTCGAGCGTCATGACGATCACGCGCCGGGGCCACAGGGCGGGCGCGTCCCAGCAACCCGCGACGTCCAGATGCTGGCCATCGCGGCGATCCAGCGACAGCACGCCGTCCCCTTCACCGTCGAAGCAGCGCTCGAGCTCTTCGCGCGACGCCAGCGATTCGCTGCCGAAGACCGGGACGACCTGTTCGCTCGCGGCGCCGAGTTCCAGCCGGAGCGCATCAGCCGCGTGTGCGTTGGCAAAGCCGGCATCGAGCCACAGTTCGAGCCCGGGCATGGCTTGCAGCAGCGTGCGCAAGACCGCAGACTGGCCGGGGCGTCCGAGCAAGGCGTCAAGGTCGGCCACGTACAGCTGCCGCGTGGCGCAGTGCTCGCACAGGATCTTCGCCACCGTCACCGGATCGCTGCTGTTGCACAGCCGCGACTCGATGGGCCGATACGACTGGCGGTTGCCGCGCACGGCACGCACCACTTGACCCTGCATGAGGTCGATGACGGGAATGAGGTTCATGTCGAGCGAACAAAAAGGGGGAGACAGGTGGAGCGATGAAACGGATCTTTGTGTACGAGTACCTGAGCGGCGGCGGGGAGATGGCCCCCGGCGAACTTCTGGCGATGGGCCAGTCCATGCGCAATGCCATCATGGCCGACTTGCTTCGCCTTGGAAACCTTGACCTGTCGGTCGCGACCTGCACGGCGGCGTCGCGCGTGCCGGAACCCGCCCGGCCGGTCACGCCGCGCAACGGCGAACCAGCCTTCGAATTCGTCCGGCGCCAAGCCAACACGCACGATCTCTCGTGGGTGGTCGCGCCCGAAACCGACGGACTGCTGGCGCGCTTGCAGCAATGCGTCGATCCGGAACGCTGGCTGGGCTGCGATGCCCCGGCGATCGAACTCGCGACGCGCAAGCGCATGACATTGACGACGCTGGCCGAAGCGGGCATTGCCACGCCCTTGGCCTTCGAGCATGAGCCGGAAACCACGCGCTGGGTGGTCAAGCCGGACGACGGTGCCGGGGCCGTCGAAACCCGCCTGCATCACGATCAGGAATTGGCGATGGAAGACTGGTCGACGCGCTCGCGTGCCGGCCGCGCCATGGCGATCGAGCCGTGGGTCGAGGGCGTCGCACTCAGCCTGTCGCTGCTGTGCGGCCCGAAGGGATACGAACTGCTGAGCATCAACCGCCAGCACCTGGACATCGATGCGCAGGGCCTCCTGTCGTTTCGCAGCGTCGACGTGAATGCAATGCCGCTCACCGATCCACGCGCCGCGAAGCTCGGCGCCCTGGCCGCGCGCGTGCACCGGGCCGTTCCTGGTCTGCGCGGCTTCGTCGGCATCGACCTCGTGTGGCATGAACGACGCGGCCCCGTGGTGATCGAGATCAACCCGCGCGTGACCAGCGCCTACGTTGACCTGTCGCGCGCGCTGGGGCGCAACCTGGCTGCCGAGGTGATCGCCACCCGCAATGGCGAGCGGGTTTCAAAGGCGGTGCATGCGCATGTCTGAACGCACCGTGATCGGCTGGGACATCGGCGGTGCGCACGCAAAGGCCTGCCTTCTGCAAGGCGGCGAAGTGCTCGACGTGGCGCAATGGCCCTGCCCCCTGTGGCTGGGCATGGACCGGCTCGATGCCGTGCTCCATTCGGCGCGCCAGCGATGGGATGGGCTGGCGGCGGCGCAGCACGCCGTGACGATGACCGGCGAGATGGTCGACCTGTTCGCCGACCGTGAAGATGGCGTGCGAAGGATCGCGTCGGAGCTGGCGCGTGCACTGCCGGCGCCGCAATTCTTCGCCGGGGACGCCGGCTGGTGCCGCGATGCCGAGGTGCCAGACCTCTGGAACGCCATCGCGTCGGCCAACTGGCTCGCGACAGCACGCCACGCCGCACTGAGCATCGGCACCGGCTTGCTGGTGGACATCGGCAGCACGACATCCGACCTGATCGCGTTCAAGGACAGCCGCATCCTCACCGCCAACCGCACCGACGCGCAGCGCCTGGCCAGTGGCGAGCTGGTCTACCACGGCGTGGTGCGCACGCCGCTTTGCGCAGTGGCGCAGCGCATCGATTGGCGTGGGACGCCGCACAACGTGATGAACGAGTTTTTCGCGACCAGCGCCGACGTCTACCGCCTGACCGGTGAACTGAACCCTGCCCATGATCTGCACCCGAGCGCCGACAACGCCAGCAAGGACCTGGACGCCACCCGGCAGCGGCTGGCCCGGATGATCGGCCTCGATCGGCGAGATGCCTCGCCCGACGATTGGCTGCACTTTGCGCTGTCCTGGCGAGCACTGCAGGTTGGCGTTCTGGGCGGTGAGATGCGCCGCGTGATGGAAGCGCACGAGCTGCCGCAGGACGCGGTGATCGTCAGCGCCGGATGCGGCGACTTCCTGGTGAGCGATGTGGTGGCAAGCGCATGGGCGGGCACGGCCGAGCCATGGCCCGCGCACCGTCACGTCGCGTACGGTCGCGACGTCGCACGTGCAAGGGCGGACACCGGCACCGGCCGCGCCGCAGTGCAGGCGTGGGCCCAGGTGTGCGCGCCGTGCGTCGCCGTCGCAACGCTCTTCGACATGGACCCCACCGTATGTGGATCGTGAAGATCGGCGGAAGCCTGAACGCAAATCCGCTGCTGCCGGCATGGCTGGACCTGCTGGCCGAATGCGGCGGGGGTCGCGTGATCGTCGTCTGCGGTGGCGGCGCCTTCGGCGACGAAGTGAGGCGCGCCCAGGCGCATTGGCGCTTCAGCGACCTCAGCGCGCACAACATGGCGATCCTCGCGATGGCGCAGACCGCCTACCTGATGCACGGCCTGAATCCCGCATTGCAGCTCACGCGCACCCGGTCGGACATCCACCGTGTGCTGCACAAGGGACACACGGCACTCTGGCTGCCCCTCGAACTGCAACGCAGCCGGTCGACCGCCCAGACGAACTGGGAGTTCACCTCCGACAGCATTGCGCTCGATCTCGCCCATCGCCTCAATGCGGAGCGCCTCGTGCTGGTCAAGTCGTGCGAGATCGACCCGAGGTTGAGCCTGATCCAGTTGGGCGAGGCGGGCGTGGTCGATCGGTCTTTCGGGGAACTGTCGGACGGTGCGGCCTTTCCGATCGACGTCGTTCACTGCAACGAGGTGGCGCGCGTTCGTGCATTGCTCCTGGGTCAGGTCAGGTTCGACGATGAATGATGGGATGGGCCGGCTGCTTCGGCGGCTCACGGTTGTGCATCAGTGCGACCAATGAATGCAAGCGCTGAGGGTCGAGCGCCGAGCTTCGGTCGCCCGCGCACACGGCCGTGCGGAAGCCTGCGAAGTCGGGCGCGAGCGCGCGCAACAAGGGTTCATGCGTCGCGCGCAGCGCGCCCGCCAGGCCGACCATCGTCCCGGTCGCGCGCACCGCGGCGATGAAGCGGCGCAAATCGTCCATCGGCACCGCGTCGAACAGGCTGCCGGCACGTTTGTCGAAGGTGTCGGCCATCACGCCCGGAAACCCCAAGGCGCAGGAATGTGCGACATCGGCGAACTCCAATCCCTTGTCGGCGATGAACACCGGCACGATGGGCCAGTCGCTGGCGGCGAGCGCGCCGAGTACTGTATGCGCCTGCGGCACGCGCTCGATCCCAACCTTCACATAGTCGACGCCGCACGCACCGACCGCATCGACGCATGCGGCAATACGTTCAGCCTCGTGCATCGCCACGTCGCCGATGGTGGCGCTGATCGCCAGGCCGCTGGCGTGCCCGCGCAGTGCACCCACGATCTCGCGAATGGTGGCGATCGGCAGGCCGCCCAACGCACCATGGCCTGGTTCCTTGAGATCGATGAAGTCGGCTCCCCCTTCCGCAGCCAGCAAGGCTTCTTCGACGCTTCGAACGCTGACGAGCAGTTTCATGACGATGGTCCCTGCATGACATCGGCGGCCCGGGCGCGATGGCTTTGCACTGCGTCGACCAGCCAGCGCCATGCTTCACGCTCATTGGGGCCGGCCGTCTTATCGATGGCAATCTTCAGATAGGCCATTTCACTGTCCACCTTCTGCGGCGGCAGCATGTGCAGACGGCTCACCAGCACAGCCCCCTCGATCACGGCCGCCTGCGCGCGGTTGAAGCCGGCGAAGCTCGAATGGATGACCTCGTGCACCCGCATCATGTGCAGCACCGGACGCTCCACGTCGTCGATCCGTTCGGCCAACCTCAATTCGACGTGGCTCAAGGCGCTGCCCAGGCGAACACCTGCGATCTTCTCTGCCGGCTGCGTCGGCCAATCGCGGCGGCCGGTCACGCAGCCGGCGAAGACGCGGGTGTCCGTCACGATGTTGAGCACCGCACAACCGGTCGCGCAGATGTTGTCGTAGGTGGTCGAAGGCTTGAACGGCATCAGCACCACATGCTCGCCGCGGTAGCGCACGCCCATCGGCGCGACATGCGGCTTTCCGTTGGGTGCAACGGTGGTCACGACGGTTTCGAAGATGACGTCGTTCATTTGAAGGGCTCTTCGGTCGTCTTGCGAGGGGCCCTCGTCGTGCCCGGCGCGCACCATGCATCGAGGTCTTCGGCGTTGCGATCCACGGCGCACCCCCAGTCCAATGGCTGATCCTGCACATAGCGCTTGCCGAGCTTGTGGGCGATCTCGGCGTGTGCCAGTTCCACGCCCATGTAGAAGGCGTGCGCCGCGTCGGCTTCGAGGCCGAGTTGCGGCCACAGCTCGAACGCGCCCAGCCCCCTGCGCAACCCGTCGCGGTTGTAGACATGCAGGCCGCTCGCAGACACCTGCACGCGGAAGTTCGGATCGCGCACTTGCGCCGCAGTGGCCGCGATCTCTTCGGGCGTATCGAGAAACGGGCGTTTGGCATGCACCGTCATCAGCGCATCGCTCAAGCCCTTGGGCAGCGTGCCGTGGTGGCGCGCCGCGTACATGATGCGGCGCGCCCAGTCGGCCTCCTTCACCGCGCGACGGGCGTGGTTGCTGACTTGCGTGGTCAACACGGCAGCGACGTCGAGCTCGGCGCAGATTCCGAACAGCAAGGCGTTGATGCCGCTGGTGTCCGCCTCCGTCAATTCGGTCAGGTTGCCCACGCCCATCATGATCGGCACCTCGGGAAAGCGCTCGCGCAGCCGGTGATAACGCACGATCGATTTCGTCAGGCCGAACGGGATCGGGTCGAGGATCGAATCGGCGAGGAACGCCCTGCCCCGCCGCTGCATGGCTTCGACCGCCTCGTGCAGCGAGGCCTCGTCGCTGGGGACGCGAGGGATCAGGATCGGGGTGGATGCGACCTCCTCTGCCACCCACAAGGTGTCCAGCGTCAGGCTGAGCAGGTAGTCGGCGCCCGCGCGGCCGCCGCGCAGCAGCTCGGCGGTGTCGACCGAATCGACGCTGACCTGGAACCCCCCGGCTTTCAGCGCCTGGACGGCTTCCTCAAGGCGATCGAATGGCGTCTCAGGCAGGCAGCCCAGGTCGATGACGTTGGCGCCATCGGCCCTCAGGCGCCCGGCGCGCGCGACGATCTCCGGCACGGTCAGTCGCGGCGCATCGACGATCTCGGCAAAGATCGCGACCTCGTATTCGTCCACCATGATGGCCTTGGCGGCGCGATCGAAGAAAAGCGGCAGGTCCTTCACCTCCTCGGGACCGCGCTGCACCGGAACGCCGAAGTGTCGAGACAACGCCTCCATGTCGCCACGACAGCGCCCCGGCACGACGATGCGATCGACGCCCTCCTGCAGCGGCACCCGGCGGCGGATCATGTCCGCCGTCATCAGCCCGGCAACCTGCAAACCGAGGTCTCGCACTTCCCACGTGAACGGGGCGGCATCGATGCCGGCCAGCACCCGCTCCAGACTCGGCTGCGCGAGGTGTCCGGTCAGGAAGAGGATGTGTTCCATGCGCGAGAGATTTCCTTCAGTCGGACGTCGAGAGCGGCTTCAAGTTCGGCCGGCGAGGTGACGACCCGGCAGAAATCGATCCCGCGCAGGCGCTCCACGTTGTCCAGTTCGATCCGCCTCGGCCGCAGCGTGACCCAATCGTGCGGCGAGCGGGTCACGACCACCGGCTCGGTGTCGCATGCAAACACGATGCCCGGTATGCCCCGCTTGCCGGCCTGCGCGAACATGTTGGTCGGCAGCGAATCGCTGATGCCGTAGGCGCACTTGGCCACGGTGTTGCTGGTGGCCGGCGCGACGACAACGGTGTGATAGATGTCCTCGTACAGCATGCCCACGGGCACGCCGCTGGCCGTCTTGTCGCGAAAGATGCGAAAGCGCAACTTCAGATCATCGAGGTGCAGCCGGTAGATCTCCAGGACTTCCTCGCCGGCAGCGGAGAGAAACAGGTCGACGTTCGGCAGTCGCGCAGCAAGCGCCATCGCCTCGTCGAGAAAGTGGCCGGACCCGGTCACGCACCAGGCGAAACGGGAACGCGGCTCGGCATGCTCGGCCGGCGCCGCGTCGTCGGGCGCATCAGGATTCTTGCTCGGGATGGGAGACCTCGATCTGGAGCTTGTGGATCTTGCGGTAGAGCGTGTTCCGGCTGACATCCAGCGCCTTGGCGACGTTGCTCACATTCCAGCGGTACTGCTCGAGCATCTGCAGCAGCAACTGCCGCTCGTTGGCCTGGATGAGGTTGAGCTTGGCGCTGCCGGGCGCGCTGTCGCCGTGCACCTCGCGCGCCGAGCCCGGCACGGCGGCTGATGTCGCGGCAGGCACCGACATGTCGACCCGCTCGGTATTCATCCCGAGCAACGGCTCACCGTCACGTGTCGATTGGAGGTTGACCGCCATCGCAGGAAGGTGGATGCGGGTGACCGGCCTTCCATCGGCCAGCGCCGCCGCGGTGCGCAGGACGTGCCTCAACTGACGGATGTTGCCGGGCCACTGGTGCGCCATCAACAGCCGCTCGGCCTCGGCACTCAGCGATGCGTCGGGACCGCCTTCGGCAGTCAGCAGCGCGCGAATCAGTTCGAGCTTGTCGCTGCGCTCGCGCAACGCCGGCAATTGCACTTCGACGCCTGCGAGCCGGTAGTAGAGGTCTTCCCGGAACCGGCCTTCACGCACCATGCCCGGCAGGTGACGATGGCTGGCGCTGATCAACTGGAAGTCGACCGCATGGCTTTCTTCGGTGCCCAGCGGCGTGACACGACGCTCGTCGAGCACGCGCAGGAGCCGCGATTGCAGTTCGAGCGGCATGTCGGCGATTTCGTCGAGGAACAGCGTGCCGCCGTCCGCCTGCAGGACCTTGCCGCGGCGCCCGGAGCGCTGTGCGCCGGTGAACGCACCGGCGCAATAGCCGAAGAGCTCGGATTCGATGAGCGCCTCGGGCAGGCTCGCGCAATTGATCGCCACGAACGGCCCTCCCGCCCGCGGGCTGCCGTCATGCAGCGCGTGGGCGAAGACCTCCTTGCCCGAACCGGTTTCGCCGCACACCAGCACCGGCGTACCGCGGGCGATCACCCGCCGGCCGATGGCCAGTTGTTCGGCAAGGCGCGGGTCTTCGAAGGTGCACTCGGTCGACACGCTGCGCAGCACCGGCGTCGGCCGCGCCTTGACGCGAGAGATCGTTGGAATCGACAAGTCGCCCGGTGACGGCGATGACGACGATGACGAAGATGGCAACGAGGCCGCCACCGCGTCCGCGACCGAGGCCGGGCGTCGCGCCACCGCGAAGAAACGCAGCGCCGCGTCGGTCCCGTAGGTCACGACCGGGTGGAACGATGACGAGGCGCTTCGCTGCAGCATGTCGGCGAGGGACGTCTGGAACAGGTCTTCGATGCGTCGCGATCGGATCTGGTCCATCGTCTGCAAGCCGAGTTGGAACATGGCGCTGCGATTGGCGGCAAGAATGCGCCCGTCGTCGTCCACCGCGAGCTTGCCTTCGTGCAGTGTGTAGACAAACTCCGGGCGGCTGTGGAAATGCAGCGGATGGGCGTTGCGGAACTCTCGATCGATCAGCCGGTTCTCGATCATCCGCGCCGTCATGGACAACAGGACCAGCAGATGCTGCTGCATCAGGCTGGAACGGCTCGTCACGTCGAGCGCCGCGACGATGTTGCCCAATGGGTCGAACACCGGGACGGCCGAACAGGTGAGCTGCGTGAACTGCGTGAAGAAGTGATCGTCGCGGCACACGGTCACCGGGCCGGCCGCAGCCAGGCAGGTTCCCATGCCATTGGTGCCTGCCTCGGTTTCGCTCCAGACGCCACCGGCACGCAAGCCCAGCGGCCCGACTTCGGCAGCGAACTCGGGCGACGCCACCATGTGCAGGATCACGCCGTCGGTGTCGGTCAACAACACTGCGATCTCGCTGTCGGCCAGCTGCTGGTAGAGCGTGGTCATCTCGTACCGCGCGCACTCGATCACGCCTGCGTGACGCGTGCGCCGCTCCTCGAGTGGCGCGCGCCCGATCACGTTCGGGTCGTGCGGCTTGTCCGGCCGCAGGTGGTACTGGTCCAGACAACGGATCCAGGAGCGCATCACCACGTCGGTGGTCTGGTCCTGGAATCCGCCGCGCACGATGCCCAGCACACGATCCGCGTGGGGATCTGCCGGCTTCGCGCTCTTTCGAAGAGTCAGCGCCATCGATTGTCTCCATGTGCGACCGGCCCACCGGATGCGCGGTGCCTGAAACGCACTGTCTGTATGGCCCGCATTTTGCAGCGTGAGTTCACAGTGCGCAAAGATACTTTTTGCGACAGCATGGACCCCACACGCGAAGGAGCACTTTGACTTCCGAGCAGCATCCGGCAAGTTCCGCGCCCGTGGTTGCGCAGCCCCCATTGGCGGATCTGAGCGCCATGGACGTGATCTTCATCGAAGGCTTCGTCGGCCATACCGTCATTGGCATTCATGAGAGCGAGTTGCACCGCACACAGCCTCTGGTCATCGACGTGCATGCGGGACTGGCCCGCTCGCGGGCCTGCGACACCGACCGCATTGCGGACACCATCGACTACGCGGCCGTCTGCGCGCGACTGCGCCGCCTGTTGGCCGAGCACGAACTGAAGTTGCTCGAGGCCTTTGCCGAAGCGATCGCTGACATCGTGATCCACGAATTCGGCGCGATCTGGGTCCGCGTCAAGGTCGTCAAGCCGAAGAAGTTCAGCGATGTGGCCGCCGTCGGCGTGCAGATCGAGCGCCGGGCGCCGCTACCCAAGGAACACCCCTCCCGCGCAGGCGCAGTCCTGCGTTTGATCGGCGCCGGCATGGTACCTAGATAAAGCACCGACAACCCCGCCGCCATGCCAGAAACACCGCGGAACCGGCTCCGCCGGGCCGCTGGTGTTGCCCCCGGCAGGGGGTGGGCGCCCGACACGAAGTGCGGGCAACCTGGGGGCGAGTCAAGTATGCGCTGCGAATGGGTGGGCTACGCTGCCCTTCTTGGCGACGACTTCGGCGGCCGTGGGCGAACCGGCGACGGCGCGCTGGATCGATTCCTTCACGGCCTGGTAGTTGTAGTCCTGGATCTTCGTGTCGTCGTCGGCCAGCCAGTGGATGAAGACGCCGCAGCAGATGAACAGGTTGTCGGCTTCGGCGGCAGGGATGGTGCCGTCTTCGACACAGTCGGCCACGGCCATGGCCACGGCACGCTGGGCCGGACCGAACATCTGCACGGCCTGCTTGGCGCCCTTGATCGTGACCTTGTTGAAGAGCACGGTCGCGGGCTTGGTCAGCAGGTTCGGTGCAACGACGGCCAGCAGACAGGTGAAACCGTCCTTCTGGTTGGTCAGTGCATTCGCGAACGCTGTTTCGGCAGGGCTGCCGCGCGGCCCGATGATCAGATCGATGTGAGCCACTTCATTGCCCTCACCGACGAGTGACTCGCCGACCATCATGCGATCAATTTTTGCCATGGTTTTTAGTCTCCTGGATTGCGTTCTGGGCCAAAGGGACGCCGGCCTGCCGGCCGGCGCAATCCATCAGATATCACGTTCCGTGCCACCCGTCCCGGCCTGCGCGACGGCAAGTCACTGCGAGCCTGTCAGACCCGCGATCAGCAACGCGGCGACCGTCAAATCGGCCGTGGTTCCCGGGTTGATCCCGTCTGCCTTGAGCGAGGCGTCCCAGGCTGCGAATTGAGGATCGCCATCGAGCCCCCCCTCGCAGCGCGCGCGCACCCGCCATCCCTGCGCCGCAGTCATGACAATGTGTGCCACCGCCTCGCCATGAATTCGAACAATGTGTGAATCGGCAACGCTGCCCAGCAGCGCCAGATAGAGCCGCTGGACCGCAGCGACGGTGCCGGCATCCGGCGCGCCGTTGGCCGACGGCGCCATCAGCGAGAACCCGGTTCCGAGCGTCGGCAACCCCAGGTCGAACAGCATGCCGTAGCCGTCGCGGTACTGGCGCGCGATGCTGTCCCGGTGTGCCGCGAGCGCCATGGCCGCGCGCAGGTCGACACTGGGCGCGCGCCTGACGTCTTCGTCCGGCGCCGTGCCCAGGCCGCCCGGGCGGGCGCGGGCGATGGCGCGGAAGGCCGCCTGTGCATCGGACAAGTCGAGTGCGCCCAGCACGGATTCGATGGCCTCTCGCAAGGCTGTCGGCGCCGTGGCGTCGGGCCGCAGATCCACAGCCCGTGCGATGGGCGCGCACAGCAGCACGATGCCCAGGTTGGTGTTGCAGCCGGCGACCGCCCATGTCGCATCCACCGCAGCCTCGATCCGCTCGCCCACCGATGCCCCGGGCTCGAACAGCGGCCCGGCCGCGGCCTTCGCGCTGGCGATAAAGCTCTCGGCTGTCATGCCATGCCCGGCAGATGCGCGGCTGACGTTGCCCGGCTTGCGCACAGCCACATCGAGCTCGCAGGCGCGCAGGAAGCACGCCCTGGCTCGGTCGATCGTGTTCATGCTTGGCGCGGCATCGTCGACCGCGCGCCGGCCCGGGCGCTGGCCAGCTTGCGATCGAGCAGGTCGTCGACGATGCTGCGGGCGATGTCGAAGTGGGTCACGCGCTGCAGGCCCTGCCAGGCGGCGACGCCGTTGACTTCGATCACCTGGATGCCGCGCCTCGACGGCATCAGGTCCACGCCGGCGTAGTCCATGCCCAGCGCCAGCGCAGCACCTTCAGCCGGTTCAGCGAGTTCTGGCGAAAGTTCAGCCGGTTCGCAGCGCGCGCCCTGCGCGACGTTGTGGATCCAGTGACTGCTCACCCGCCGCATCGCGGTGACCGCCCTGCCTCCGACCACCAGCACCCGCCAATCGAAGCCGGGCGTCGTCAGCGCCGGAATGAAGCGCTGCAAGTAGGCAAGCGATCCGTACGTGGCCTCGATATTCGGCAGCGGGTGATGAACGCCATCCACCTGGCCCACCAACTGCAGGCCCTTGCCCTGCGAACCGAACAGCGGCTTGAGCACCAGCGCGTGGCCGGCCGCGCCTTCGCGGATCGCGATGCGCTGCGCGTGTGCGAGCGATTCGGTCGCCCAGGTCGGCGGCGATGCGATGCGCGCGGCGTGCAGCAGCAGACTGGTCATCGACTTGTCGACGCTGCGTTCGATCGCCCGGGCGTCGTTGTAGACGGGCACGCCGAGTTCGCGCAGCGCATGCAGCACGCCGAGCCGCTTCGTGACCTGCTCGAAGGTTCCGCTCGCGATGCCGCGCACGAGCGCCGCGTCGGGCAGATCGCGACCGAAGCCGGGGATGACCAGGCCGTGCCAGGCGGCCGTCGTGTCGATCCGGCAGTCCGCCAGATCGACGCAGCGACCGACGCAGCCTCGCGCCCGCAGCGCCGCCTGGAGCCGGCGCGTGTGCCAGCCGGTCTCGTCCGTCATGATGGCCACCGTGAAGGCCATCACGCCTCCTGCCGCCACAGGCCGAGCAGCAACGGCATGTCCAGGCCGCCGGCGTGCCAGGTGTGGCCGCTGTCGAGATTGCTGACCCACACCTCGGCCGGCGCGAACAAGGCGCCGTCGATCTTGTAGAAGTCGTATTCCGCTGCCTTGAAGATGTCGGCGAACGAACGACCGTGGTCGCTCGAGTTGCGCGAGGGCAACTGCCTGGCAAGCTCACGCGCCGCTGCATCGTCGCCACGCACGGTGAGGTGGACGCGCCCCCCGTAGAGGATCGCGTCGTTGGTGCGTCCCATGGCCTCGACGCCGTCGGGGCTGGGCGCCGGCAATGGCGCCGAGCCCGCGCCGCCCACGATGCTGCCGAGGTCGAAGCCCAGCTGGTGCGCCTTGTGCAGCGCGACCTCCAGCACGCGCGTCACCACCTGCGTGGTGCCGGCGAGGCTGGTCGTCGGCGTGAGGATCAGGGTCAGCCGCTCCGCGCTCAAATGGCAGTCGCGCAGCAGCTTGTCGATGATCACCTGCGGCGGCGGCCGGTCGACCTCCATCACGAGCACGCCCGCATCCGCATGATCGCGATAGCCGAGTTCATCGAAGAGCGTTTCCTTGGCCGCCAGCGCGCGCGCCGGGCCGGAACCGAGCGAGAAGAACTTCTTGCCCCCCGTTTCCTCCTTGCTGGCCGCGAGGCTCCACCCGGCGTACTGGCTGCCCAGGCAGGCCAGCACCGGTTGCGCGCTGTGCACTTCGATCCAGGTGGGCCAGCCTTCCAGTCCATCGGGGCGCAGGACGATCTGGCCGAGGCCGCCCATGCAGATCTCGCCCACCCGCAGGCCCGCCGCGACGCTTCCGCCCGCTGCAATGCCCGCGTCGACGATGAAGGGACCACCCTCGTCGCGGCGCACTCGCACGCCGAGCGCATCGGCATTGGCAAGCAGCCGCTCGACGAGCGGTCGGGCGAGCGCGTTCACGCTGAGCTTGCATGCGGCCAGGGGTGGTGTCGCCGTTGCGTCCGTCATGCGGAGATCTCCAGGGATTGATGCACGGCCTCGCAGCCGCGCTGCAGCAACTCGCGCACGTGCTCGGCGTTCGCACCGCTCGCACTCACGCTGCACAAGGGATCGCCGGCTTCGAAGGCCGTTGCGGCGATCGGCAGGTCATGGCAGCCGGGGCGCGCCGCAAGACGCTGCGTGGCGGGCTCGTCCAGCCAAAGCCGACGCGGTGCGAAGACGACTTCGGTGCCGCGAACGAGGCCGTTCGCCTGCGCAGGACTTTCCGGCAACTCGCCCTGCACACAGGCACGCACATGCGCAGCCACCATGCCAGGACCGTAGAGCGCCATGCTGGCCGGCGGACGCGGATTGACTTCGAGCACGTCGACGGCTTCGCCATCGAGCATGAAGTCCACACTGCCCAGACCGCGCAGCGAGAAGGCCGACACCAGCGCGCGCAGCGCCGCGGTGACCTGGTCCGCCGCGATTGGGGGCAATGGCACCGGGCCCACCGAACCGCAATATACGAAGGGCCGCCCCGCCAGGGGGCGCACGATAAGTTGATTGAAGCCGAGCACCGAGGCATCGCGCCCATTCGCGACGAATGTCGCCGACATGGGCCTGCCTGCGCTCTCGCGCTGGAAGTACTGATGGACGCTCAAGACGTCGGGCGATGTGGCCCGGCGAATGTGCCAGCCGCCGCAGCCATGCGCATCCTTCACGAGCCAGCCCACTGCGTCCTCGGGCGCAGTCACCCGCACTGCCGGATGGGCGATCCCTCGCGCGTCGAGGAATCCGAAGAAGGCCTGCGGGTCCCGCACGCGCCGCATGGCGTCGGCCTGCGTTCCGATCAGCGGCAACAGCGCCGCGCCAGTTTCCAGCAGATCGGGCCGGCCCTCGAAGCCTGAGCCGGCGATCCAGCCGGCGACACGACCCCTCTGCGCGAGCCCTTCGAGCACGGACAGCAGCCGTTCGCCATCGATGCTCAAGCTGGCCGGATCACCGATCGAATGCCACTCGGCGCAGGCACGACGGGTGTCCGCGTCTCCGAACAGATCGAGCGCCACGACCTCGAAGCCGTCATCGACGGCCGCTTCGGCCAGCATCCGCGCGGAGATGGAGACCACGGCCAGCGCTGTCATGGCGGGCGGTCGGATCAATCAAGCCGCCTTTTCGGCAATGAAGGCACGAGCGGTGGCAAATGCCTCCTTGAAACTCAACACCACGGGCGATTCGGCCTCATGCATCTGCACCAGAAGCCGTTGCTGCGTCTGGTATTTGACGTTGCCGATCGCCAATGCACCGACACCCACCGCCGCGGCGCCGGGCAAAGGCTTGGCGTTGTCCATCACGCCGACGCCGGCAATGCCCTCGGGCGGCACCGCGTTCACATCGGCCGCGACCTTGAGCTGCTTCGCGAAGGTCAGCGTCTCGGCCGAAACAACCTGGACGCCTGCCGGCGCACAGGCGAGCAGAACGTCGGCGTCGGCGATCGATGCGCGCACGGCGGCCTGATCGCCGCCCGCGACGCCGCGCAGGCTGACGCCGAAGCGCTTGCCGGTCTCGCCCGCAGCCGCTTCGGCCGCATCGGTGCCACCGCGGCTGGAGAGAAATACCTGCGCGCCCGACTGTGCCGCGATCACACCGGCAATGCGGCCCACCGGCCCCGTGCCACCGAGGATGACCACGCGCCGGCCGTCCAGGCCCTGTGCGCCCTGTGCGCCTTGTGCATGCTGGCCGGCAAGCGCAGCCTCGACGCAGGCCACCATCGCAGCCGCGGTCGTGTAGGCGCCGCTGGGGTCCGCCATCAGCGACACGACGAAGGGCTTGAACATGGCCGCCTTCGCACGATCGAGCATGTCGGCGGCCTGCAGCACGTCGCGCCCGCCGATGAAGATGCCGGTTCGCAGCAGGCCCTTCGGACTGCGAGAGAAGATGGCGTCCTGCGTGAGCCCGGCAACGCCGTCGGTGCCGACCTCGCAGTACGGCACGACGATCTGGTAGCCGGCGTCGGCCGCCATGTTGATGTCGAACGGGCTCATCTGCCGGCCCGGTGTGAACATGTGGAGGATGTAGGGGCGTTCCATGAAGACGACTCTGCGTTGAACTCAGGACATGGGCACTTCGAGACGCCGATCGAGCAGCGTGGCCCCGGTGTTGCGACCGGAAACAACGCGCAGCGTCAGCGATGGGGCGATGAGGTTGGCCGACAGCATGGCATCGACCGCGGCTTCCGCGCGCGCCTGCGATGGGAGGATCGCGAAGCCGGTCGGACCCCAGGAGCTCTGGCCGATGGCGGCCACGTGCTCGGCCTGCAACGCCCATCCGAGCAGTCGACCCACTGCTTCACTTGCGAAAACACGGCCACCCTGCGCGGGCGCGAAATGCTCGCCCAGCACCTGCTGGACGCGCGTGACGCCTGCCGCGAAGGGCGCGAAGTCGCCCGTGGCGGCGCCCGGCAGCACGCGCATCAGCACCTGGTGGCAGATGTCGGCGGCGAGCGCTCGGGGCAATGGCGGCAAGCTGGCGATGCGCCGTCTTTCGTCGTCGCCCGACAAGCCCTTCTGTGCGCTGTCCTGCACGATCAGCACGCGCCAGGCTTCGGGCAGCGGAATACGCGACAACACAGCCGCAGGCGCGCCGTTCGCACCAGGGCCGCCGTCGACGATCAGCCCGCCATGGTCGAATCCTGCAATGCCGATGCCCGACCGCAGCCCACGACCCAGCCATTGCGCCAGCGCGGCCGTGGGGACGCTCAGGCCGTGCCACAGCGCGAACGCCCGGCCGATCGCCAGTGCCAACTGCGTCCCCGAGCCGAATCCAGCATGCGCGGGCAAGACCTGCAGCAAGCGGAGGTGCAGCGGTTCGCCACGACCGCTGTGTGCTCGCAGCAGGCCCAGGCACGCGGCCGCGCGCTCGATCTCGGCATGCTCCGCGGGCCCCCTCGCCGTGATCTGGTCGAGGGGCGACGCGCTGATCTCGACCTCTGTTTCGAAGCCGTTGATCATCAGCCCGACGCTGCCAAAGCGCCGGCCCAGCGATGCGGCAGGGTCGAGAAATCCGAGATGCAAACGCCCGGGCGCACGCAGCGCGACGGTCGTCGGGCGGTCGGCAAAGCTCGCTTCGGGAATGTTTCGAGGGCGATCCATCGCGCTTTCGGTGTAATGAAGTTCAATGGTTGTTCAAGGCTTGCAAAGCAAGCTCTGTTCCGCTGACCTTCTCTCGCGGGACCTCATACGCGGTCTTCGCTAGCGCGCGCTGACTTGTATCGAGTTGAGGACACTGTGTCACCACGCAACGTCCCCGCGCGCAGGTCAGTCGTACTTCAGGTACTTGAAACGCGGATCGTCCGGCGTGCCCTCGAGCACCGCGCCTTCCACGGCGCCGGGTTGCCACATCACGACTTCCTCGATCTTCCTGGCGAGTTCGAAGTCCTTCTCGGTGATGCCCTTGGCCGCATGGTTCATCAGCTTCACCGTGACGAAGGCGTATGACACCGTGAGATCCGGATGGTGCCAGGCGGCTTCCGCGAGGTGGCCCACGGTGTTGACCACCATCAGCGTGCCTTTCCAACCGCTGGTCTTGAACTTGCGACGAATCCACCCGTCCTCGAAGTACCACTTCGGCAGCTCCTCGGCGAGCCGTGCGACGGTTTCTTCGGGCGTGAACACCTCGGAAGCGGACTGCTTGCGCCATTTGGTCATGTCGGTCTCTTTCAAAGTGGCAATGATTGAATGCTATGGCGCCATGGACCACTGCGTACGTTGACCCGTGGATAGCCGCGATGGCGAGAGAGGAGTCCCAATGAGCCGCATCCCAGGTTTCGCGAGCGCCACCGTGACCACGTTGCTGGCTGTGGCCGGCGCCATGAACGCCGCGGCGGCGGACCTTTCGGTGGATCAAGTCAGGGCCGCGCTGAAGAACGCATCGCCAACCACGGCGGCGGACCTTTCGGGCAAGGACCTCTCGGACCTCGACCTGAGCAAGCTCGACTTTCGCAACGCCAACTTGCGGGGCACTAGTTTCTTCGGCAGCAAGCTCGTGCTGTCCGACTTCCGCGGCGCAGCATTGGAAGGCGCCAACCTGAACGGTGCCTGGCTGATGGGCACGGATTTCACGGGGGCCAACCTGACCCGCGCGAGCCTGCTTTCGGTGGTCATCCTGGGTGGCGAGGTCAAGAAGATGCCGATCTTCAAGGGCGCCAACATGACCGGGGTCCGGATGATCGCGGACCTGCCTGGGGCGGACCTCTCCGGGGCCAACTTCAGCAATGCCGTCGTCGGCGTCAACATCAAGAACCAGGGGATGGGACAGATGCGAACCGATCTCGCCAGCGCCAACCTGGCCGGCGCGACACTGGCGGGCGCCGACTTCAACCGATCGTTGATGACTTTTTGCAACCTCAAGGGCAGCAATCTCCGCGGCGCGAATTTCTTTCGCGTCAAGCTCGGAGGCGCCGACCTCACGGACGCCGACGTGACCGGCGCCGATTTCACCGAGGCCGATCTGGATGCGACGGTGTTTCGCAACGTCAAGGGTTTCGCCGAAGCCAAGGGACTCGACCGCGCGGCTAATCTCGACAAGATCGTTCGTTGACTAGGGCCTGTTCACACTACTTCCGGGGTCGCGAAGGTATGCCAGGACGGGCCAATCAAGGCGCGCGACGCCGCATGTGCGTTGGCACATGCAAGGAGCGCAACGCCGAGTGGCCCGTCCTGGCATACCTTCCCTTCGGGTTGTCGTGCC